>NZ_JADPJR010000044.1:0-37482 GCF_023073535.1 Bradyrhizobium sp. 179 | reverse complement strand
TCATGAGTACCGCGCAAAAAGGCCGAACACATGGCTGCTTCGACCAACGCCGCAAGTGAAGATTCTCCTTGCCAACCCGGAGCCGTCCACACATGGCCCATCGCTGCCCGGTGAGATGCTCGTTTAGACGTCAGCTGCCGGGTGTAGAGCGGAAACGCAATCCACTCGCCTGAATCACCGATTTTGACCCGCAACGGCCGGACGGCGGAGCCGCTCGGGTTAGCCTGAAAATCAGAAGCTTTAGGAACGCTTTTGCTCGCCCCACGTATGCTTATTGGCTGAGTACGTGCCATGCGGCAAGGTCAGACGAACGCGCCGATTCGATGCCCCAAGTGCAATCGGCCCACCCGGTTCGTTGAACGCCTCTGGAGCCTCAAAACCTCTAGTTACGTCCACATCTACCAATGCGAGTGCGGGGAACTGGTTTGGGACGACTGTTGGACGTTTCCGACCTCGCTGGCTGAATTTGCTTTTTCCGAATCCAATTTCGTGGAGACAATGCATCGGGCGCGCTAACGTCTGCCATCACCGCTCGGTCCGTGGCATTTATCGGTGACTGAGAGCCGCAATGCTCCCGCCTCCCATTAAAGGGAGATAGCGATGGAAGATCGGGCTGGGCCTTTTTCAGAGCCCGAATTGACAATCGTCGAGCGCTACAAGCGCGCCGCGCTCGACGGCATGAATACTGCCGAAATCCGCCAGTTGATCAAAGACATCGAGGACGAGATCGGAAAGCCTTGAACCTAAACTCCGATCGCCCAGACCAATCGCTACTGGAGGATTGCAGTTTCCAGTTCCAGCGCAGCGCCACTGAGCATTATTCGGCTCGGTGGCGTTTTCGTTGCGGTAGTCGGCCTTGTTCCAGCGCGGCCTGGGCCGGCAACGATTAAGACGTGGAACTCTTCTGAACCTCAGCATTTTACCACCATGCCGGGATATTTCTTCCACGTTCACGAAATCGAACCGAGTGCCGACAGGCACGGTGAGGAACTTGCTGACGACGAAGCGGCATGGCGAGAGGCCACGACGTTTGCTGGCCAGCTTTTCAAGGACATTGATGGTAGGTTTCGGCTGGCCAACAGTGGCGGTTAGAAGTCACAGACGAGGCCGGAAAATCGCTGTTTCAGATTTGCATAAGCTCAAAGAAGAAGTAGGGCCGCTCACGGAATCCGGCAAATGAGCCCCGAAGAATATCTTGAACAAGCGGAACACTACCGCAAAGCTGCGGACGGCATCCCTTGAACGCCTCGACCCGCTATCACCTTCAAACGATGGAACGGGAATACAGGGTCTTGGCCCAAGTGAAGCGGCGCTGCGCAGCTCGATCGAAACGGCTGAAGCATTAGCGCAGGTAAACCCCAAGCCCGATCAAGAGTAAGGCCGCGCCTCTTTCCGGTTGGACGCGTCTGCAGATGGCCCGTAGCTGCCTCGCCCGACCATCCAAGGACGGTCTGCTTTCAGGTGGAGCGCGGATTCAGGCAGTGAACTCTCTTCACTTCAGCATGTGACCCGTATGGTCCGGCCGTGCGGTGCAAGAAGATTTCGACGATCCGGTAGATGCGGTCTTGCATCAATGTATCCGGCCCTGATTGGAGCGCAGTGCTCCGGGCCATCATGGATATCAGCGCGCACGTGATCTGGTTAGCGGACAGGCCTCGACCGGGCCATTTGGGTCACCAGGGTTCGCATGCGCCGGGATGACCGATTCTCCATCGTCGTCTCATCCTCTCGCAGACCTCGGCCGGTAAGGTGTTGTTACGTCATCGATGGCTCCTCACTTCGCGCTGTTCCTTTGTTCGTGCCTGGCGGTCGTAACTTCGTCCCGGCCTGCGCGCGCAGACGCGCCGCGCGCAAGGGGCCGTCAAGCCCGGCCGTCGTGCTGTCCTGACGTCTTGCTCTACGCTGCCAGGCTGCGCCTTGACGGCGCCGCGCGCGGCGCGAGCATCAAGCAGGTCGGGACGCCGTCTCCTCCGTGCTGACGCACGTAAGGCGCGTCCCTTGTTGAGGACCGCCCAGGCGATCCGGGCGAGCTTGTTGGCGAGCGCAATCGCCAGCACGTTGTGGTGCAATCGTTTCTTGGCGGCTTTGATCCAGGAGTCGAGGCCATAGCGCTCCCAGCACCTGACCTTGACCAGCACAACCCACGCGGCTTGCACGAACAGCGCGCGCAGGTAGCGATTGCCGCGCCTTGACATACTGCCGAGGATCGTGCGGTCGCCGGTCGATATCTGCTTCGGCACCAGTCCAAGCCAGGCGCCGAAGTCGCGGCCTTTCGAGAACACGTCTCCAGTGCCGATGGCGGCCACCATTGCGCTCGAGATGATCGGGCCGATGCCAGGCACCGTCATGGGTCGCTGGCAGGCCTGATCTTGACGGGCCAGTGTTTCGATCTCGCTCGATAGCCCCCCGATACGCTCATCCAGCCGGCGCCAATCTTCCGCCAGACCCTCGATGATGCGCAACATGCGAGGCGAGAGCACATCAGTGCGAGTTGCCAAGATACCCGGCAACTCGAACCGCAGGGCATGCAGGCCTTGCCGCACGGCGATACCCCGCTCCAGCAGGAACGCACGGATCTGATTGATGGCGCCGGTGCGCTGACCGACCAATCGATCGCGGACGCGGTGCAGTGCCTGAAGGTCGAGTTGATCGGCCGTCTTGGTCGCGACGAACTTCATGGTCGGGCGTTGGACAGCCTCGGCGATGGCTTCCGCATCTCGGAAGTCATTCTTCTGTCCCTTCGAGTAGGGGCGGACGTATTTCGCCGTTATCAGGCGAGCGTCGTGGCCAAGCTTTTGGAGTTTGCGGCTAAGATGGTGGGCGCCGACGCAGGCCTCCATACCGATCAAGCACGACGGCAGGTTGGCGAGCCGCGTTTCCACCTGGCCGCGTGACCACTTCTGCCGCAGAACGATGGCACCGCGGTGATCATGACCCACGATGTGGAACGAGTTTTTGCCGATATCGATGCCGATCACGGCGATCGCTGCGTTGAGTTTCTGAGACATGGCGTGCTCCTTGTCTTGAGCGCCCCTTGTCAGCTTCTCGTGCTGGAAGGGCCGGAGCACGGCCGGACCATCCCATTAGCTGCCCTTCGCTGCTGCAGGCGCTCGAAAGCCCTCGCTGAGGCAATGAGCCTGACGTGTTGAAAGCCGATGTTCGGCCATGGTAGATTGCCATTTTATCCCGAATACTCTGAAGCCGTCCTAGTAGTGCTTTTTGTACTGTGGAGGACATTTATGCGAAGCTCTCGCGCAATGGCAATTCGCGGGTATTGAGATCAACCACCTGCTGAAAAAACAGATTCAGAAGCGGCGCCATGCGTTCGAGATTGTCAGGGGTTACACCGAGATAGATCGACATTGGCCGTTGCCGGAGCTGCCGCAGATCAAAATCGTTGGCGGATGTGGCAGCATCGATGCGGGGATTGAGCCAAAGGCCGAGCCTCGCGGTCACGGTCTTTCGCACCGAGTTCATGGTGTTTTCGGAAGCCGCGAGGAAATCGTTCAACGCCGTGACGCAATGCCGCGACAGTGGCGACGGGCCGGACTTGCGAGCGGCGATGATCTTATCAAAATGTGCCTTGAGGTCGGAGGCCGCGGACAGCTGGTGCAGGATTTCGCCGATCGTCAATGGAAGACCCGGCGTTTCCGCGACATAGCCGCCGATCGCGACAAAGGCCGAACGTGCGGCCTCGAACCAGAAGGGATCGCCGCGGCTTTCGGCCGGAAACAGCATGACAGAGATGGTCATAGAGGTCTGCGGGATCGCTGCGCACATAGCTCAGTGGATTGTAGCGCGCGGTGCGACCATTCTCGTCCAGCGGATCGAACAGATAGATCTCCTGCCGGTGAGCCGCTCGAAACCCCGCGGAACGATCCCAGTTCTCCTTCTTCACATCCAGCACCACGACTGAAATCCGGCCAATTGAGCAGGTTCGGAATGACGTAGCCGACGCCCGTCCCGGCGGGAGGAGATCGCCGACGCGCTGGGCAGAACGTGGACCTATTTCATCCGCTGCCCAATCTGCGAAAAGATGCTGGATGTGCGCGACCTGGGCGAGGTGATCTCCCACCTCCATGGCGGTCTTACGCCGGTTCGGATACTTGCTCTACCTCAAACCGGAGATTGAGCCTTAAGAACCGGGCCGCTGTCATGCGGACCTCAATGGCTAGGTTCCGCGTCTCGGCTCCGGGAAGCACATCCTTGGCGAGGTCAGCCATTGCCTCCGAGGCGAGAAGCTTCACCTTCGCAAAGGAAGAGATTTCAACGCCATCCTCGTCTCGGATGAAGCGGTCACTGTCTCGGGTGTCGAAGTAGAGAGCCATCGGCTTGAAATTCAGGAACCTCGGACAAGGTCCACACTGGCAGACTCGTTCTGCGATTTCACTAACCTAAAGCAACGGGCCAGCCCGGCTACTTCGAGATCACGGAACCTGATACGTTGCATCATCCCGGGGCTGGAAAGCCGCCGCCCGATCCATCTTAAGCGAGCGCTTTTTGCTTCTGAAAAACGAAGGGCCCCAGCTCGGGGCTGACCAGCTGAGGCCCTTGCCAGCAGCGCGTACTCTACGCTGCGCGAATCATTGCCATCTGACTGTCACAAATCATAGTGTCCTAATTCAGATTTGCGAGGTGTCCCAATTAGGACAGCACCGACCAACCTATGGTCGCGCTAAAACCGCTGCTACAAGCTTGGCGGCTTGTATCGAGGCGCCTCCCGGGACACGGGCCAGCCTCCCGCTGGATGCGATCTGCGCCCTCGAGATACGCCCCCTCTGGAAGCTGGAAGCCTCTCTCAGGTGCCGATCGTGCGCACCGCCCCCACGCGACGCTCACCTTCAGCCAGATGCGTGAGATGGGCCTGTGCGGCGTCCTGGTCTATTGCCATTGCGGCCATCCCATCGCTCTGATCGCTGGCCGGACGATGTTCGCTTGTCTGATATCGAGCCGCGCTTCGTGTGCGGCGGATGCGGCAGCCGCGGAGCTGAGGTCAGGCCAGATTTCGATAGCGGCAGGCCGCCGCAATTTGCGATTCAGAGATGAAGCATTCCCGCCCCTGCCTGCGTGAGCCTGCGCCGGGACGGTAGACACAAAAGGGCGGCCTCAGCGCTGGGCGCAGCCGAGGCCGCTAGGGTCTGCTCCGGAGCTCTTGGGGACACCGGAGCAGAGACCCCAATTGCCGAAATTGCCACTTGTTCCCGACTCGTAAAAAGCTCCCAAAGTCCTTATCCTTCATCCTTCGCCCATGCGTATGGCGTACGAGCTCTGCCTGGCCACGGCCGGCAAGCAGGTCCCGGACGAACCGGACTGGATCCACGAAGTGAAGCACGACGGCTACCGGATGCTGGTCATTCGGGAGGGCAAGCGCGTGCGTCTACTCTCCCGCAACGGGACCGACTGGACGAAGCGATATCCCTGGATAGCTGAGGCAGCGGTGAAGAACCGGCAGAAGCGCTTTGTGATTCATGGCGAGGCCGTGATCCTCGGGGTGCATGGCATCAGCGATTTCAACGCGCTGCACAGCCGGCTATACGACCACGAGGTGCAGCTCTACGCCTTCGATGTCCTTGTCATGGGCGGCGATGACCTGCGTTCGCTACCCCTTCACCTGCGGAAAGCAAACCTGCAGCAGCTATTGGCGCGCCGCCCGGACGGGATCAGTGTGGCCCCCTTCGAGCGAGGCGAGATCGGGCCTGACCTGTTTCAGGCAGCCTGCCGCATGGGCCTGGAAGGTCTGGTCTCTAAGCACCGCGATAGGCCGTACCGTGGCGGTCGGCAGAAGCACTGGATTAAGGTGAAGAACCGGGCGCACCCCGCGATGGAAAGGGAACTGTGATGGCTTACAAGGCAAGGCGCTCGCGAGACAATGGCGAAGAGATCAGGCGTGACGTGGGTGACTCCTGATCGCGTTCCCGACATCCACACCGGCGAACCATGGTCCGAGATGGCGGTTGAAGACTTGCAGGCCGCGTGGAAGACGGGTGCCAACCTCGAAGAGTTGAGCACATACCTTTGCCGCGACTGGGAAGACATCACCGAGAAATGCAAGGAGCTTGGCCTTGATCTGATCTATCAGCCGCAGCGCCGTCAGGGCTATCTCCAAAAACGGAAGCGCCAGGAGGAGAAGAAGTCCAGCGCGGGAGGATCGTGAAGATGGCTCGCCTCACCCCCGCCGAGCAGATCGAGCAGAGCTACGACGACACCATGAAGGCGCTGGCCGACTATCTCACGCGCGAGCGCGACGCGGCGACCACCATCAATCGGCTAATCCAGATCCTTGATCGCGACAGCCTCCGCGACGCCATCACGGAGGTCCTGGTTGACGCACGCGTGCATCCAAGACCAAGAGCGGACGTCCCGGAGCGCGAATTATGACCGTTTGGATTCGCGATCAGGGCGAGGTTCTGAAGGTCTTTGCGACCGAAGAGGTTGCGCAGGCATGGCTCGATGAGAACGACCCCGAGGGCGTCGCTTTTGAGTACGACGTGATACCGCCAGCGTGAACCTGCACCCGCAGAAGAGGCCGCCAACTGAGGCGGCCTTACTCTCTGTCTGTTCGGAGATTTAGGGGAGCCTTAGACGCCCAGCACCAGCATATACGCGAGGACCGTGGATAGAGCGCCCAATCCAACGATGGTGATTATGAAAACGAGGTCTGGCGCCGTCACGCTGCCCCCTTTGGTTTCGCAAATCACCTGAATCTTACGCTTTACTCCGGCGGCTGCAACCCCGGAGACGTAAGCCATTCGGTCATGTGAGCGCCGACCTCGTTTTGTTGGGCTCTACGCAGCAAGGCTTCCCGCTGCGGTCCATGCGGGAGCTTCTTGGCTTGCTCGCGCAGGCTTATCGCCTCTTCGGCAAGTCGCACTTCTAGCGGCGATGATTGAACGACCCGGCGGCGCAATCCCATGGTTTTCCTCCCATGATGATGAAAACCGACGATGAAACGCTGAAGTTCTGGGCCAGTTCCTGAAATCAGGCCACTGTGATTTTCAAACTAGGCCACTGAGGTCGGAAACAGGCCAGCGCCTAACAAACCTTGCGAAAGGATGGGCACGCAAGGCTGATCGTCGTCTGAACTGGCAACCATCTCCCCCGCTCCCCACCGGCGGGTGACAGAACGCCACGGTCCAGCCAAACGTCGCCGCGACATTGTCAGCACATCTTCACTTTTGCCGCCCTTTTGCCGGTGCGGGCAGCGACGCGTCATCCTATGCGCCGGTAGCGACGGGACCATAGTGGCTATCCGTCCGCCGAAAAAGACCGCCAACCGCGGCGGCCTTTACTGTCTCTCGATGATCGGTGGCGGGGCGAGATTCTCCGGCGGTGCCGGGTCTTTGACCTCCGCCCTGTGCGCCTTATCGAAGAAGCGGAGCGCCAAGATGTGCATGGCCCGGGCCTTCTCCGGGTCCGGTTCGGCTAACGCCATCCGCGATGCAATTTCGGCCTGCTTCAAGTAGTACTCAGCAGTCAGCACCATATTCCCCCCCTCGTTCCACCTCCTCCAGTGGAACGCTAGCGGCTTAAGTGCCAAAGTGAACATTAGTTCCAAGGGCGCCAAAAAAATCGGTCTACGGGACTAACCGGAAAGTCGTCTGGGGCGGGCGCGAAAAAAAGGGCGTCAGCACCGGGCAATGGGATGAGCTGAGACCTCCCAAAAAAATGGCCCCAGCTCCCAGGGGCTGCATTGGAGCTGGGGCCATCCGGGTCACGCTTGAGAAGGGTACCGGGAAAACGCGGAGCAAACTGTCAGTGCAGAGCGATCGCGAGGACGACTACCGCAACTAGCGGGTCCGCCGCCGTCTCACCAGCCAGTACACGCCGTATCCAATCGCGAGAATAGGAAGGCCTGCACCCGCGATTGGCCCGGGGGCTCCACTGACATGGCCCGGCTTGTTGTGGCCGAGCGCGTTGGAACAATTCCCATTGCCGTTGCAAGCCGAGGCGGGCGGCACGGTCGTCATCGCCAGGGTCAACCCAAATGCTGCTGCGGAAAGAACGCTCCAGGTGAGCTTCATTGGATCTCTCCTCTGCTGGCTTGGTGCTGCGAATTAAGGTTATTTAAAACTAATGCAACAACCAGAATTAACTGGCGTTATGAAGGCATTTGGAACGATTGAGGCCACTTCGCCCAACCGAGCATCTATCGGTGGTCGCCGTCTTTCGTGGTGATCCGAGCAAAGCCGGTGGCGCGCAAGGAACATCAAGTCATCTGATGAGCCAAGGAGGCATCATGCGTGATCAAGCGCGACAGGTGATTGAGACGCTGACCACTTTCAAAAGCATGCCTCCGAAAGCGGCCTTTGCGGCGGCTCATGGGCAGTTCGGCTGAGGGGCAGCTTTACGTATCCTTTTGATACGCAGAAACAAATTGCGCGTTGGGTACCTGGCAACTGAGGCGCCTTCAGTTTGACGCTTCCGAATCAGGCTGTCCCGTTCCTTCGGATTTCGCTCTGGCCTCAAAGGCCTCTTCGTCAGATTGCGGGCGTTTGCGGAGGAGGCTCAGCCAACCTTGCGCCACGCGCAACCAGGAGGCGCGATCGTCGTCGTTCCGGGCTCTGTCAGCTTCCTTCTGGGCCTCGGCCGCCTAGCGTCGGTACTCATCTTCATTGTGCATCTGGTGATTATAAAGCGAATTGGGATACTTCCCAAGTCAAACATGACGAGGCACGCCCCTACGCCACTCCGGAAGCCGCTGCCCGCAAGCTAGTTGAACTCGCCGCCAGCATCGAGCCGGTCCAGGACGGCCGCATCCATATCGAGAAGATCAACGCGCCGTTTCTCTACACAGTCAAAGCCAGCGGCGAGGAGTTTGGCGCCGGCATTCGTTACGCGGTTGATACACGAGAGCCGTACCGTGAAGCTACCGACGTGACTGCTCTCGCGGCATGTCAGCACATCTTCACTTTTGCCGCCCTTTTGCTTTTGGGTCATTCATCGTGGCGCCGGGATTGGCCGAGCTGGGACTGCTCGACGCACCCTGTCCGGTCGTAGCAGCCGGGGAATCTCCGCCCCCGCCTCCGGCACTGGATCCGCTTGCTCCGCTCGCTCCGCCGTCTCCGCTTCCACCTGCGCCCGCGCCGGCACCCGCGCCGGCGCCCGCACCGGCACCCGCGCCGCCCGCACCACCTGCCCCGCCTTGCGCCGAGGCTGCGGCAATCGATCCGAACACCAACGCGGCTGCTAAGGCAATCTTTGCGATTTTCATGTTGGTATCTCCTTGCTGAAGTTTGGAGAAACCGAAGGTCGCAAGGATCGTTCCTAACGTAGGGGCAAATCCAGAGATACTGCCCTAAGGGTCTATGCGGCTGACCTTCCAGAGCTTAAGCGCCGCTCGCGAGCAACCATCAACGATCGGCTCGGTTACAGCACCAAACAAACCCTGAGGTCGCCATGAACAAAGATCCCCCACTGACACCGGACGATTTCCCAATCGAAGTGCACAGGGAAAAGCTCAAGAACCAAAGGGGCGAGCCTCTTGCCTCTGCCGGGACAGAAGAGCTTGCGGGCGAGATCGCTGAGCGGCTTAACGAGCAGGCCTATCAGGAAGAGCAGGATCGTTGGTCGGCTTAGAAAGCTGGCGTGGCCGAGCCTTTGACGGCGGCGAAGTGATGCAGAGCGCCCAGAAGTACATCAACATTGCCGCTCTAATAGCCCTGGTTGGCTTGGTCTCTGTTTCAAGATGGGCTGGTTCTGATGAAACGGCCTGCGCCCGGCGTAGACCAGATTGACCGGTGCTGTCCTAATTAGGACACCCGCAGAGGGGAATTAGGACACCGGAGTTCTTCAGTTCGTTTGCTGAAACGAATCGCCCATAATTGTCCCTCATGGCCATACAGTACCCACTTGGCCCGGGACACGTCGTTAGATGCGACTATTCACGGGGAGGATTTCAGCCGCCCGAAATGGTGAAGGCACGACCTGCCGTCATCATTTCTCCACGTCTGCCGCATCGCGATGGGCTGTGTACTGTGGTACCGCTTTCGGGCGATCCGAATGACCACCCTAAATGGGACGTTCGCTTAGAGTTTGATCCACCGTTGCCGCAGCCGTTTGTCTATCCAGTGGCATGGGCTAAGTGCGACATGCTGGCGACGGTTGGATTTGGTCGGCTTGATATGTTCCGGACGGAACGGGACCAATACGGTAAGAGAAAGTATCTTCAAATCAAGGTTCCGGCCGCCGACCTGGAAAAAATAAGGGCTGGCGTCCTGTTCGCGCTGGGCATGGGTAACTTGACTTTAACCGGCGAATAACAATATTTCGCAGTGATTGCTCGCGGTGCGCCGTTGAGCCTCAAGACCCCGCGAGGGGCGGCCCTGCCAAGGCGATACCAAGCCCGGCAGGGCTTTTCTTTTGTGCCTTCCCTCGATGACGACTCGGAAGTTGCGGCAGGGAACCGGCTTATCGGCGACACCGGGCCAAACGATCTCAGCCTCTCAGCGACCGGTGGTCAGCCGCGGCGGGTTCTGGGACATCATCCAGAGCTCGATCGCTGCCAGGATCGCGACCGCCGCGCCGATGATCACATGCACCGTCATCGCGGTGGTTTCCTGGAAGCCCAATACCCAGGGCGAGACCAACGCCCACAAGCCGACGATGAGGTTCAGCCACTCCTCCCACGCCGCGAATGCCGCCAGCGCCGCGATCGCAAGGATCGCGATGGCGAGACCGGTGATAACGGCGTTTGGAGAGACCGTCCCGGCGTCGAAACCGAATACCCAGGGCGAAACGAACAGTACCGCGCCGAGGATCAGGTTCGCAACGTCACAAAACTTTGCGTTCGTCCAATGCATAACTCCCTCCAGTGGAGGTTTTCCATGCCGAATCAACCGTATGATCGCCGCGCCGGTTTCCATGGCGGCCCGCGGCATAATGGCAAGGGAGCGGTGGGCCTGCCGCGCCTGCCGCTGTTGCTGCTCCGCCGCGCCGACGTGATCGAATAACGATGCAGTTTGTTGCAGGGCCCGAGTCTCTTCCTGTGAAGGGTTTCGGATGCCGGCCGCTTGAGAGACGGCGCGGCAAGTTCGGCGGCCGGCGTCCGAAAGCCTCCAAGGAAACCGCGCTTGGGGAACGTAGAGCAGTGCGGCAGGCGCTATGGTGATTGAGTGCCGCGGGCGAGCTGTCTGATTTGGATCGAGCCGATGCAACGAGTCGTACGACGGTGAAGCGGCTGACTAATAAGCGGCGGGTGGTATCGAACGCGGTAGATTGTCAGACGATTTGCGGCGGGTGGAGGATATCTGGGTGCGCTCTGCCGTGGCCGTTCGAGAGCCGGCGAGCGCGAGGGGCAGATCTGCGGGATTGTGACGCGGTCATGAGGTGTCGATCCTGATGACGCTGGTTGGGGCTGTCGGCCGATGCCGCGGCGTTGCACCGCGGGCGAAGACCTCGATGATGATCATGTGACCGCCGCAGCATGGACAAGTCGGCTTGCTTGGATCGGCGGCCGCGGTGGGCTGGGCTTCAGGTTTTGCAACGGCGAGCAGCTCCCGCGCGTGCGACGTTGGCGGCGCACGCGCTTTTGGCGAACAGGCCGTAGTGGCGGATACGGTGCAAGCCTTTTGGCAGCACATGGATGAGGAAGCGGCGGATGAACTCGAAGGTCCCGAGCGTCATGCGCTTGTGCCGATTGTGGCCCTCAATCCGGTAGTCCTTCCATTTGAAGGTGACGCCCTGCTCGTCGACGGCGATCAAGCGGCTGTTGGCGATTGCGACGCGATGGGTGTAGCGCGACAGATAGGCCAGCACCGCCTCGGGTCCGCCGAACGGGCGCTTGCTATAGACCACCCATTCGCTTCTGCGCAGCGGCGCCAGATGGGTCGCGAAGGCCTGCGTGTCGGCAAGCAGGGCATGATCGCCGAAGAAGTTGAGGCCGGCCGCGTACGCCGCCATGAGCTTCTCCAGGAACAGCCGGCGGAACAGGCGGGAGAGCACGCGCACGGGGAGAAAGAATCCCGGCCGGCAGGACACCCAGCGCTCGCCGTCGGGCGAGATGCCGCCGCCCGGCACGATCATGTGCACATGGGGATGATGGGTGAGCGCCGAGCCCCAGGTATGCAGCACGGAGGTGACGCCGACGCGGGCCCCGAGATGCTTGGGGTCGGCGGCGATCGTCAGCATGGTCTCGGCGGAGGTCTTGAACAGCAGATCGTAGAGGACGGCCTTGTTCTGGTAGGCGATGTCGGCGATGGTCGCCGGCAGCGTGAACACGACGTGATAGTACGGCACCGGCAACAGGTCGGCTTCGCGGTCGGCAAGCCAGTCCTTCGCCGCGGCGCCCTGGCACTTTGGGCAATGCCGATTGCGGCAGGAGTTGTAGGCGATCGTCGTGTAGGCGCAGTCCGCGCAACGCGCGACATGGCCGCCGAGCGCTGCCGTGCGGCAACGCTCAATCGCCGACATCACCTTGAGCTGGTCGAGGCTGACATGGCCGGCATGGGCTCGACGCCATGCCGGACCATGGCTGCGGAAGACATCCGCAACCTCCAAGGCCGGGCGCGACACGCGCGCCGCGTCAGCCGGGCGGCCGGATCTCCTTGAGCTTGAGCGCGATGTGCTCCAGCGGGCTCATGACCTCGCTGATCGTCTTGGTAGCGACGCGGGTATAGAGCGCCGTGGTGTCGAGCTTGGCGTGACTGTCATTCGGCCTGCAATATTGGCTCTGACTCATTTCTGATGAAGTTCGCCGGCGACTGTGGTTCTTCAACGGAGAATCGGCGCCATGCGGACAGGCTTTCGAGTTTCATCGCTAGTACCAAGCGGCTTGGTGTTCGACGGCGTAAGTGATTCAGAGGATTCAGTTATTCTGGCTGTTCGGTCAGAGGCTGCGGACGCCCAGTGCCCTTTGTGTGCGACAGCGTCGCGCCGAATCCATAGCCGTTACATTCGGCACGTGGCTGATTTGCCGTCAGCGGGCAGAAAGGTGCGCCTCCGATTGCTCACGCGGCGCTTCACATGTGAGGTGCCGCATTGCCGCCGGCGGATCTTCGCGGAGCGGTTTGGGCCGACAGATCCATTGCTTGTTGTGGGCATCGATGACTGGGCGTTCCGGAGAAACCACCGATACGGAACGATCGTGTGCGATTTGGAGCGCCGGCGGATCGTTACCCTGCTGCCCGACAGAGAAACTGCGACCGTTCGAGCGTGGCTATCGGAGCACCAGCGATCAACATTGTGTCGCGAGATCGCGGTGGTGGATACGGCGAGGCAGCAGCCAAGGCGCTGCCGGACGCGATCCAAGTCGCCGATCGTTGGCATCTGATGGAAAATGCGAGCGCGGCCTTCCTCGATGCGGTGCGCCGCTCCATGAACAGAATCCGAACCGCAATCGGATCCGCCTTGCGGTTGTTGCACGTCCGGCAGGCATTCAAAATTAGGTTCCAGGCGTTTTCCAACGTTCCTTTCGGGACAAATTTTCTGCCGACGACATGCTCCTTGGTCGTGTTGTCCTTGGTGAGCGCGACGCCGCAATACGGACAGACGACATTATGAAGCCGCACCGGCTTGGTCACTGGAAGGGCTTTGAGGTCATGATCCAGCATCAGATATCCGTTACGTCATGTGCGGGCTCAACTGACAAGCCATTGCGGTGCACGAATGCGTTCACGCGCGCCCCGACTTCAGGGAAGAGAAAGGAAAGCGCGGGCATCCATGCCATTGGCGGAACGTATTTCGGGTCGCGCTGGCGTAATTGAGCACGCATCACTTCGCGCCGCCTCTTCCATTTTCCCCTCGCGTCCTGGCTTTCCAGCAATGCCTCGTGGCCGCCAATTTTTACGGCAAACCCAAACGCCAGCAGGTTTTCTGGGTGCCTTTCGGCCGTCTGATGCGCGCACTGAAGCAACGTATCGAATTGCCAACCGACAGCACGACCGTTCAGGGCACTTAGGACAGCATGCATCATGTTCCGGAAACTGCCGTCCCGCGCCGGGTAATCGGGAACGGCAACGTTGCGCGCCGCCAGTCCCTCCCTGATCGCGCGCCAGCGATCCAGATGCGCCGGATGCCCTCCCCCATTCCGGGTCATATTTTCCGCCCAATAGGCCGCGACTTCATCGCGCAATTGCTGATCGAGGAATTTCCGCTCTTCCGTTTCGTAATCGAAATAATAAGCGCGCTGGCGGTCAATCTCTTTGATGACCGCCCTAAACGGGACAATCTCCTGCCGCCAGATGTCGCTTATGGAGCCCGCGTCACAAAAGGGAACGCGATAGTGGCAGCGCAAATGAAATTGATTGGTTTCTTCTGAAATGCGGACCGTTTCGTCGTCGACGACGAACACGTTTGAATTGTTCGAGAATAACAAATCGTCGGTGGTCATGCGCCGGTAAGCTTCGGAGAAACTGGCCAGCACCCAGATCAAATGCGCGCCCTCTTGAATGATCGCTTCCTTCTCGAAGGCCGGATCTGCACGCAGACTGCGTTCAATCAGTTGCTTGATCTGTTTGTGCGCTTCGCTCTCGCGCAGACCGTGGTATTTCCGGGCCCGGATTTCTTCCTCGCTCAATGTGCCCCGTGTCGTTGCCGGGCATGAGCCATCTTCCGTCTTATGACGAAAGAAGAAGCGCTTGTGCATGTTGGCAACGAGGTAAACCGGCGTGCCGCAGATTGCGCATATATGCCGCGGCTGTTCATCCTTAAGCGCCTCACGCATGCCGATACGCGCTTGAATCAGGTCACCGTAGCGATGCCCCGCTATGAACGCCTTCGTCTGCTGCACCTCACCCGAGACGAGGTCAATGATCTCGACAATTTCGGGGTCATCCACTGGCGTCGCGTAGGCGCGCGCATCGATCGTAACGTTATGGCCGGAGAGGTTCATTGTCGGGGGACGCCTGAGCGAAAGACCGAACGGGCCGCGAGTCTGGCTGGTTCGTCCAGAGAATGGTTCACTATCGTTCCGGTTGCGGAGAAGAGACCTCCTATTCGCCGCACTTTTTGCGGAGAACGTTCTTGCACTTGCGGTGAATAAACCCCATAATCTCCGCAGGAGATGCGGAGATTATGGCAACTTACATTCATGAACGGCCGGAATGGCCTCAACTTACTTGGGATCAGGACCATCTGGCCAAGGAGCTTGCAACGGTCCGGCTTAGGCAAGGCAAGCTCATCGGGCGCATGGAGGCGCTCGGCTTCCCGTTGCGCGAAGAGGCTGTCCTCAACGCGCTGACGGAGGACGTCCTCAAATCCAGCGAAATCGAAGGCGAAATCCTCGACAAAGATCAGGTGCGCTCATCGATCGCGCGGCGTCTTGGTATTGAGATCGGCGCTCTGGCCGCATCAGACCGCAACGTTGAAGGCGTGGTCGAAATGATGCTCGATGCCACCCAGAAATACAAAGAGCCCCTCACAGCCGATCGCTTGTTCGGCTGGCATGCTTCGCTATTTCCCGCAGGGCGCAGCGGCCTGAGCAAGATCACCATCGGCGCATGGCGCGACGATGCGCTCTGCGCCATGCAAGTCGTTTCGAAGGTCTATAGTAATAATCCACGCGTTCACTATCGGGCCCCCGCCGCGTCACGGCTTGAAGCGGAGATGAAGACCTTTCTCGATTGGTACAACAGCGAAAACGCCCTCGACCCCGTTCTCAAGGCCGCGCTTGCCCATCTGTGGTTCGTTACCATTCATCCCTTCGATGATGGTAACGGGCGGATTGCGCGCGCCATCGCCGATATGTCTCTCGCGCGATCCGAGGATAGTTCTCAGCGCTTCTACAGCATGTCCGCGCAAATTCGCGTGGAGCGCAATGCGTATTACGACATTCTGGAAGAAACGCAGAAGGGCAGCCTCGACGTTACGGCTTGGCTTGAATGGTTCTTGGGTTGTCTAGACCGCGCCTTCGCGGGCGCAGAGCAGATACTGACTGCTGTCTTTCGCAAGGCCGACTTCTGGAAGAAGCACTCAGCCAAGCCGATCAACGATCGCCAGCGGGACATTCTCAACCGCCTACTCAATGGCTTCGAAGGCAAGCTGACCTCGTCGAAATACGCCAAGATCGAAAAGACCTCACAAGACACGGCTTTGCGCGACATCAACGAGTTGATCGATCTGGGCATCCTCGTCAAAGAGGAGGGCGGCGGCAGAAGCACCAACTATGCATTGGTGCAGACTGAATAGCTTCCGAGGGTCACTGCACCAGACCCAGATTCTCCATAGCCCATACAATCGCGAAAATTTCACCTTTCACTAGGTCGAGGCCCGTCGGGTTCAGAAGGCCTTGACCGGCTGCCCAAGGTCGCTCGGTGCCCATGCTGCCGCGGGACTGGACCTGCCCCAGCGTCAGCACCAAGAACTGCGGAACGATGGCGAAGCTCTCCTGGATCGCCAAAGACCTTGCCATGGCTACGCTCCCGTCGGTCTGAGCAGACGCAGCGCGTTCACGGTCACCAGCACGGTCGCGCCGGTATCGGCGAGGATGGCCGGCCAGAGACCGGTGATCCCGACCACGGTGGTGACGAGAAAGACCGCCTTCAATCCCAGTGCGATGCTGATGTTCTGCCGGATGTTGCTCATGGTCCGCTTGGACAAGTCGACCATGGCCGCGATGTCCGACACGCGACCGTGCAGCACCGCGGCGTCCGCCGTCTCCAGCGCCACGTCCGTGCCTCCCCCCATCGCGATGCCGACGTCGGCGGCGGCGAGCGCCGGCGCGTCGTTGATTCCGTCGCCGACCTTTGCCACCACGGATCCCTGCTGCTGGAGCCGGCCGACGATGCGCTGCTTGTCCTCGGGCAGAAGCTCGGCCTCGACTTCGATGCCGAGCTGTCTGCCGATTGCGGTGGCCGTCCGCCGGTTGTCGCCCGTCAACATCATGCTCCGGATGCCGGCGTCCGACAGCAGCTTCAGGCCCTTTTCGGCGTCAGGACGGGGCTCGTCGCGCATGGCTACCGCACCTGCGATCTTCTCGCCCACGACAAGCAGGGAGACCGTCTTACCCTCGTCATTCAGGAGCGCGATCCGCGTCTGCTGCGCGGCCGTGAGCGCCACCAATTCCGCGGCCGCCTTCGGTGAACCGAAGAAAACCTCCGTCCCCTCCACGGTCGCGCGCACGCCTTTGCCTCCGATGGCCGACGCGTTGGAAGCCGGCGGGATCCGCGTCTTCTCCGCCGCAGCCTTGGACAGGATCGCGGCCGCAAGCGGATGGCTCGATCCGGATTCGAGCGCTGCAGCCATCCGCAGAACGTGCTTCTCGCTATGGGCAAAGCCGACGATGTCCGTCACCTGCGGCTTGCCCGCGGTGAGCGTGCCAATCTTGTCGAAGCAGGCGACGGTGATCCGCCCGATCTGCTCGAGAACGGCGCCGCCCTTGAGCAGAAGTCCCCGGCGGGCGCCGGCGGACAAGCTGGCGGCGATGGCCGCAGGCGTGGAGATGACGAGAGCACAGGGACATCCGATCAGGAGGACGGCCAGCCCCTTGTAGATCCAGCCGACCCAGTCACCGCCGAACAGAAGCGGAGGTGCGACGGCGACCAGGGCCGCAACCACGACCACCCCGGGGGTGTAGTACCGTGAGAACCTGTCGATGAAGCGCTCTGCTAGCGCCTTGGTCTCCTGCGCCTCCTCGACCAGGCGCACCACGCGCGCCATGGTGTTGTCGGCCGCCGCGGCAGTCACCCGCACCCTCAGCAGGCCGTCGCCGTTGACCGTGCCGGCGAACATGCTCGCGTCCGCGCCCTTCCGGACGGGCGTGCTCTCGCCGGTGACGGGCGCTTCGTCGACCGTGCTCTCTCCGGAGAGGACGACACCGTCGGCAGGGACGCGGTCGCCGGGCCTGACCTGGATCGTCGCTCCGATTTGGAGGCTGTCGGCGGGCACGTCCCGCACACCACCGTCATCCTCGAGGCGAGCGGTCTTCGGAACGAGTGCCGTCAGGCCGTGAATACTGGCGCGAGCGCGGCTTGCAGCAACACCTTCCAAGAGTTCTCCGATCAGAAATAGAAAGACGACCGTCGCGGCCTCCTCGGTCGCCCCGATGATCACCGCGCCGACGGCAGCGATCGACATCAGCATTTCGATCGAGAACGGCGTGCCGGCCCGCGCAGCGGCAATCGCGCGGCGGGCGACAGGAACGAGGCCGACCAGCATCGCAACCAGAAAAGCCCAGCGCGCGTCGGCGGGTACGGCCTTGCCCAACGCGAATGCCGCGGCGAGAGCGATGCCGGATCCGATCGCGAGCATTCCCTTTCGGGTACTCCACCAAGCAGCAGCATCGTGATCGCTCAAACGGACCTCCGGTGCGGTATTTCTTCCTTCGTCGGCAAAACCATCGCTCTCGGCCCAGGCCACCCGATAGCCCAAGCTGGAAATCCGATTGCCGACTTCGTCGCGATCGATACCATCGTGGCCCACGGTGACGGTGCCGCCGGCGAGGGAAACGGACACCGCGGTGACGCCAGGCATCCGTCGGACGGCGTTCTCGATCTTGGTCGCGCAGGAAGAGCAGTCCATTCCCTCGATCAGGAGTCGCATCTTCGCGCTCGATCCGACCTCTTTCATCATCATTCCCTTCGGTGCCGTGAAATGCTCTCGCGCCCGCACGTTTGAAGTCTTACCCTCCTGGCGCAGAGTCTTGTAGAGGGAGGGCTGCTACGCCATTCCAGAGACCGGGGGCCCCTTCGGCGCGCAATAGATGCGCGGAAACCCGGTTGGCGCATGCGGTTCAACCTCGATATTCGGGAATCAGCACCGGGCTTCGATCATCTTGCTGATCTCCTCGGGCGCCGCGAAAATCACATCGGCGCGATCGCCCATCATTCCGGCCGGCACGATGGCCGGAGCCCCGCTGTCCGGACCGTCCTTGCTGGAATCCGTCTTGATCCGGAGATTGCGTTCCCAAAACGCGCGCGTCTTGCCGTCGGCCGTAGTCACGCGATAGGTGTCCCGGCAGTGAGTGATGCCAGTGACGCGCTCGGAAGCTTGAATGCTCCTCAGATTTGGAACGCGCCCACCTCCCATCATTCCGCCCATCATGCCACCGCCCATCATGCCGCCCATTCCTTGCGCCGATTGCCGCGGCGCTGCGCCTGGCTTGGTCGCCTCCTTCAGGAAGGCGAGCAGATCGGCGCGTGTGCGACCATCCTTGATGCCGTCGAACGGCATAGCGTTATCCGGCACCATCCGCGCAGGCTCGGTCAACCACCCATCCAGCGAGCGGTCATCCCAAACGATCCCCGAAGCTTTCAGCGCGTCGGAATAGCGCTCGAAACTCGGCAACGATCCGGCCTTCCTCCCCCATAGGTTTGCAAGACTTGGCCCCGTCATGTCGCGGTCGGTCTCGAGCGAGTGACATGCTGCACAGGCCCGAAAATCCTGCTCCCCGCGAGCTAAGCTGTTTTGCGCGAGAGCCGGCGGCGAGACGAGGACAACAGCGAGAGCCGCAAGTAGAATGCGATGCATGATCAATCTCCTCGGCCTGAGAAGAACAGGTATTTGATCAGCGCGGCCGCGCCCAGCGCGAGCACGACGACGATCAGGACCCAGATCAGGGCCATGCCACCCATCATTCCAGACATCATCCCGTCCATCATTGGCTCACCTCATTTGGCAGGCTCCGGGATTCGGAGTGTCGTGACGACAGCCTTCGACTTCGCCGGCACTCGCGGTTTGCCCACAGGCGGCAACCGGAAGCCTTTGACCAGGCCGAAGATCGCCGGGATCACGATCAGCGTGAGCAGGGTCGACGAGATCATCCCGCCGATCATCGGGACCGCGATCCGCTGCATGATCTCGGACCCGGTACCGGTGCTCCACATGATCGGCAGCAGTCCCGCCATAATGGCGACGACGGTCATCATCTTCGGCCGGACGCGCTCGACCGCGCCCTCCATGATGGCCTCGCGGAGGTCGGTCCGGCTCATTGTCCAACCCTCGGCAGCGCGGCGCGCCGTGATCTCGGCAAGCGCCTGGTTGAGGTAGATCAGCATCACCACGCCGGTCTCGGCGGCGACGCCAGCGAGCGCGATGAAACCGACGGCGACGGCGACCGAGAGATTGAATCCGAGCCACCACATCAGCCAAAGCCCGCCGACCAGCGCGAACGGTAGCGACAGCATGACGATCATCGTGTCCGTCACCGACCTGAAATTCAGGTACAACAGCAGGAAGATGATGAGGAGCGTCGCCGGCACGACGATCTTCAAACGGGCCATGGCGCGTTCCAGATATTCGTACTGGCCACTCCAGACCACGTAATAGCCTGCCGGAAACTGGATGCTGGCCTGGACGGCGCGTTGCGCCTCTGCGACGTAGCCGCCGAGATCGCGGTCACGGATGTCGACGTAGATGTAGGTCGCGAGCTGGGCGTTCTCCGTCCGGATCGAGGTCGGGCCGCGGGCGAGTTGGACGGTCGCGACTTCCGCGAGCGGGACGGCGCCGCCGGCCGGCATGGGAACCAGGACGTCGCTTGCGATCTTCTTCGGATTGTCGCGGAGGTCGCGCGGGTAGCGCATGTTGACCGTGAAGCGCTGCCGGCCCTCCACGGTGGTCGTGACCGCCTGACCACCGAGCGCAGTCGCGATGGTGTCCTGGACGTCCTGGACCATGATGCCGTAGCGGGCCAGCGCCGACCGGTCGGGCGTGATTTCCAGGTAGTAGCCCCCGATGGCTCGTTCGGCGTAGGCGGACGACGTCCCGGGAACCGTCCGCAGCACCTGCTCGATCTGCTTGGCGAGCTTGTCGATCTCGACGAGATCGGTACCGATCACCTTGACGCCGACGGGGGTGCGAATGCCGGTCGAGAGCATGTCGATGCGCGCCTTGATCGGCATGGTCCAGGCGTTGGAGACGCCCGGGAATTGCAGAGCTTTGTCCATCTCGGCGATCAGTCCGTCGATGGTGAGACCCGCCCTCCACTGCTCCTTGGGCTTCAGATTGACCACCGTCTCGAACATCTCGGTCGGTGCAGGGTCGGTCGACGTGGAGGCCCGGCCCGCCTTCCCATAGACCGACGCGACCTCCGGGAAGGAGCGAATGATGCGGTCCTGCGTCTGCATCAGTTCGGCGGCCTTGGTGACGGAGATGCCGGGCAGCGTGGTCGGCATGTAAAGCAGCGTACCCTCGTTGAGGTTCGGCATGAATTCGGTGCCGAGCTGGCGGGCGGGCCAGATCGTGACTGCGAGCGCGGCGAGCGCAAGCAGGATAACCAAGGTCTTTGCGCGCAGCACGCCCTTGATGACGGGGCGATAGATCCAGATCAGGAAGCGGTTGATCGGATTCCGGTGCTCCGGAACGATCCGTCCCCGGACGAAGATCACCATCAACGCCGGCACCAGCGTCACCGAGAGCAACGCGGCTGCCGCCATCGCGAAGGTCTTGGTGAAGGCGAGCGGGCTGAACAGGCGCCCTTCCTGCGATTCCAGCGTGAAGATCGGCATGAAAGATACCGTGATGATCAGCAGGCTGAAAAACAGCGCCGGCCCGACCTGCGAGGCGGCCTCGATCAGGATTGCGATCCGCGACTTGCCCGACTCCGCACGCTCGAGGTGCTTGTGGGCGTTCTCGATCATGACGATGGCGGCGTCCACCATGGCCCCGATGGCGATGGCGATGCCGCCGAGACTCATGATGTTCGACCCGATGCCGAGCAGCTTCATCGCTCCGAACGCCATCAGCACGCCGACGGGTAGCATCAGGATGGCGACGAGCGCGCTGCGGACGTGCAGCAGGAACACGACGCAGACCAGCGCGACGACGATGCTCTCCTCGACGAGCGTGTGCTTGAGGGTGTCGATGGCGGCGTAGATCAGGTTCGACCGGTCGTAGACCGGCACGATGTCGACCGACTTCGGCAGGCTGGTGGCGATCTCCTTGAATCGCTTCTTGACGTTCTCGATGACGTCCAGCGCGTTCATCCCGAATCGCTGCAGCACGATGCCGCTGACGACTTCACCCTCGCCGTTGAGTTCGGTGATGCCGCGCCGCTCGTCCGGCCCCAGTTCGACCCGGGAGACGTCCCGCAGCAGCACCGGCGTCCCCTTGTCCGTCTTGAGGACGATGTTGCCGAGATCGTCGATACCTTTAAGGTAGCCCCGGCCCCGGATGACGTATTCGAACTCCGACAGCTCGACCGTACGCCCGCCGACGTCGGCGTTGCTGGCGCGGATCGCGTCCCGGATCTTCTGCATGCTGATGCCGAGGTCGCGCATCCGCTGCGCATCCAGGATCACGTTGTACTGCTTGACGAAACCGCCGACGCTCGCGACCTCGGCGACGCCTTCCGCCTTGGCCAGCGCGAATTTGAGGTTCCAGTCCTGGATGGTGCGCGTGTCGGCTAGGTTCAGCTCTTTCGACACCACCGCATACTGGAAGACCCAGCCAACTCCCGTGGCGTCCGGACCGATAGTGGGCGTGACACCGGCAGGAATGCGCGATGTGGCGGCGTTCAGGAATTCGAGCACCCGCGAGCGCGCCCAGTAGATGTCCGTGCCATCTTCGAAAATCACGTAGACGAACGAGACTCCGAAGAACGAGAAGCCACGCACCACCTTGGATTTTGGCACCGTCAGCATGGCGGTGGCGAGTGGATAGGTGATCTGGTCCTCGATCACCTGCGGCGCCTGCCCCGGGTATTCGGTGTAGACGATGACTTGCGTGTCGGAGAGATCCGGGATCGCGTCGAGCGGCAGATGGACCAGCGCGTAGATGCCGGCCGCGGCGGCGAAGCCGGTGCCGAATAGGACCAGCAGCAGGTTGCGCGCCGACCAGGCGATGACGCGAGCGATCATGGGCGCGCTCCCGATCCGCTGGCTGGCGCCTCGGGCGGCGTGCTGGTGGACTCGGCAAATCCCTTGAGCGCCGCTTTCAGGTTGCTCTCGGCATCGATCAGGAAGTTGGCCGAGGTCACGACCGCTTCGCCTTCGGAAAGGCCATTCGTGATCTCGACAAAGCCGCCGCCGCGCCGGCCAAGCTTCACCTCGCGCGGCTCGAAGCGGCCCTCTCCCTTGTCGACCAGGACGGCCTGGCGGCTTCCGCTGTCGAGCACCGCACTCTCCGCCACCGCCAGCACCGGCCCCGGCGTGCCGGCTTCGATCTCGGCATCGACGTACATCTCTGGCCGCAGTACTTCGTCGCGGTTGGGCACCTCGATCCTGATCCGCGCGGTGCGCGTCGCGGCGTTGAGATGGGGATAGATCAACGCCACAGTGCCCTCGAAGCTTTGGCCGGCGAACGCGCGTGGCCTGATGGTCACCTTCGTCCCAACCGCGACCTGCGGCAGATCGCGCTCGGCGACGTCGATCAGGACCCAGACGAGGCGGTGGTCAGCGATCCTGAACAGGACGTCGCCGGGCCCCGCGCGCATGCCAGGCACTGCGTTGCGCTCGAGGATCTCGCCGTCCTGCGGCGCGAGCCATGGGATCGAGAGCGAGATTTCCCTGGTGCGCTCCAGCTCCTTGATGGCCGCTTCCGGAGCAGCAAGATTCTCCAGTCGCCGGCGCGCGCCTTTCAAGTCCTTTCCGGTCGCGCCGGCGTTGAACGCCGAGAGATATTCGGCGGCCGCGCTGGAAAGAGCGGGGCTGTACACGTTCAAAAGCGGTTGGCCCTTGTGGACGTGGTCGCCGGTCGTGACGTTGGCGACGCTCTCGACGAAGCCCTCGAACCGCAGCGCGACGACTGAGACGCGTCTCTCGTCCTCCTGGACGGTGCCTGGAGCGCGGATCAAGGAGGTCACGGGTCTTTTGACGACCGCCTCAGATTTTGCGCCTGTACGCTGTATTTTCCCCGGCGAGAGCTTGATCGTCCCGTCGTCGGTGTCCTCGCCTTCGTACACGGGGATGTACTCCATCCCCATCGAGTCCTTCTTCGGCACCGGCGAGGTGTCCGGCAGGCCCATCGGATTGCGGTAGTATTTGACTTTGCGTTCGGTCTTTGCCGCTTCCCCCTTGGTCTCGGCCAGTTGCTCCTCGGGTTCGTCGAAGCTGACGTCGGCTCCCGCCGGCACGGCGCGCCAGGCGCGCCCATCCGGCGCCTTCTTCGGCCCGAGCGAATAGAACGGCTTCCCGTCCGGATCCTGGTAGTAGATCACCGCGCCGCCATCGGCCGCCGCAGCGACCGTCATTGGTCCGACGAACGGATCTGCGCGCGGGATTGCGCCCGCGTAAAGGCCGGCGCCGGCCGCTGCGCAAACCGCAGCGGCCGCACCTATCGCGATGGCGCGCCTCATTGCTTCGCCGTCACGACGAGCTTGTTTTCCACCGTGCCGGTCTCGCCCTGCACCTTGGCGCCGAGGGACAATTGCCAGCGGCCCGCCATGCTGAAGTTGGCCTTGAACCGGTAGGTCCCGGGCTCCGTCCCCGGCATCGAGGTCACCTTCGTGACCATCTCCTGCATGCCGTCCGGCGCCATGTCGAGGCGGGAGGCGAATATGACCGCGTCCGGCACGGGTTTGCCGGTTTTCTTGTTCACCAGCCGCACCGTCACGACCTTGTCGGGGCCGGCCTGAACCGCCGGCTCGACGAGCTGGAATTCATAATCCTTGATGTCGGCGAGAGCGGACTTCGGCGCTGCCGTAAGAGAAAGGCCGACCAGCACGGCGGCCAGCCCGCGCGCAGCAGTGGAGATCTTCATGGTGTTTGTTCCTCGAAACGTCTGTTGAACCGCCGAAGCGGCATGCGAATGCGCGCCATGGACGCGCGCCAACGTTCCGGCGCCGCAGCGCCGGTCAGACGATCGATCGAGGGGGCTGGTCTGGAGGGGGGCGGGCCAGGCCGTCGGCGATCACGTCATCGAGCGGCCGCAGCAGTTCGCGCGCAGCCTGCGGGATGCGCACTGTCGTCGCCGAAGGTCCAGTCTGGAGTACCTTCAACATGCAGATCGCGACGAGAGGACAGTCCTGGCATTGCTTGTTGTTCTGCTTGTCGGGACAGCACGCCATGTCATCCGGCATGTCCTGCGCGTCTGCCATCTGCATTGCGCCCATCAAATGCCCCACCGCCGCCGGCGTCACCAGCGGCGCGACTGCCAGCCCCGCGGTCACAAGGACCGCGAGCAGAAACCTGAGGAGGCGGCAAGCATTCATCGTGTCACAGTCTCACAGGGGCGGAATGCTGGAAAGTGCCCCGGTTCACAAATGCGCGAGCCGGGCGCCTGGTGGTTAACCATCTCAAACGGTCAGCCGATTGTTTCCTTGCCGACGAAACGCATGAACGTCGTCCGGCCTGCCGGCCCAAACTGCACCACCTCGTAAGGCTGCGGGTGTCCACCTTCCATACCGGGCGATCCTACGGGCATGCCAGGGACGGCAAGCCCCAAAGCCTTCGGACGCTCTGTCAGCAACCGCCGAACCGCCGATGCCGGTACGTGTCCCTCAAGGATGTAGCCGCCCACCTCTGCCGTGTGGCACGCGGCCAGATCGGCCGGAACGCCCAGGCGTTTCCGGACGGCCGGAAGGTCGGAAGCATCGTCCACCTGGACCGTTAAGCCTGCGTCGCGCAAGTGTTGTACCCAGCCCGAGCAGCAGCCGCAGTTCGGATCCTTGTGAACCTTAATCATGGGTTCACCGGCCCCGGCGGGGCGTACCGCCGCTCCAACTGTCGCGGCTGCGATCAGGGCGAGAAAGGATCGTCGCGCAAAGCAGGCCTTCTCCGCGCCTCGTTCTTGGTAGCTCATCGGACAACTCTCCTTGAAGAAGGTCGAAGGGATTGCGGAGCATATTGTGTTCCGCGCTCCCTCGACGGCCAATCGGCGAACGTCGGCCCACCGAAAACTAGCGGGATTTAGGGCCTCCAAGATAGCGCCATGGGGGTTCACCGGCCATCGGACTGGTCGTCGCCTGATATTCCGTCGTTCCGCGATCATAGGCGAACGCCGAATATGGACTGCGCTGCGGGACAAATGGCCTCGCTTGCGCGGTTTGCCTGGCCTCGTTTGGCCAATAGCTTCTGTCGGAAATCATCGAGCCCGCCTGGGCGCTGGCGGACAAGGCCGCCAGAAACGCGATTGCGAGAAGGCTTTTTGTCAACATGGTCCCGGCTCCATCATCTTTGCTGAAACGCATGCGTTGCGCTTCTAATGAGGAGTTCGGAACCAATCCTCCGGCGGTTACGCGCTCACGGTGACGTGAGAGGCGTCAAATCCGCTAGTTACCAGCGCAGCAGCCGCGGTCCCAGGATTGCGCCTGCGAGCGTGCACAGCACAATCGTGCCGCCATACCAGAGCGCGACAAAGGGCAGGGAGTCGTCGGTGCAGTGAAGCGCATAGCCGATCGCACTCACGCCACCTGCGACCAACCCACTGAAGGCGCCTGTGCGCACCAGATTGGTCGGAGCCGCCTGTCGCACCGCCCAGATGACCACTGCAAAGGGAACGACCGCGATGATCGGGATGGAAATAAGGCATTCAAGCCAGTCTTCCCCCATCACCATCTTGCTCCAATGCGAGCTGGGCGCCTGTCCAAGGCGGACAGCCGCGAGCAGCAGGATCGCCACGAACGGTAGCGCGGCGAGGCCAGCAGAAACCTTTCGCTCTCCTCCCGGACGGGCAAGTCGGGTCAAATAGATGGACGCCGCGCCCACCGTGCCGATAGCGAACGCGAGCTTCAGGAACAGGAAAATCACGGCGCGGGGCGCAGTCAGGTCCGGGCGGACCCCCAGTGCGATGAACGTGATCCCGATCGCAACGGCAATTCCAACCGCAAGGGCGATGCCTACGCTTCGACCGACCAGCCGCCGATTGACCGGCTCCACGTTCGTGCTGAGTGCGGCGATCAATTCGTCTGTCTTCATCTTTGCGCCCTCTGGGCGATCAACGCCGCCAACGCCTTCAATCCACGATGGATATTGACCTTCACGCTCGATTCCGAAATGCGGCACCGCCGTGCGGCTTCGGCCACGCTCAGGCCTTCGACCTTCACGGCCTCGATCGCGCATGCCATCTTGTCCGGCAACTGCTTTAGCAAACGCTGCAGGTCGAAACTGCTCTCTGCGCTCAGGTGATCGTCGCGCGCCGTGACTTCACTAGCCTCGTCGATCGGCACATCGGCCACGGATGCCCGGTCCCGGCGGAGAAAATCGATCAGTTTGTAGCGCGCGATCGCGTGCACCCAGGGGGTCAACGGCTCCCCTGGATCGTACGTGTGTCGCTGCGTGTGGATGGCCAAGACGGCCTCCTGGACCAGATCCTCCGCCTCCGTCGCACCTCGACCGAGCTTCGCCAGCTTGCCTTTGAAATAGGCACGCAAGTGCCGGCTCAGCCGCTCAAGCAGCATGCGATGCGCGGCCGCGTCACCCTCCTGGCTGGCAAGCATAAGCGCCTTCAGCTCCGTTTCCGCGGTCATGCTCGCCATCTACGCTCTAGTTCGATCGCACTGTCATTTCGGTTACAGCCCCGTCGGAAAATCTTACTGCAGGAACCACGCGAGGACCGCAGTTTTTCAGCACAAATAGGGATCCCGACCCGGCATTTGCGTGATCGTAGAAACCATTCCTTCGACCGTCGATTGGAAGAGCCGGGCGGGAGCGTTCCGGAAGGATGGAGATTTCCATGCACGCGCAACAAATGATCAGCACTCATCCCCACGTGCGCGGACAGACAAACGACGCGCTCATCCGCTGCATTGAGGAGTGCTACTCCTGCGCGCAAACCTGCACATCCTGTGCCGACGCCTGTCTGGCGGAGGATAACATCAAGTCGCTTACGCAGTGCGTCCGCCTGAACCTGGACTGCGCAGACATTTGCAACGTCACAGGCAGGATAGCCACCCGGCGGACTGGGTCGGACGAGGAGACCATCCGTAGAATGCTGCACGCCTGCGCTGCAGCGTGCCGGCTCTGCGCCGAGGAATGCGAAAAACACGCCAAGATGCATGAACATTGCCGCATCTGCGCGGAAGCGTGCCGGCAGTGCATGAGCGCTTGTGAAGAAGCTGGGCGCAGCATGGCGCACTGACACATTGCGGCCCTGCTCGCTTCGAGCGCAACCAGACTGGCCGACCTGCTCAATCGGAGGCAGGTCGGCTGAATCTTTTGGCTCAGGCCGACTTCCGCTGCGGCTTGGCCAACGGCTTCTTCGCCGCCGTTTCCTTCGGCTTCTCGTGGCGATCGGTATCAGTATTTCCTTCTGACCGGCTGAAGCCTTGCGGCTTGTTGGCGGACACTTTGCGCGTTCGCTGGCGCGGGCTCTGACCCACGCTCCGCCGCAGCGCCTCCATCGGATCGACGACGTGGCCGGCGGCCGGCTTCGACTTGGCGTGATGGGTTTGCCGGCGCGCCAGGGCGGAGCCCGAAAACGGAACTGCAATCTAGCCGCGCGCATGAAACGATCTCGCTGGACGCATGATGGCGTCGAGTTCGAACGGGGGCGCCACAGTTTTTCGAGCTGGCGTGAGCGCGGCGAACCGCGGCCGGGGCAGACGCGAGCGTCGGTGTTTCGACTGGCAAGGATGCAAGAGGCTGGCGGCGTCATCCTGAGCGACGCCGATCGCTCATCGCGATCCGCAGGATCTCGAAGCAGGGCCTGGGACCACGCAAGCGCCGGAGCGGCTTCGCGAGCAGGTCAGAGCAGCGCCATGACCGCCACCACCGCGAACAGACCTGCCGCGGTCACGCACCAGCACGACAATTCGAGGACCCGCATCAAGCGTCCCCTGTGAACTGCCTGCCCGGCTGCCGACCTTACATGCGGCGCCGGAGCGCGACTGACCTCCCTCACTTGAGCCCCGATCGACGGCGCAATCTCTCTTGCGAGGGGCCGGCCGCGAGCGCGCGAATGTCTCAAATTGTTCAGATCCGCAACCCTTCCGGTCCCCTAATGGTTCTGATTCCGGAGATATTCGGAACATGCTCTCGTTTGGAAGAAGACCTCGTACCACGCGACGCAAACTGAATCAGGAAGCCTGGATGGGAGCCGAAGGGGACTTCGCGGTCAGGAAATGTTCTATCCTCGATATTTCCGATGGCGGAGCTAAGCTCAAGGTCGATGATCCGCAGTTCATAAGGCCGATCTTCCAACTGAAGTTTTCTCGAGCAGATCGTGGCAAGCGCTGCAAGCTTTGTTGGCGCAAAGGACCTCTCATCGGGGTCGAATTTCTCTAGTTTCGATTGCATTGCCATCTCGGAGCGCGCCTTAGATGTGTTCTGTCAGGAGGTTGTCCAACGGGGATATCGGCACTCGGAGCAGAAGAGCGCCAGCAAGGGGTTGAACGACATATTCCCGACTTCGTAGTAGCTGAGTCGACGGCTTCCGAATTGCCTCAAGCTGGCGCGCCGGTCACGCCGCGGCATTTTGGCTATGCGGCGTGACGGCGCCGCGCGTAATCGAGGTGCACGACCAATAAATGAATCGATCAGGACCAAGCGGGCAATGAGACAGTCGCAGTCAGGCTCGCGGCGGCCAAGCTGAAGCCGCAAGCTCCAGTCCTGCTGGGCGGCGGCGTGCTCCGTGGACATATCCCGCGCGCGACTCGACGGAGATCCCCTCCTCCGACCTCAGGCATTGCGTAAGACTTTCTCGAGCTGCGCAATGAGCTTAGACCTCTGCTCGGCAGGAAGCTTGTCCAGATTGATCTGCTTCCAGCGCACCGCCGGCAGGTCCGCCGCGCCAGGGACGCCCAGCAGGCTCCAATCGGGATCGCCGCGCTTGAACCTCATAAGGAAATCCTTGTGAGCTTGTGGCATTTTTCCCGCGATGTCGGCGATCAGCTTTTCCCGGGCTTGGAGCAATTCGTCCAAGGTTACTTCAGCCGTGGTCATGCCCTCGAAGCCGTGCGTGAATTCGTGCCGGATGTCCTTGCGGCGAGGAACCACGACCTCAGAAATCGGCCTGTCATGGCTGACGAGATAGACGATGAACGCCTTGCGGAGATCGTCCGTGATGCCTTCTTTGGCGAGCAGATCGCGGACATCGAAGAGGTCGCGCGGATGCTGCCGGTCGAGCGCCGCGACAAGTTTACCGGCGTATAGATCGGCGAACGAAACAACTTTCATCTGTGCGAAGCCGAACATGTCTTCGACGCTCGCCGACACGTCGCGCAGCTCCGGCTCGAAGACGCAGCCCCTGATCACCGGCGTGACCTCGATCTTGATCTGCGCGTCGCCTTTCTGGACGGTCAGCTTGGTGACGATCTTTTCATGGGCGTTGACGACTTCGGTCACCCGCGCGCCCGACAATGCTTTCCTGATGGACGCTGCCATGCGCTTCATCGCCGCATCGATCGCAGCAAGAGATTCGGGGCGCGGAGCCACCGGCAGATATGTCAGGTCGAGATCGACTGACAGGCGCGGCATGTCCCGGTGGAAGAGATTGATGGCGGTGCCGCCCTTGAGCGCAAAATCCGGCTCCAACGCGACGAAGGGGATCGTCTCTATCAACAAGCCCACTTGATGCCGATATTGTTCAGACAGGGGCATTGAGGTCGTCTGGGATGGTTATGAGATATTTGGTGTCGAGTTTGCCGCCCTTGACGAGCATACGCTTTCCCGTACCGAGATTGACTTTCGACTTGTCGATCTGTTTGAGCCAAGCGTGCTGATGCCGCTCCGCGAACCAGAAGAACAATCGTTTGACCTTGACGCTTTTGCAGTCGTTCAGAAGCATTTGCAGCCGTCGGGGACTTAAGCTCCTCAAGCCTTCCGCCAATGCATCGACCTGATGGAAGCTTTCGTGGCGTGGCAATTCGTCGAGCAGTTCGAGGAACGCACGTTCGGGCGTCGATACGATGAGAGGCCAGTCGAATGGTCCCGGTATTTCCCGCGTCGTCCCCGACTTTGATCCGGGCGTGCTCTCGTGCGTTTTGAATAGAGTTTGTGTGCGGTGAACGCGGAATTTCTGTTTGAGCGGGAGTTTGCCGAGCCAGCCGGGAGCAGGCCGCGTTCCATATAGATGTACGGTCGAAGGACCCGTCTGGCTCAAGTAATGGCCGAGGCCTTGCGCTTCGGTAGCGGTACGTCCGCCGACGACGAGATCGGAGCCGAGCAGTCGCTGGAGTGAAACGACGACACCCTCCCAGGAGACTTCGCCGAGCGGGCGCTTGAAGGTTCCCCGCGCCGGCTGAACCAGCCACCCGGCCGATACGTATTGGCTGCGCAGGCTGGTGGAGTATCCATGCCGTTCCATCCAGGCGGCATCGACCAGGAGTCCCTGCGGGAGGGTTCTTTCGAGCCTATTTAGCTTTCTGTCGTTTTGCTCAGCCATACTAAGTAAATTAGCAGTTTTTCAAACCCCGCTCGAGGTTTAAATATATCTATTTTCCACAGCCAGACTAAGTAAAATCATCACGTCACAAACTCGTCCGGAATCCCAAAATTGAACATTTTTGTTCCCATTTTGTTCTATTTCTAGGTTACCCTTCTGCGAGGCAGCTCGGGCAGGCGTTCGGGTAGATCAACGTGTCGTTGGAAAACCCGCCGGCCAAGTCGAAATCGACGACGCGTATGGGGACATTGAGCCGAGCGACATCGCAATCGCGCACAGATCATGTTGAATCCGGTTGCAACAATGAAGGGAAGTTCATGAGTTTCAAAGCAACCGGTGCCTCGCACGAGCCGACCCTACATTGCCCCAACTGCAATCACGAGATCCCGCTGACGGAGTCATTGGCCGCTCCCCTCCTCGCTGAAACCCGTCAGCGCTTTCAACAGCAGCTGGCCAGCAAAGATGCCGAGATGGAGCGCAAGATTGAGGCGCTGCGGCTGGAACGCGAGCAGGTGGCCAAGGACCGCGAGCAAATCGAAGACCAGGTTGCGAAGCGATTGACCGCCGAACGCGCTCAGCTGGTCGCGGCCGAAAGTAAGAAGGCGCGGGAGGCGGCCGCGGCCGAGCTGCAGGCAAAGGACGCGGAAGCCGCGGAGCTGCGAGCCACCCTGCTTACCAACAACGCAAAGCTTGCCGAGGCCCAAAAGCAGCAAGCTGAACTGATGCGCCAGCAGCGGACGCTCGAAGACGAGAAGCGCGAACTCGACCTGACGATAGAAAAGCGCGTGCAGGCTTCAATCAGTGAAATCCAGATCAAGGCCAGACAGGAAGCCGACGAAGCAGCGCGCTTGCGCGTTGCCGAGAAGGACCAGACCATCGAGTCGATGGCTCGAACTATCGAGGAGCTCAAGCGCAAGGCCGAACAGGGGTCACAGCAATCCCAAGGGGAAGTACTCGAGCTCGAGCTCGAAGAGCTTCTGCGCGGACGTTTTCCAACCGATTCAATTGAGCCGGTTGGGAAAGGTGAGCTTGGAGCGGACGTTATTCAGCAGGTAAATGGTGCTATTGGCCAATCTGCCGGCATCATCCTTTGGGAAACCAAACGCACCAAGGCATGGAGTGATGGGTGGCTCGCTAAATTGCGTGACGACCAGCGTCGTTCCGGTGCCGATATCGCTCTGATCATCTCTCACGCACTACCGAAGCATATCGAGCAATTTGACTTGGTCGACGGTGTATGGGTGTCTCATCCGCGGTGCGCATTGCCGGTCGCCGTGGCGCTCCGCCAAGGTCTAATCGATGTAAGCAGCTCGCGCCTCGTTCAGCAGGGTCAGCAGAGCAAGATGGAGCAGGTTTACCACTACCTGACCGGCATGAAGTTTCGGCAGCGGGTAGAAGCTGTGGTTGAGAAATTCAACGATATGCGCGACGACCTGGACAAGGAGCGCAAGTTCATGGGCCGGCAATGGGCCAAGCGCGAAACTCAGATTCTCGCGGTGGTGGAGTCGACCGTTGGCATGGTGGGTGATTTGCAGGCGATCGTCGGCAAAGCCATGCCAGAGATCCCGAGCCTGGATATGCCGCTGCTTGAGAGCCACGCCGCACCTGAACGGAAGGTGGGATGATGGCGGAAGCTGATGGCGAGCTCGGGTCGGCGAGCATATCTCGCCTCCCGACGTCTCCACCCGAGCCGGCGGACGGGATTGACTGAAGCTGGAGGCGTGGGGAAGTCTGGATAGCGGCACTCCTCGTCAGATATCGTCTCCTCACGGATTCTACAACCGATTAGTCGAGACCCTTCACCCCCCCTCGCCGCTTGCTGTTTACCAACCTGCCGCCTTGCAACCTCTGATTATGTTGCTTTAAAACTTACCAGCGGGGGACTCAGTCGGCCCTGCAACTCGTCGTGAGGGTACATGGAGTGGAAGGCGCACGGTTATCGGGTTGGTGCATCGAGCGAGACCTTCGATAGCATCCCAAAAAGTGCAGACGAACTTGATCGGTTCATCGCGCTACACCGGCGAAAGATCGAGCCGTGGCTCTCGGCGGTCTTCCAAGCTGAGCATCTGAACCTCCTGCTTGGCAGCGGCTTTACCATTGCTGTGGGCTTCGCTGCCTGCGTCAAGGCGACGGGTATGGCAATTGCGACAGGGAAGTCAAAATATGCCAAGGCAATCCTCGATCACGCGACCGCAAGTGCCGAAAAGATGGGTCGCGGTCAAGCAAACATCGAAGATCAGTTGCGTAGCGCCATTGCTGTGCTCGATGGTTTGGACATCGTCGATAAGGGGTCGGCGAAAGCTGTTCGCGACGACATTAACTCCGCAATCGAGACATTCCTAACCTCACTGCTTGCTACCGAGCGAGGTATTTTCGAAGCAAACAGTGCATCAGCACTGGCGACGGTGCAGTCATTTCTGCTCAGCTTCGCGAGTCGCGCCGCTTCACGCGAGCGCTTGCATATCTTCACGACCAACTACGACCGGTTGATCGAACATGGCTGCGATCAAGCGGGGCTACGGATCATCGATCGCTTCGTGGGGAGCTTGCGTCCACTGTTTCGCAACACCCGGATCGAGCTCGATTATCATTACAACCCACCCGGGATCCGCGGTGAGCCGCGCTTTATGGAAGGTGTGGTCCGTCTGACCAAGCTCCACGGCAGCCTTGACTGGCGCTTCGACCCCACCGCGCATCGGATCTATCGGTCAGAGACACCATTTGGTGCCGACGACGATCATCCGAGCTTACCAGATTCTCCAGTTGATACCGTGATGATCTATCCTAATCCGGCTAAGGACGTGGAGACCACCCAATATCCTTATGCGGAGTTATTCCGTGATTTCGCCTCGGCAACGTGCAGACCCAACTCCGTTGTGGTGACCTACGGCTACGGGTTCGGTGATGACCACATCAATCGTGTTCTGCTCGATATGCTGTCGGTCCCGTCCGCACACCTCGTGATCATTGCCTTTGAACTAGACGATCGCATCAAGGGATTTCTCAATCAAACCCGTCCTGCACAAGTCAGCCTCCTCGCCGGGAACCATTTCGGAAGCCTCCAGCACCTCGTCGACGATTATCTGCCAAAGCCGGCGCTCGATTACATCACCGGGCGTATGTCTGACTTGCTGAAGAACCGCGCTTTCGCAGATGCGGCTGCGGGCCTGGTGCCGGCCGAACCGAGCCAGCCGCCAGCGGGCTCTGGAGGCGGAACGTGAGCTCTCCGATCGAACGGCTCGCTGAACTGGTCATCGGCACGGTCGAGTCGATCTCCTCGGATGAGATCCGTGTGCTGCTCGATCTCGATGCGCCACAGGCTACTGCGCTTAACACCGGCACCCCGATGAGCTTCCCAAGGCTCAATAGTTACGTGCTGATACCGAATGAGGCCGGTGCTACCGTCGCCTACGTCACGTGGATCGGGATTGAACGATCGCCGTACCCCAAACGGTCGGGGCTTAAGGATTTCGGCCTGATCGATCTGCCGTTCCCTCTGCGGAAGATGTCGCTCACTCCGATCGGCACCCTGTCTGTCGCTCGAAACCGACGCGAAGGAACCAGCATGTTCGAGTTGAGTCGAGGAATCGTTGCGTTCCCTTCGGTGGGCGATCAGATACTGATTCCAACGCCGGAACAAATCACAGCGATCGTCGGAGCAAAGGACAAGGACCGCCGCGTTCGCATCGGCTCGTCACCACTGGCTGCAGATACCTCAATCATGGTCGATCCCGATAAGATCTTCGGGCGGCACGTCGCCGTACTCGGCAATACTGGTAGTGGAAAATCCTGCTCCGTCGCCGGGTTGATCCGCTGGTCACTCGATGCGGCGCAAGCCGCTCTTGAGAATGGCACAGTACAGCCGAATGCGCGGTTTATTATTCTTGATCCTAATGGGGAGTACGCCAAAGCGTTTGCAGACAAGGGCGGAAATATCCGCCTGTTCCGTGTCCCGCCCGTCGACCTCAACAGAGGTGAACGCGCGCTCCGTCTGCCGGCGTGGCTCTGGAACGGTCACGAGTGGACCGCGGTATCGTTCGCACGGCCCGGAGCGCAGCGGCCCCTGCTGCTCCAAGCGCTTCGTGAACTAAAGAACGGGCAGCTGGCGGGGACGCCGCGCCAGACTATCGTCAGGCGGCATTTGTATTCCTATCGCATCATGATCGACGCTATGTTGGCCGAGGGTGCCGCGACCTACGCTGGCAGCGCAAGCAATCGGCGGCGCTGCGGCGAACTGCTAGACAACATTGCATTAGACTGCAGCCATATGGCGGAATCCGTTGATGCCGAACACCAGACAGCTCTGGAAGAGATAAGCAGCATCATTGAAACTATCGCCGACTCCCGTCGGTCTGGAGACTGGTTCAACTCCTTCTCGGTACAGGATATGGAAGCAGTGCGGAGCGCGCTGCAGAGCTTCGTAGACCTGGTAGAGGATGCTTTCGCAATCGCGCATCTCACGGAAGATGCGCCCATACCGTTCGACGTACACATGCTGCCGGAGCATCTTGAGAGGATAGCGGCGACGGAGGGAGGTGCGTTGGCAGGATTCATCAGCACGCTCGGCATGCGCATCCGCGGTATGATGTCGGATCCGAGACTTGGTCAAGTCATTGGAACTGACCCGGCGATCACCTTCGATGCCTGGCTTGACGCGTTCGTGGGCAGCAACGCCTCGGCCAACGGACAGGTAGCTATCGTTGACCTTTCGTTAGTGCCTTCAGAAATAGTGCACGTAGTCGTTGCGGTTCTGGGACGACTGACGTTTGAGGCATTGCAGCGCTACCGACGGCTTCATCCTGATGGCAAACCTCTGCCCACGACCTTGGTTCTAGAGGAAGCACACAACTTTGTTCGGCGAGGCGCCAACGAAGATGGGCCGGCAGAAAACCCGACCCAGCTCTGTCGCGAGACGTTCGAAAAGATCGCGCGCGAAGGTCGCAAGTTTGGTCTTGGATTGATGCTATCGTCACAACGCCCATCGGAGCTCTCGCCCACGATCCTTGCACAGTGCAATACCTTCCTACTGCACCGAATCGTGAACGACCTCGATCAGGCGCTAGTTGGACGTCTCGTTCCCGACAATGTGGCGGGCTTGTTAAAGGAGCTACCTAGCCTACCATCCCGTCAGGCAATTTTGCTGGGATGGGCCACGCCGATTCCTTTGCTCGTGGAGATGGATGAACTTGCCGAGGCACATCGGCCGCAATCGTCAGACCCAGATTTCTGGGACGTTTGGATCGGCAAGAACCCACGTCCGATCGATTGGCCCACCCTCGTCGGCGACTGGACCGGCAGTGCGCAGAATTGAACAAACTGCGCTCCTCGATCAGACGTTTTCATGACTGTCGCACGCCTGCTGAGTCCGACGAGAGATCGCCAGAAACAAGGTGAGCTGGTGATCTCGTTGCTCAATGGCTTGAAGGACAAGACGGCGAGCGAGGGCGAGTTCGATCGAATCCGCTATTGTCGATCGACGTTCAAAATTGAATCCTCGTCGGCGTCCAATTTTTGCAAATGACAGCTTGCCCGCTAAGTTGAGTAGGGTAAGTCGGCCCGCGTCAGCACGCGATGAGATCGCTTCGATGGAAACACTGATCTGGCACAAGTAAATTGGCCTACGACCGGTTCGCGTGCGCTGCGCGGCCCGTATCGCTGCGGCGCCAAGACACCAACGACACCCACTACTTGGCTCAGCCGTCTTGCGACGGCTCCAAATTTGTGTCCACTCGCCGCGATTTCGGATCCTCGTGTTCTCGAGACGGAAGCGGAGCGCCGTACGGCAGGCTAAAGCGCAGTTCGACCCGGTTCGTGTCAATCGTACTGATGCCGTGGATGCTGAGCGTCGCGGATTTATTGGGAACGTCTCCGCCAGAAAGCTTGTGGCCCAGTACGACGAAAACGACTTGCGCTCCGAGCGCGATCGCATAGCGCCGGCCTTGCATTCCGGCCGGCGCGGCGACGGACGCTGGGTCCTTTGTCTCGCCGTAAAACTTATTCTCGATCAGAATAGCGTCTTCCACCCAAAGATCCAGAATTCCGCCCCCGACCTTCGTGCCCTCGTCCAAGCCCCGAGAGCGCAGACTGTCCCGCAACAATTTCTGTAGGGCAGCTTCGTCCTTGAGCGTCGTTCCGACGTAGCTGCCGAACCACACGTCGACGAACGCGTACATCGCCTGGAGAACCCGCGTCAGCTTTGTCATATCCTCGGCGATTAGGCCGCCACGTGTCATTCGGCCTGCAATATTGACCCCCCGTATTGCCGCATCTGCGAATGTTACCCTGATGGCGCCATTGCCGATGACGATCCGATGTCGATTAATCGGTCGCGCCAGATGGCTTTCCCGGCTTGCT
>NZ_JADPJR010000092.1:0-39076 GCF_023073535.1 Bradyrhizobium sp. 179 | reverse complement strand
TCATGAGTACCGCGCAAAAAGGCCGAACACATGGCTGCTTCGACCAACGCCGCAAGTGAAGATTCTCCTTGCCAACCCGGAGCCGTCCACACATGGCCCTTACCTGACCTTCACGCCCCCGAACCGCGTGCACGGCAATCCAGCTGTTCCCCTACGATCGCTCATGAACTCGAAGAAAAAGACGAGGTCAAAAAACGCAGTCAGGAAGAAGAAAACCCAGTGAGGAGGCCATGCGGAAGATCGTCCGCGACCATATTGCCGACTTGCAGCGGCTCGCCAAGGCGCTCCGTAAATAGGGCGGGGCTGTTGGCTCTTTCGGCCTTAACGCTGCCCGGCGATACCCGAAATAATCTTGAGGAGCGCATCCGCTCCCGCGAGCGCATAGCTATATCTCAGATATCGAGTGTCGGCCGAAGTTGGCGGCCTACGGATCCTGCATAGGCGGCTATCTCAGCCCCTACATCCTTCATTTTGATGTCCGGGGCGCCTCGCAAAACAAATCGCGACTGCGGGATGGTCATTCATGATGCATACCTTGGCGCTGATATTTATATCGCGGGCGCCCGCGCCAGGTTTAACAGTCTCTTGGCAAGAAGGGCCAACGCATAAAGATCAAGGACTTTTAACTGCGGAGCGACATTCAAGAGCAGCGCAGGTGGTGACGCTGCTTGCCGTTGGCATGGGAGCTGGAGCTTCCGAGAAGCGCATTAAAGCAACAGCCGGTTCGCTTCGGGCGTCAGCACGTAACGCTCGCCTCTTGTCGTACCGCTTGCCATTCCAGCTGCGCAAAGTGGCTGCGCGCCACGGTAGCGACGGACGTTTCTGTCCGCCGCTCATCGCGTTGTGGCGCGGCTATTTCTGCACAGCGAATACCCAGACCACCCCGCCTTGCGGCACGTTGTTTTCAACCCCGACGTTCTGGGTGGCCAGCGCATCCTGGATGCGTTGCGCGTCGACGCCCCAGCCAGACTGGATCGCGATATACTGGGTGCCATCCACCTCATAGGATACCGGCATACCCATGATGCCTGAGTTGGTCTTCAGCTCCCACAAGAGTTCGCCGCTCTTCGCATCGAAAGCGCGGAAGTTGCGATCGTTGGTCCCGCCGACAAAGACGAGATCGCCCGCGGTCGCCAGTACCGAACCGAACAGTTGCGATTTCGGGAACTTGTGAGACCAGACTTTCTTGCCGGTTGCGGGATCCCAAGCCTGCAATTCGCCAATGTGTGTGGCGCCGGGACGGAGCGTCAGACCGATGTCCTCAGGCTTGGTGCCAAGCCATAGTTCGCCAGGCTTCAGCGCAACCTTCTCGCCGGTGAAGCCGCCGCAGGTGTTCTCGTTGGCCGGCACATAGACGTACTTGGTCCTCTGGCTATAGGCCGCCGAAGGCCAGTCCTTGCCGCCCCACAGTGACGGACAGAACTCGACCCGCTTGCCGATCACCGGCTTGTGCGCGGGGTCGACAATCGGCTTGCCGGTCTCGGGCTCGATCCCTTTCCAGACGTCGGTATGAACATAGGGCCAGCCGGCTACGTAGCTGATCTTGTCCGGCTGACGCTCCAGGATCCAGAAGATCGCGTTGCGACCCGGATGAATCAGGCTCTTGACCGTGCGGCCATCTCTTTGCAGGTCCACCAGTATCGGCGCCTCTACTTCGTCCCAGTCCCAGGAGTCGTTCTGATGGTACTGGAAATGTGTCTTGATCTTACCGGTATCGGGATCAAGGCCGAGCACGGAGCTCGTATAGAGATTGTCACCCGGGTGTGCGTCCCCCGGCCACGGCGCAGCATTGCCAATGCCCCAGTAGATGGTCCTGGTGTCCTTATCGTAATTGCCGGTCATCCAAGCCGATCCGCCGCCGGTCTTCCAGTCGTCGCCCGTCCAGGTTTCGCTGCCGGGTTCACCGGGCGCTGGAATGGTGAAGGTGCGCCACAGCTCCTTGCCGCTATTGGCGTCAAAGGCCACGACGTAACCACGGACGCCGAGCTCACCGCCAGAGCCGCCGACAATGACTTTGCCGTCGATGACGAGAGGCATCAGGGTGAGATACTGACCTTTCTTATAGTCCTGGACTTTGGTGTCCCAGACCACCTTGCCGGTCTTCGCATCGAGGGCAACCACGTGATCATCGGTCGTGGCCAGATAGAGCTTGTCGTGCCACAGACCGACCCCCCGATTGGTCGGATGCAGCTGGAACAAATCATCTGGTAGCTGACGTTTGTAGCGCCAATACTCTTCGCCTGTCTTGGCGTTCAGCGCGATCACCTGCCCCATCGGGGTGGTGACGAACATCACACCGTTGTTAACGATCGGCGGCGCCTCGTGGCCCTCGATCACACCGGTGGAGAAGGTCCACACCGGCCTGAGATTCTTGACGTTGGAGGTGTTGATCTGCTCGAGCGGACTGTAACCCTGTCCGTCATAGGTCCGCCGATACAGCATCCAGTTGCCGGGTTCGGGATTTTCCAGACGGGCCTGGGTTACCGGGCTGTAATTTTCAATCGGCCCGCCGAATGCGGCGGCCGAGAAAAAGGTCGTGCACGCAACACAACCGGACAATAGCCATTGCCTTTTGGTCATGGACGTCATCTCCCTAAGCTCTTTCTCTTGCCGACCATAAATAATGCGACCAACTGTGGCACGGGAATCCGATGCGACTACTCGTCACCCTCCTTGTTGAGCACCTACCTTTCCAACGAATGCTGCAGCGATGGTGAGCGAGCCGTCGGCGGTTGCAAGCGGCAGCGCTGCCAAACGCCGGGGCGCGGGTCCGAACACGACTTGCGCGCTTTCCCGCGGATCGAACTCGGAATTGTGACAAAAACATTTGAGCACGTCTTTGTCGCCGGCCTCGGATTTCAGCCAGCCGGTGACAGCACATCCGGCATGAGTACAGATCGCCGAATAGGCTACAATGCCCTGCGTGGAGCGCGAGCGCGTCTCCTCGTCCATCTCCCCGGGATCAAGCCTTATGAGAAGGATTTCGTTCAGCCGCGAGCCGTTGCGGACAACCGAAGTCTTTGCGTCCTTTGGCCAGGCATGCAGCGGCGCCTCACCGAGCCTCACGTCATCGGGCACGATGATGCCGCCGGCGCGGTCACCCTCTGAGACCACAAGAAGGTCGCCTTTCCTCGGCCGATCGCTGCTGCCGGGCTGGTCTTCCTGCGCCGCAGCGAACCTCCTCGCCGTTAGAAACGCTCCGAGCGTGGCGAAAAAAAGCGACCGTCGCGTTTGCTTCGGACTTCGCATTGGTCCGTCTCTAGCCCCACTGTAGAGCCTCGAAGTCAGGCACGTGTGTCTTCTCGAGCGAGACGCAAGAGCAATGGACTACAGGGCAGGCGCGCGGTCGCGCCTGCCTTGGCGAGGCTCAGCTCACCGCTGCTTTTCGCCGCTACTTGGGGTCCGCGTGGAGGTGCCACTGGTTGGGCCGGTTGTCGGCGCAGCAGTGTCACTCTTTCCAGGAGGATGAGCAGAAGCACCTGGCTTTTCCTGCTCGCCGACATAGCCTGACTCGCCGGACTGGCGGGTCTTGATGCCCTTGTCCGCCTCCTCCTGCATCTGCGGGTTCGGTGCCGTCGGCTGCTGGGCCAGCCCCGGCAAGGCTAACGTAATTCCAACAGCTACAAGCATCGCAACGATCGTGGTTCGCATAGCAGTCCTCCCCATCGCAGCGCGCACTTTGCACGACAACGAACGCACCGGCCCGCAAAAGTTTCCTCGCTCATCAGCCGTATTTGCGAAAAGGCGATACCGCACAAGGGGTGGCGAGCAGACCCGGCTTTAGAGCGACGTTCCGGCGGCGGCATGCGCGATCTCCGAGCTTGGAGGTGTCCGACGTGCCCGGCGGCTTTCTCTTCGGTGGTCGGCATCAGGTAAGGACATTAGCGTAGCGAACAGCGATGCAGCGGCACCTTCAGCCATCGCCAGCGATGCTTTGACGGGCGCGCGTCCTGTGGGTGATCAGGCCGCAACGCTACCGAATTTCTCCGGTTCGAGCGCGTCGAACCACCCACTTGCACTCGCGCCATCAGGGCACGTTCCAATAGAAGGGGAATGTGTGCGTGCTAACGGCTCGCGGTCATCTTGCCGCGCGGTTAAAACGCGCGCGACAATGCGTAGCATTGTCTTTCTGATTGCGGTGGTCGTCTTTAGAGAGGATTTTATCGATCGTGGGTGCGCTCTTCAGAGGGGCCAGCACATGATTGAGCTTTGGATCAAGTGGTTTGAGTCCCTGGCCTCGGTGGAGGGGCTGGCAGCCATCGTCGTCGTTGCCGTAATGATCGCTGGCGTTCTTACGCTGATTGAGGGGCGGCGCAGTAGGACCAAAAAACATTAGCTGCAAGACTCAAAAGAACAGCCAACTGGAACAAGGTCGTTCCGCAAAGTAAGTGGCCCTTATAAGATGCTCGTATGCAGGAGGCAATGATCGCTTCTCATGCAAGTTGGAATGCTCCTTGGCGAGAAACATTCTGCATCTTCGTGCTGTTGAGCATGCTGGTCGCGGCTCCGGCCCTTTTGACAATATTCTTGCTGGACTCGCAACTCGTCTTACCAGCGCTGAGTCTTCTGTTTTTCTCGGACGCGATGATCACCGCGCTCTTGGCCCTGGCAAAGTCAGGGACTGCAACGGTGAGCAAAATTTCTCTCTGGGATATCGCAGGTGCGTTCACAATGATCGGTTGCGCCGCAGCGATTTTTGGCGAGCCAGATCAAGTAGCACTGCTTTTCGGGCAGACTCCGGACCACATTCGGACGCCGCTGCCGGAGATAGTTACCTTAGCGATCGAGCCGCGATGGACTAGAACTGGATCTGTATAAGGGCTTTGGAGGTAACTTGTATGGGTCGAGCTGGCAGATAAATACGCGCCTCGCTCGGAGCCGAACCTGGGACCATAACCCTTGATAGACCATCTTCATACGGATGTTCTTAGCGCACTCGTGCAGGTCGTTCTGATTGATCTTGTGCTCGCTGGTGATAACGCCATCGTCATCGGCCTTGCTGCAGCGGGACTTCCTCAAGCGCAACGAGCCAAGGCCATTTTGATCGGGATCGTCGCCGCGACGATATTGCGTCTTCTCTTAGCGGGGATAGCCACGCAAATCCTGCAGATCGTTGGCCTTCTGCTCGCTGGCGGGATCCTGTTGCTATGGGTATGTTGGAAAATGTTGCGAGAGTTGCGCACGTCTCCCGCAGGGTCCACTGTTTGGAAAGGGAACATAGGGGCCATTGCAGAAAGCAAACCCCGCAAAACGCTCTTCCAAGCGAGTTGGCAGATTATCGTGGCCGACGCTTCCATGTCTCTCGACAATGTCCTTGCGGTCGCAGGGGCGGCACGCGACCATCCCGTGGTCTTGATTTTCGGCTTGGGGCTTTCCATCGCGATGATGGGCCTGGCCGCTTCTTTCATTGCCGGCCTTCTGCAAACGCATCGATGGCTCGCTTACGTCGGACTGGCCGTCATTCTCTATGTGGCAGTTGAGATGATCTGGCGCGGAACATTGGAGATCATGAAGGTCGCATCGATATGAGGGCCTGTTGTGTCCGAGGGCACCGCATGTCTAGAATTTCCCAGTTGTCTGACGAGATGCTGTATGCTCCACTCAGGGGAAGGCTGCGCCTGCTTTGCCCGTATCACAGTCCCATGCCAAATTCTTGCGAATGCCACCGCTTGGGAGCAATCTTGAGCTAGCCAGCTGTTCGGCCGCTGATTTCGGCCTTGAGGGTCATTGTGTCCCCTTTCTCGAATTTGCTGATCTTGCACAAATTGATGGCCGCGTTTGCAGCCGTGATAGCCGTCATATTTGTGAGTGGCGCAATCGTATATGACAGACTTGGCGTGATCGAAGAGGCCAAAAACTGGCGTGTCCATACCACTGACGTGTTGGACACGCTAGAGATGGCGGTGGCCGCAGCGCTTGATCAAGAAACGAGTCTGCGCGGCTATTTGCTCAGTGGCGACGAGAAATTCTTGGAGCCGTATCGCAGGGGTGGCGACAACTTCAGTGCGGCGATCCGGAAATTAAAAGCACAGACCTCGGATAACCAAGACCAGCAAAACCGGCTCGATGAGTTGAACAAGCTGACATCCACGTGGCGCATCGAGACCGCCGAGCGCGAGATCGCGCTGATGGCGACCCCCGAGACGCGCGAGGACGCACGCACGCTGGAGGGGTCGACCGGCAAGGCTGCGATGGACGCCATCCGCGCCAAGGCGAACGAAATCGAGAAGGCTGAGCGCGATCTGTTGGCAAGGCGCGACGCCGTGCAGAAGCAGGCGTACGCCACTGCATACACGGCGACCACGCTGGGCGCCGCAGCCTCGCTCCTGATCGCGGTATTGATGGGCATTTTACTCACGCGCGCTATCGCGACGCCGATCACCCGAATGACCGGTGCCATGACCGCACTCGCCAAGGGCGACACTAGCATCGACGTGCCCGGGATTGATCGGCGTGACGAAATCGGCGCGATGGCGGGTGCGATCGAAATTTTCAGGAAGGCTGTCATTGAACGGCAAAAGACCCAGGTCGAACTCGCTCATGTCAGTCGTGTCGCGACCATTGGGCAGCTGACGGCCTCGATTGCCCATGAAGTCAATCAGCCGATCTCGGCTGTGCTCACCAATGCGGACGCCGCCTTGAACTGGCTGGGCAATAACCCGCCCAATCTAAACAAGGCCCGCGAGTCCCTCGAGCACATTGTCGCAGATAGCCGACGAGCTGGCGAGATCGTCAATCGGATCCGCGCTATGGTCAGGAAAGCGCCGGTACCCAGAAGCCGCATCGACCTCAACGAAGCCGTGCTGGACGTCGTCGCGATGGTCCGAAGCGAGGCGGTGAGGCATAAGATTTCGCTACAGACGCAACTGGCGGAGGACCTGCCGCAGATCGAAGGTGAGCGCATTCAGCTGCAGCAGGTGCTCCTGAATCTGATCCTCAATGCCATCGACGCCGTGAACAGCGTTGAGGATGGCTGGCGGGAGCTGCAGATCAGTACCGAAAGGGATGTTGCGGGTGATGTACGCGTCTCCGTGCGAGACTCGGGCCCGGGGCTCGACCCGACGAGTGAAGAACGCGTTTTCGAAGCGTTCTACACGACCAAATCGCACGGCTTAGGGATGGGCCTGGCCATTTGTCGGTCGATCATCGCAGCTCATGGCGGCCGGTTGTGGGTGACGAGGAATAAGCCTCGGGGGGCCGTCTTCCAGTTCACCCTCGCTCCCCACCAGGACTAGGACCCGTTTGGCCAGGGCCAGTGGGGCTGGCCGTATGCTAGGGGATTGAGCGAGGCGTCGATTTGGGCTCTAGCTCGTCCAAAACAACGTCTGCTCCTGCTATGGCTACGGAGCGCTCGGCCGCAATCACACTGACTGTCACCTGCCAAAATTAAGTCATGAAGGGTGGGGCGCGCCTAAGCCTCGGTAGAACGGTTGCTTCGGCACAACCGAGCGTGTCGCCGCCTTCGTGTCCGGCGCGTTGCCGTTGTGCTCGTCCTCTGGTCCTGATCTTAGCCTTCGCAAATTCTGTCGATCGATACCCGGAAACGGCAGCACTCGACATGACTGAAGACATCATCGTTCTGGGCGGCTTGGCCACCCTGTTCTGCTGGATCTACATCTGCTTGCCACTGATCTTTTACAACTGAGTTTCGGCACGCTGGGGCTGCGGCCGAAATATCCCGGGCGAAAGCGCCTCCACTCGGCTCGATTGGGGATAGGAGGTCGCCCAGGCGAGTAGTTCAGAAGCCTCCAGACGGGGCTGCCGCAGACCACGATCCACTTGGCGGGCGCGCGACTTCGATGGAGGGTCCGCCTGCACCTCTACTGCGCTATCAGGGTCAGATCGGCTGCCCTCGCCCGCAATTCGAGGCATGATCGTCGCGCGGGACGAGACATAGAACTTAGCAGACAACGCTGACGAACGGGACCATCGACGCTTGTCGACGAGGCCGGACACGCTCCGACGCCCATCAGGCCGATGGCAAACACCCAAACGAGCAGCGCGTCGTGGATTGGCCAGGGGGATTGCCATTTCCTCTTTCTGGATACCTTCGGCGGACTAGCCGGCGTTTGCCGAACGGGTTCGGAGGAATGCAATGCCCTCTACAGCCGCCTCGATGCGATGATGCCGTGTCCTTTCTCGGAGGGTACCAATGACTGACGACTCGTCCTTATTGTTTGAAGAAACTTTGTCGCGCGACAAAAATGCGCCTGCCGGAGTGCGAAAAATGGCAGTACACCCCCCGACGTGCGGCACTCGGCGTTGCCGCTACGGTACGGCTGCAGCGGCCGGCAGACCTGACAAGTGCAATAGGGAGGGTCTCTAATGCGCGATTTGCTCCTTAAGCTCTGCGTAGGCACAGCGGCGATATTGGCCGCCGGCGCGGCAGTTGCCAGCGACGAACTTCTTAGGATGTCGCAGAACCCGAAAGACTGGGTGATGCCGACTGGCAACTACGCCAACCACCGCTATTCCCAACTCAAGCAGATTACCTCTGACAATGTGGCCAAGCTAAAGGTTGCGTGGACGTTTTCGACTGGTGTCCTGCGCGGGCATGAGGGCGGACCGCTGGTGATCGGCAATGTCATGTATGTGCATGGACCATTTCCGAATCCACTGTATGCGCTTGATCTCGACAACGACGCCAAAATTCTCTGGAAATACGAGCCAAAACAGGACCCAAACGTGATTCCCGTTATGTGCTGCGACACCGTCAATCGCGGAGCGGCATACGGCGACGGGAAGATATTCTTGTACCAAGCCGATACGACGCTGGTGGCCCTAGACGCAAAGAGCGGCCAGCCGGTTTGGTCGGTCAAAAATGGTGATCCGTCAAAGGGTGAGACCGGAACATCGGCTCCCATGGTGATCAAGGACAAGGTATTCGTCGGCATCTCTGGCGGCGAGTTTGCGGTTCGTGGTTCGCTAGCCGCGTACGACGTAAAAACTGGGAAACAGGCGTGGCGTGCGTACTCGATCGGTCCGGACAATGAGATTCTCATCGACCCGCAAAAAACAACAGAGCTCGGCAAACCGGTCGGCCCGGACTCGAGCCTCAAGACCTGGCAAGGTGAACAGTGGAAGCTCGGCGGATCGACCACTTGGGGATGGTACTCATACGATCCTGAGCTCAACCTAATTTATTACGGCTCCGCCAATCCAGGAACGTGGAATCCAAGCCAACGACCAGGTGACAACAAATGGTCAATGACCATCTTCGCGCGAGATGTCGACACCGGAGTGGCAAAATGGGTGTATCAGATGACACCCCACGACGAGTGGGACTACGATGGTGTCAACGAAATGATCCTTGTTGACCAGACCATCGGGGGTACACCTCGGAATCTGCTCGTTCACTTCGACAGAAATGGATTCGCCTACACCCTCGATCGCGGCAGCGGCGAGCTCCTGGTCGCGGAAAAATATGATCCCGTGGTAAACTGGGCGACGAAGATCGACATGGACAAGCTGTCGCAGACTTACGGTCGTCCGCTCGTGGATCCGAAATTTAGTACGCGGCAGGAGGATGTGAATGTGACTGGGATCTGCCCAGCTGCACTTGGAACCAAAGACCAACAGCCGGCCGCATTCTCGCCTGATACGGGCCTGTTCTACGTCCCGACGAACCACGTCTGCATGGACTACGAGCCATTCAAGGTGAGCTACACAGCAGGGCAGCCTTATGTCGGCGCTACACTGTCAATGTATCCGCCTCGTGGCGAGAATCATATGGGCAACTTCATTGCTTGGGACGCACGCACTGGCAAAATCGTTTGGTCGAACAAAGAGCAGTTCTCAGTGTGGTCCGGCGCACTAGCAACGGCGGGAAACGTTGTGTTCTACGGCACACTCGAAGGGTATCTCAAAGCTGTCGACGCGAAGACGGGCAACGAGCTTTACAAGTTCAAGACGCCCTCAGGAATCATTGGAAACGTGACGACGTACGAGCATGCAGGCAAGCAGTACATTGCCGTTCTATCGGGCGTCGGCGGCTGGGCCGGTATCGGCCTTGCAGCCGGTCTTACCGAGCCAACTGCGGGTTTGGGTGCTGTTGGGGGCTACGCTGGGCTACGCGATTTTACGACGCTGGGAGGGCAGATCACTGTTTTCTCATTACCTTAACGCAGCCGATCCCTGTGAACCGAGTGTTCAGCCGCCACGGTAGTTCTCGGGCAACTCTGCGAACGTAATAGTGTTCGGCTCCAGCGATCGGCTGATAACGCTTTCGTAAACGCGCAACGCATGGGATAGCTCTCCGAACAGGGCATGAAATTCCGCAACTTAGGCGAACGCGCGAAGCACGTTGGTCGGATCGAAACCTTGCATCGCAAGATCGATGGCGGTTTCAAGCATCAATTGAAACTCGTCCTCGATTGCTGTTCATCATCGCGACCTCATTCCTGCACCCCAGTGAGATCATGGAGACGCTCGATGTACTATTCGGCGCAATGATATTTGCTGACTTTTCAGCACGCCTCCTCGTCGACCGGCACCCGGTTCGAAAATTCAGTCAACTCGCGACGTGGGCTGACATAGTCGCGATCGTATCTTTCTTGGCGCCGCTTGCGGGGGAGGCGGGCGGCTTTCTGCGGATTCTGCGAACGTTAGGGAGCACCTGTTGTTCGGCAGGTGCTGGGGGATTAATCGCTCCAAACGAGGGGTGTCTGACTAGGACAGCACCGAGAAATTATTCCAGGATTCAAAGTTGTGAATCCGATGCGAAAGAACGCGCTGGAGCTAAGGTTCGCAACAGGTCTTGCAAGACGATGGCACGCAAGACAAACAGTCGAACCGAGTGCGAACGCAATCGTTCCTAAAGCCGGCCGCGGGGGCCGCAAGCAATGCCGATGGCCACTAGCGCCTTCGGCCGGTAAGCTTGGCTCGGCGTGGACGCTTGCTTTTCTGTTTGAGCCTCGTTGGTTTTGCGCTCTTCTCAGCCGCGAGAACTCGGGCTCGGACTTCCTCTAATTCAACGAGTGCAGAAACGATGCTCTGAAGACGTTTGCGAATAGCAGCAGCAGGAATGACCGCTCGACTGCGGGTACTCATTAGACGCCCCTACTTACTAGCCCGCCATTGGCCAGCCCGAGTTGTTCCCAGGGGAACAGTCGCAATGTCCTGCCGGATCGCTTATCTTAGGCACATGCGTATGGCATACGAGCTCTGCCTGTCATTCGGCGCGCTGATTGACCACTTGTCGGCGCCGAAGAAGGTTGACCCCGGCGGGCAATGGCGAAGCCTTTGAACAATTGCCGAAAATACATCGAGCGTGGGGTCAATGTTGGAAGCCGATGGAGGTCAAACTTCGGCGCCTATTCACAGGCAAGTTCGAACCCGTTCAGGCCGCCCGCACAGTGTTGAGGAAATTGCCGACTTCGAGCTTGAGGCGATTGCTTTCCAGTGCCTAAAGATTGGTCTGGCCCGCGATCGTGTTGATCAGCTCGACGACGTCGCCGATACGGCTGGCCGCCTTCGAGAGCTCGCCGACCTGCTCGGTGGTCGAGCGTGCTTGGCCGACAGCGTCGTTTGCTATGCGCGCCGAGTCCTGCACCTGGCGGCTGATCTCGTTGATGGACGAAGACAGTTCTTCCGTTGCGGATGCGACGGACTGCACGTTGGTGGCCGCGACGACCGTCGACAGTTCCTGCGAACGCTGAGCGGTAGTCGTCAGCGTACTCGCGGAGGCTTCGAGCTCGGTGGGGGCCGAAGAGACCGTTTCGATGATCTGTCCGACGGCGGACTCGAACTGGTTGGCAAGGCGGTCCATGTCTTGGCGCCGCTGGTCTGCCGCGAGCCTGTCCTGCTCGGTTTTGGCCAGCGCCTCCCGCTGCGCCTTCTCAGCCAGCATCGTCTTGACGCTCTCGACCGCGCGCGCGGTGTCGCCGATCTCGTCGCGGCTGGTCGACCGAGCGGTCGCTGAAAGTGACAACGAGATGGACTCGCACCAGTTGCCCCGGTGGACTTGGGGTATCGGCGCCTGAGCGCTGCGATGCCGCAATTCCAGACCTTGCGGAGACGCAGTCTGAATGTAGACTAGGCCGGATTTTACGCCGCTTTAACACTGTTGATTCGGCGCCTCTGCGATTGCGATACGACTCCTCTTTGTGGGGGTCTCATGTTCGAGCCGGCAACGACCGCGCTTCTGCGCGCCGTCCTCGACGAGGTCTGCAAAGACGTTTCGCGCTTCGAATCCGGCGCACGCGCCCACGTGGCGTCCAAAATTCTGGAAGGGGCCACGAAATGTGACACTTCGCCGGACAGGCTCACGCAGATCGGCCGCGAAGGTTCTCCATGACGCGCCGACGATGTGCCGATAGCGGGGAGGGGGAACGGGGGCGTGAACTTCCAGGTCACGGTGCTCAAGATCCTTGAGAGCTATCCGGACGGATTCGCCGTCATGGCGGATCTCAAACGCGACATGGCCATCCTTGCGACCAGCGGACGGGACTGGGCCGATCGGACCAAGCGGCTCGCGTCGCGGGTGGCGGACCTCGATATCTTCTCGCAAGCGCTGGTCGAACGTCTGAACGGTGGCTGGCGTATCACCGAGAAGGGGCGCGCGGTGCTCGAGCTCATGGAAGCTCGGCCTTCCGAAGCCGAGGCGGGAAGACAGGCGGCCGGAGCCGAGCCGCCGCCCACCACGCCCGCGGCTCGTCTTCCTGCCTCGACCCGGCTCGGCCGGGATCAACGCCGCCAGCGCCGCCGAGCCGCCCGCGAGCGGGCGCGCGTGAAGGCTTCCTGACTCGTCCCGAGCGGCTTCCGCCGAGCCTCTGGTCATCCAGGACAACCGGAAACCAATTGCCCAAGGACGTATTTCTCCATTCTTCCTGTGAACGCAGTTCCTACCTCGCCTTTCGGACGCCCACCGAAAAGGGTTTAGAAGACGCCTGCATCGCGCAGCCGCGGGATGCTGTTGCGGCATCCCAGCGGTACCTCCGCAGTTTTTGGAAGCTAAAATTAGCTCTTGAATCGCAATGCTCCCTCAGCGGGCTGATGCTACGGCACGTCCAGCAGGGGGACTAACACTTGGCCATCTACCGAATACTTCAAAACTCACCTCTTGGGCCTGAAGAGATCACACGGCTTTCCAGCGCTTACGAGCAGGCCCTTCGTACGATTGGCGTACAGGATCGAGACGATCCGCTCACCGAATTGATAGCCAGGAAGATCATTGAGATCGGGCAGACCGCCTCAAGGACCCCGCCAAGATCTGCGTCCGGGCCATCGAGGAATTGGGCCTACCGAAAGGATAATTGCGAACAAAAAGGTCCGTGGTTTCCCGCTACAGCGTCAGAGCGCGGATAGGTCCTCAGCACATCGCCGAATACGGATCAGCTCGGCGTCACCGAATTCAGCGATTCTCGGATCGCCCTTGGCTGAACGCGACCGCGCCTGCGCAGCCGGGTTTTCGCGAGAGCGCTTCGGCGCGCATGACGGCGCCACCCACTCGCGGGTGGGTCCCCCATCCCGTCATGAAAAGAGTTCGAGTCTTCCCGGGGGCCTTTTCCGCCTCAAGTGACCGGAGAAGCGCTCTTCGGCGCAGAGAAATCGGACGAGGTGTGCAGCTGTTCCCGCGGTAAACGCCCGCAACGAAATCGCAATGAATTGGGTGAAACGACCGTGAACAAAACGGGACGGGAACGACTGCCACACCAAGAAATATCAATAACTTAGAAGATACTCACTGCGTTCGGGACGCAGGGCAATCCGCCGTCAGATCGCAACTTGGACCGAATGTCGGTATCGGTGGTTGCGCCTCCCCGCTTTGAACCTACCATTCGACAAGTTCTTGAGTTCAGGCGGACGATCGGAGCAAATATCGCAGATTTGCGCCGTGTGCGGAGAAGCGGTAGCGATCTCCCGCTACCAACATGGACCGGAGGACGACCGACGGTCGTTGGCCGCAAGCGAGAATGCAGCCCCGCCGTTTCGAGGCTGACTGGAGGCACTCAGCTAACGCTCTTGGCCTTCCGTCGCGGAGGTAGGGACGCATATGCCGCCGCTCTATCAAAGGGCGCGGTTCGGCAGGCGGAAGGCCGCTTCCATCTCGCGGCGGACTCGCACCGCGAGGCTGTCCGGATCGTACTCGACGTCGGCCCATTTCAGGCGCTGGCCTTCTTCGATGTCGGTCTTGAGCTTGACCTGATGGGCGAGGCCGAGCGGCAGGTAGCCCTGTTCGAGCGAGGCGTCGGCCGGGGTCTGCTTGCCCCAGACGCAGAAGCCGCCTTCGCCGTCGAGCATCTCGCCGGCCTTCAACTTGCGCTTGGCGGTCGCGATGACGTCCGAATTGAACATGATCGGTGCGCCAGTCGGCTCTTTGCGCAGCGCCGCCGAAGCGACGGAGATACCGAGCTCTAGCCCGATCATGTGGATCGGCCGATACAGCGAGGCATATTTGCCGGTCTTGTCCGGCAGCATGCTGTATTCGCGGAAACACTCCTCCGAATAGGCGCTATCGGTCTCGAACACCACGTAAGTGCCCATCACGAGGCTCTGCGGAACATCGGAGCCGTCTCGATAGACCGACGAGGTCACCTCGGTAACGCCGGATCTCTCCAGCACGCCGCCGTCGGATTTCGGCTTGCAGATCTCGGCATGCTCGAACCGCGTGGCCGGCGGGAACGACAGGCCCTCACTCTGCGCATGCAGCCCGGTCGCATTGCAGACCGCGGTCATCTCGATGCCCGACTTGGTGCCGTCGACGAACGAGTTGAACATTTTCGGATTGATCGAGTTGCGATCCTTGATCTTCATGTATTTGTCGAGGATGTCCCAGACGGTATCTGGCGTCGACTGGTGATAGGTCGGATGGTAGCGGGTCCCCTTGCCGGCCGCGACGACCTTGAAGCCGGCCGCGCGCGCCCAGTCGACATGGTCGGCGATCAGCGCCGGCTGGTCGCCCCAGGCGAGTGAATAGACGACGCCGGCCTGCCTCGCCTTGCGCGCCAGGATCGGGCCTGCGACTGCGTCCGCCTCGACATTGACCATCACAATGTGCTTGCCGTTCTCGATCGCCTTCATCGCGAAGCGGATGCCGGCGCCGGGATCGCCGGTCGCCTCGATGATCACCTCAATCGCCGGATGGGTGATCAGCGCGTCGGCGTTGTCGGTAACGACAGTGCGGCCGTGCTTGAGCGCGTCGTCGATGGAAGCTGCCGCGTATTGCTCTTCCGGCCAGCAACCGAGCTTAAGCTGCGCCCGGGCGCGGGCGGTGTTCAGGTCGGCGACACCGACGAGATGCATGCCGTCGGTCTGGCGCGCCTGCGACAGGAACATCAGGCCGAATTTGCCGGCTCCGATCAGGCCAATGGTGACAGGCTTGCCGGCCGCCTTGCGCTCCAGCAGCATGCGATGGAGATTCATCTGGATATCCTTAAGCGTTCCTCGGGTGACGGCGTTGTTGCAGCCGTGAAGTCCGGCCGCGCTCGCCTTGTAGGGAAACGTTAGGCAGCGGCGAATCCGAGGGCAATTCAGATTATCTGCGGCGACGATGTAGGCGCGCTAAACAATCGTCATGGCCTGCTGCGCGCTCCAGGCATCGCGCTCCCGGCGCAACCAGTCGAGGAAGGTGCGGGTCTTGCGGTGGCGCAGATGGCCGTGCGGACACACGATCCATTGCGTGGTCAGCGCGACCTCCGGCGGGCTCTTCACGGGGCAAACCAGGCGGCCGTCGCGCAATTCGCGCCAGGCCAGCAGCTCGCTTTCCAGCCCTATGCCGAGGCCGTCGACGGCAGCGTCGATCGCCATGTGGCTGCGGTCGAACAGCACGCGCTTCCAGCGTTCCGCAGGCTCGATGCCGGCCTGCGTGAACCAGCGCGGCCATTGCATCTGCGATTTCACCGAATGAATCAGCCGGTGCTTGAGTAGGTCCTGGGCTACGAGGCTGCCCGCCGCAAAGGACGAGGGTGCACACAGCGGAAAGAACCGCTCCTTGCCGAGGCTTTCGACGAACAGGCCGGCCCAGCCGCCTTCGCCGTGGCGGATCTCCAAATCGACATTTTCCTTGCGGAAATCGGTCGGCTCATTGGTGCCGTCGAGCCGCAATTCGATGTCAGGATTGGCGTCGACGAAGCTCGCAAGCCGCGGCAGCAGCCATTTGCTCGATACGCTTGGCGCGGCCCGCACGGTTAGCGTGGTGGCGGAGCGGATGCCGCGGACATGCTGCGTCACGTCGGTGACGTGCTCGATCTCGCGGCTGATCATCTCGAAATAGCGCTCGCCGGCCTCGGTCAGCGTGATGTTGCGCCCGACCCGCGAGGTCAGCGCCGTGCCGAGATGCAGCTCCAGCGCCTGGATCTGCTGGCTGACGGCCGACGGCGTCACCCGCAATTCATCCGCCGCACGGGAAATGCTGCCCGCGCGCGCCACCGCGTGGAAGACGATGATGGCACGGAACGGTATCTGCATCAGGAAACCTTTTAGACCAGCTAAAGTGACGGCGAATATAATTCAATTGTCGTGCATGACCAGCGATCTAGGCTTCAGCTTGAGGCAACCCGCGACAGACGGGTGCCGATAGAGGAAACAGGCGGCACAGAGCGCCGTCCGCCCCGGGGAGAAGGAACGCAAGGCCCTTTCACCAGCTACAGCGATCTTGAAGACACCGGCGCGGCAAAGGCTGCGCGCGGCAATGAGCACGTGCGCCGACGAAGGCGCCGCATCAGACCATCAGGGAGGACTGACGATGTCGGGCAAGGGCCACAGGATTTCACGGCGCAACTTCATGGTGGCGGCTGCGGCCGTTCCACTGGTCGCGATCCGCACCCGGCCGGCGGGGGCCGCGGAGTTCGAATACAAGCTCGCCACCGGCCAGTCGCTGACGCAGCCGATCAACGGCCGCCTCGATCAGGCCGTGAAGCGGATCAGGGAAGCCAGCGGCGGCCGGCTGGAAATCAAGTTCTTTCCCGCCTCGCAGCTCGGCTCGGACACCGATCTCTTGACCCAGATACGCAGCGGCGGCGTTGACTTCCTCAACATCGCGGGCTCCGTACTGTCGACGGTGGCGCCGATCGCCGGCATCGCCAATGTCGGTTTCGCGTTCTCGGACTACGGCCAGGTCTGGGGTGCGATGGACGGAGACCTCGGCAAGCTGATCGCAAGCCAGATCGAGAAGACCGGTGCGCTGGTGATGGCCAAGCCGGCCGACAACACGTTCCGGCAGATATCGTCGTTCACCAAGCCGATCAAGACCCCGGCCGATCTCGCCGGCTACCGCATCCGCGTGCCGGTGTCGCCGATCTTCACCTCGCTGTTCAAGTCACTGGGCGCCAACCCGACCTCGATCAACTTCAACGAATTGTACACGGCGCTCCAGACCCATCTTGTCGACGGTCAGGAGAACGGCCTCGTCACCATCGAAGCCGGCAAGATCTACGAGGTGCAGAAATACATCTCCGAGACCAACCACATCTGGGATCCGTTCTTCATCCTCGGCAACCGCCGCTCGGTGAAAGCGCTACCCGACGACTTGCAGGCGATCGTGCGGCGTGAGCTCGACCAGGCTGCAATGGAGCAGCGCGCTGATACCGCAAAGCTCAATCTGACGCTGAAGGATCAGCTGACCGCCAAGGGCATCACTTTCGAGGCATCGGACAAGGAAGCGTTCCGCAAGGAGCTGTCGGCTGCCGGCTTCTACAGGGAATGGCGCGGCAAGTTCGGCGAGGACAATTGGAAGACGCTGGAGGCGGCCGCCGGAGCATTGGCATGAGCGCGGTGGTCGGCATGCCGGAAGCCGTGACGCTCGACGAGGCGCAGGTGCTGCGCGGGCGCTGGCTGGAACAGGCGCTGCGCTGGCTGGTGGAGATTCCGGCAGCAATCGCTGTGGTTGCCGAGGTCATCATCCTGTTCGCCGGCATCGTCGCACGCGGAATCTTCCACCGGCCGATCATCTGGTCGGACGAGCTCGCCTCCATCCTGTTCCTGTGGCTGGCGATGCTCGGCAGTGCGATCGCCGTTCAGCGCTCGGCGCATATGCGCCTGACCTTCTTCACGTCCTATCTGTCGCCGCGCGCGGAGGCCTGCGCCTCGACGCTCGCGGCCGGCGGGGTTGCGCTGTTCCTCGCAATTATCCTGCATCCGGCGCTCGACTATGTGGAGGACCAGGCCTTTGTGGAGACGCCGGCGCTCGGTTGGTCCGGCATGGTTCGTGCGGCCGCCATCCCGGTCGGGTGCATCATCGCCCTCGCCAGCATCTGCCTCACCCTCGTCAAGCGATCGGCGAAGGACCTGCTCGGCGTCGCAATCCTGTTTGCGGCGATTGCCGGCCTGCTCTATTTCGCAGATCCCTCACTGAAGTCGCTCGGCAACTGGAACCTGTTGATCTTCTTCGTCGGTCTCCTCGGCTGCGCGGTGATGGCGGGCGTGCCGATCGCGTTTGCCTTTTGTCTTGCGACCGTCGCTTTCCTGCTGACCACGACACGGACGCCGTTGCTGGTCGTCGTCGGCCGGATCGACGAGGGCATGAGCTCGCTGATCCTGCTCGCGGTGCCGCTCTTCGTGCTGCTGGGACAAATGGTCGAGCGGACCGGCATGGCGCGCGTCATGGTCGCCTTCCTCGCTTCTGTGCTCGGCCATGTCCGGGGCGGGCTCTCCTATGTGATGTTGGGCGCCATGCTGCTGGTCTCGGGCATCTCCGGCTCGAAGACCGCCGATATGGCAGCAATCGCGCCGGTGCTGTTTCCCGAAATGCGCAAGCGCGGCATGAATGATGGAGAACTGGTCTCGCTGCTCGCAGCGTCTGGCGCGATGAGCGAGACCATTCCGCCATCGATCGTTCTGATCGCGATCGCCTCCGTCACCGGGGTGTCGATCGCGGCACTGTTCACCGCCGGCATTCTGCCGGGAATCGTACTGGCGATCGTGCTCGCCTTCGTCGCGCGCTATCGGGCGGGCGCGGAGGAGAACGCCGCCATCAGAGTCGCGCGTGCGCCGATGTCGGTGGTGGCGAGGACGTTCTGGGCGGCCTTGCCGGCGTTGGCCTTGCCGTTCCTGATCCGCAGCGCGGTGGTCGAGGGTTATGCGACCGCCACAGAAGTCTCGACCATCGGCATCGCCTATTGCCTCGTGCTCGGCCTGATCATCTATCGCGGCAGCCTGACCTGGAAGAGTGTGCTGCCGATGCTGGTGCAGACGGCCTCGCTGTCCGGCTCGATCCTGTTCATCGTGGGGGCTGCGAGCGCGATGGCCTGGGCGCTGACGCAATCCGGCTTCTCGCATGATCTGGCGGCGCGCATGGCCGGCGTGCCCGGCGGCGCCTGGGGCTTCCTGTTGATCTCGGTGATCGCCTTCATCGTGCTCGGCAGCGTGCTGGAGGGCATCCCCGCCATCGTGCTGTTTGGCCCGCTGCTGTTCCCGGTGGCCGCAACGTTCGGCATCAACGAGGTGCACTATGCGATGGTGGTGATCCTGGCGATGGGCCTCGGCCTGTTCGCCCCGCCATTCGGCCTCTGCTACTATGCCGCCTGCAGCATCGGCGGCGTGTCGCCGGACGCCGGGATGCACCGGATCTGGATCTATCTCGCCTGGCTGTTTCTGGGCCTGCTGCTGATCACCTTCGTGCCTTGGATATCCCTAGTGTTTCTATAAGGGATTATCGCTAGTCCGCCATTGACCGCAAGACGGCCGCCGATGATCGCCAGATTGCGAGCGTCGATATCGGTGGCTGTGCCCCGCAACCAGCCGACAATTCCTGTTTCGAAGACCATTCGGCAGCCCCGGGATAACCGAAAATCGGCACCGGTAGTTGCGTGAACCCTGGGACTGCCTCCAACCGGGGCGGTAGGGAGCATCGTTCTCCGTGAGAGAGCCGCAACGAAATCGCAATGAATTGGGTGAAACGACCGTGAATAAAACGTGGCGGAAACGCATACCATGGCAAGAAAAATCAACAACTTAGAAGAAGCTCACTGCGTTCGGGATGCAAGGGCTCTCGATCAGGCTCCAACGACAAGACTTCCGCGAAAGCGCCTGGATATGCTGGCTCAGACTAGGTAGATGCTGACAACTAGCCACATTCTGGCGGGCCGGGCCATCGCTCAGGTGGATCGAAAATTGTAAGCTTCTGCGGCGTCGGTACCAAGCGTCGCCGAAGAAAAGAAAGGGCAATCTGCCCTTTCCAGCATCCCGCTGACCAGTCCGTTCCGCTTCCTGCTACGAAATCCAGCGTTAGCGAAGTAGTTGGCGCATTCGCGAGGCTGGATATGCTTCAGTCAAAATGTGAAACGCTCCTAGGAAAGAAGCGAGCCCCGCCAGGACGCCGAACGAGGAAGCGGCGGCTCGCTTTCGCGAGCATCGTCGTCAGCGATGATGCGGCTGCGCAGATAATCGCGGGGGCTGGCCGGCGTCACGTCGCGCGGCTTTCGCTTGATGCCGAGTTCTTTGAGCAACCCGCAATGAATTCGAGAGCGTCTGGTAAAGCATCAGGTCATCGTTCGATGCCTTCCCCTCAGCCAGCCGCGAACGTAATCTCCAGTTGCTCCAGGGCAGTCATATGAGTGGACGCAGTCTGCGCTAGCGCCATCTCGCTCGTGCTGAGACGATCGACGCCACCAAAATCAGCCGAAAGCAAATCGATGAGATCGCGAAATCTTCGATAGTATAGAGTGCTGGCCCACTTCTTTCGGAAATAACTTTGGCATTCGTGATGCGCGATCTCGCTTTAGTCTTTCGCTGGGTAATTTGCTTGAACATGCGGTGGACCTGTTGCTCCGACGGGCCGACGATAACCCGTGATCCATCGCTCCTCTTGATCCACGGGTGGTTCAGCCACCTGATGTCGATGAAATGGCGAGCCAGGAGGTCGTTCTAGTCACGGACCACCTGTCGCATCCGACACGTTTCGGGCGTGTCTTCATACTCGATCTGGTCACCTCATTGTTCTTGAGGATGATGACCTCCTTGTCCCTTGCTGTGGCGATCTTCTAGGTGTCGAGATTGCAGCGCTCGAACAGGGCGATGACGCCTTGCGTCCGCCAGATGCGTGTAAGCCCGCCCCCTCCCGCCTCCTTCGCTTCTGGCGTAGAAGCCGAGCTTGACGTGGATGAGACCAGCATCGTGAAGCAGGCGGATCGCATCTGTCACCTTCTTCGAGATGCGTAGGGCGTTGTATCTACTCTTGGACTTGTAGGCGCTGGCTCCCATAGCCACGGCGATCTTCAATCCGAAGCGGCTCAGCGCGCCTGTGCCGGCAGGCCGAGGATCGCGCGCGCCTCTTCGGGCGTGGCGGGCTCCAGGTCGAATTCGCGCAGCACCCGCACGATCTTCTCGACCTGCGCGGCATTGGAGGCGAAGGGAACGCCCGGCCGCTCGAACAGATTATCCTTCTGCCCGACGCGCAGATGCGTGCCCATCATCGCTCCGAAAGCAGCTGCCTTGATGTTGCCGGTGCCGGTGCCGTGGGTGAAAAGCACGAGGTCCTTGCCGAAGATGCGCTCGGATGTGCGCTTCAGATGCAAAAGATGGTCAATCTCGGAGGAGATACCCCCGAGAATACCGGTCAGGAACTGCAGGATGACCGGCTTCTTGACCGTGCGCTTGCTGAGATGGTGCTCGAGCACATAGAGATGCCCAACATCGTAGCACTCGAACTCCATGGCGATGTCATGTTCGGTCAGGGAGTCCATCATCCGGGCGATGGTGGCGAAGCTGTTTTGGGTCACGATCTCGTAGCTGCGCGGGCCGAAGGCTTCCTTCTCCCAGTCCAACTCAAAGTGGCTGATGCCCTGGTTCTGCGCCTTACGGAACAGCCCGTAGTTCATCGAGCCGACGATCACCGTTGCGATCTCCGGCCTCAAAGCAAGCACCGCCTCTAGCCGCTGTTCGGCGGTCGAGCCCAACGAAGCCGACATGTTGATGATCGCCTTGGAGCGCTGCTGCAACGGCTTGACGAATTGCGACCAGATCGCGGGGTCGTTGGTCGGCCTGCCGTCCTCCGGCACGCGCGCGTGGAGATGCAGAATCGAGGCACCGGCAGACACCGCGTCGAGCGATTGCTGTAAGATCTGTTCCGGCGTCAGCGGCAGGGCCTTGGACATGGAGGGCGACAGGGCCGATCCCGTCACCGCGCAGGTGATGATGACTTTTCCACTCATTGTCCAGTCTCCTTAAGCCTTCACCAGCTTGCCGGCTCGAAGCGGAAACCGTCGCCCTCGCGGCGGACATAGCCGCAATGAGGCGTGCCGAAATGCATCGGCATGATCAGCGCTTCGCGATCGGCCGTCACACCGTTGCGAAGAATACCAATACCCTCGATTGTCGGAATGGAGCGCGCGTGAAGTCCAGACCTTCTGGCCGTTGACGACGTAGTGGTCGCCGTCGCGCACCGCCCGGGTCTTCAGCTTGGTAGTGTCGGAGCCCGTCGTCGGCTCGGTCACACCGAAGGCCTGAAGGCGCAATTCGCCGGTCGCGATCTTGGGCAGGTAGGCCTGCTTCTGGCGATCGTTACCGTGCCGCCAGCAGCGTGCCCATGATGTACATCTGGGCGTGGCCGGGGCTGGCGACGCAGCCATTGGCGTTGATCTCCGCCGGCCCGCCGGGACGTCCGCTCCGGGCAGGAGCCCCCATCATCGACATTCTCGGCGGCGTGTTCGGGGTCGTGGCGGCACTGTCGGCGCTGCGCGAGCGAGACCAGACAGGCAAGGGCCAGAAGGTCTCGAGCTCTCTTTCGCGGGCAGAACTCGGTCGGCACAAATGTAGATGCTCCTCGACTATCGTCGCGAGCACGAGCGACTAGGGCCGAACCGATGCGATGTCTTCGCGCAGGCCGGGTGCGTTGTTCATTGGAACGTTCTTCCTGGGCTTACCAGGTGATCGATACGAAGCTGGCTCGTGAAACTAAGGGCAACACAGTACTTCAGATTTCTCTTTATTCTGACATGCTTTCCAGCATTCAGGGGGTGGACGCTGTTTCGGCTTACGTGGTGACACCTGGTAAGAACTACGTGCCTGAGGAATACAGGATAGCCGATTATGCGGCGTACTATCGACATGTAAAAAACAACCTCGAGCGAGCAGTTGATGCACCGACCGCCGTCGCTACCTATCCTGAGCCAATCGAACATTGCGACATATGCAGATGGCGCAGGCATTGCGACGACAAGAGGAGGGCGGACGACCATATGTCCCTCGTCGCGGGCATCAGCAAATCCCAGATTAGGGAATTAGAAAGGCGCGGCATCGCGACGATGGCTGCACTCGCCGAGCTGCCCGTACCCCTCCAGTGGACGCCCGATCGCGGCGCCGCCCACAGCTACGAAAAGATTCGCGGACAGGCAAGGATCCAGGTCGAGGGCCGGAGTGCGGGCAAGGTCCTTTACGAAGCGCTAACGCCGGAGGCGGGCTTCGGTCTGTGTCGTCTTCCCGAACCATCGCCGGGTGACATATTCTTCGATGTTGAGGGCAATCCATTCGTCGGCGACGGGGGGCTCGAGTTTCTCTTCGGTTATCTCTACTTGGATGCGGACGGTGACCGGCGGTACGTCGGTGATTGGGCGTCCACAAGGCATGAGGAGAGGGCAGCTTTCGAACGCTTCATCGACTTCGTCAACGAGCGGCTCAAGACATTTCCAGATCTGCACATCTATCACTTCGCGCATTATGAACCGGCCGCGTTGAAGCGATTGATGGGCCGATACGCCACGCGTGAGAACGAAGTGGACAATCTTCTGCGCGCAGAAGTCTTCGTTGATCTTTATTCGGTGGTTCGCCACGCGATTCGTGCGGGCGTCGAAAGTTATTCGATCAAGAAGCTCGAACCGCTCTATTCGTTCGAGCGTAGCGTACCACTGGACGAAGTGGCAGCCGTGCTTGCCAGAACCCAGGCGCGACTCGAGATAGCCGACTCGATGGGAGTTCCGGAGCCGGATAAGGAAGCAATCAAGAGCTACAATCAAGACGATTGCGCTTCAACGGAAGGTTTGCGGGCGTGGTTGGAGGCGCTGCGGACTGCCCTCATACAGAAGGGCGCGACCATCGGGCGCCCGACCGCGGTAGCTGCGGAAATTAGTCCGGAGCTCGACGCCTGGCAGCGGAAGGTGGCCGCACTCGCAGCGCGCCTCGTCGCAGGCGTTCCCGACGATGCGAACGAGCGGACAGCGGAGCAGCAAGGGCGATGGCTTCTCGCTTCCATGTTGGACTGGCATGGCCGTGAGAAGAAGGCCGTCTGGTGGGAATACTTCAGGCTCAGGGATCTTTCGGCCGAGGATCTTCTGCGCGAGCGCGATGGCCTCTCGGACGTCGAGTTCGTGGAACAGGTTGGCGGTACGGCGCGGGCGCCTATCCACCGCTATAGGTTCGCCCTGCAGGACACGGACGTCCGCCTGGGGCGACGATCTGAGGAGCCTTGGTGGCGAGAAATTCGGCAGCGTGGTGGCCCTATCGCTCGAAGATCGCACCATAGATGTGAAGAAGCGCAAAGATACGGCCGAAGTCCACCCCGAAGCGGTTTTCGCCCATAGCTACATCGACACCCAGGTGCTCGCGGATTCTCTGGTGCGAATTGGGGAGTTCGTCGCCGACAATGGGATGGAAGGTGAGGGCGAATATCGCGCAGCTCGCGACCTTATTCTGGCGGTTGCGCCGCGCCTTCGAGGACAGGAGTTACGGCGCGAGGGCGAGGCCACCCTGGCGGTGGCCGTGCGTGTGGCACTCAATCTCGATCGGAGCATCTTCCCTGTGCAAGGTCCTCCTGGGGCTGGGAAGACCTTTGTGGGGGCCCGCATGATTTGTGCTCTCTCAAAGGAAGGAAAGACCATCGGCATCACGGCGAATAGCCACAAAGTCATTCGCAATCTTCTCGACGAGGTGGTAGCCGCGGCCGCCGCACAAGAGCAGCCCATCCAATGCTTCCAGAAGGTTTCTGACGAGGAGGAGGATCTACCCAATCTCAGCTTCACCACAGGTAACGGCGAATTTCTCGATGCACTGGGCATCGCCGGCCGCGCCGGAGGTGCAACCGCGTGGTTCTGGGCGCGACCCGACGCCTCGCACAGCGTGGATGTTCTTTTCATTGACGAAGCGGCCCAGATGTCCCTTGCAAACGTGCTTGCCGTGTCGCAGGCCGCGGACAGCGTCGTTCTTCTCGGTGACCCCCGTCAATTGGAACAGCCTATTCAGGGCAGCCATCCGGACGGAGCCGACGTTTCGGCGCTAGACCACATCCTCGGGCCCCACGCGACTGTTCCACCTGATCGCGGTCTATTCTTGCCCGAGACTTGGCGCATGCATCCGACTATCTGCGCTTTCAACTCAGAGCTCTTCTATGAAGGCCGGCTCTTTTCGCGCCCCGGTTTAGAGAACCAAAAAGTAAAATTGCAAGGTAGGCTAAACGGATCCGGTCTCCGTTACTTGGCGGTCGGGCACTCGGGCAATCAGAGCTCGTCGCGAGAAGAGGCCGATGCTGTTCGCGAACTGGTCACAGAGATTCTGGGGGCGGGCGCGACTTGGGTCGATCGGAACGGTGTCGAAGCCCATATCGGGCTGGAGGACATTCTTGTCATCGCTCCGTACAACGCACAGGTATTCGAGCTCCAGGAGCGTATTCCGGGCGCGCGCATCGGCACCGTCGACAAGTTTCAAGGGCAGGAGGCGCCGATCGTCATCTACTCCATGACGAGCTCGAACCACGCCGACGCGCCGCGCGGCATGGAATTCCTCTACAGCGCGAACCGGCTGAATGTTGCGACGTCGCGTGCAAGGTGCCTGTGCGTGGTCGTCGCATCACCACGATTGTTCGACCCGGAGTGTCGGACACCACGACAGATGAAGCTTGCCAACGCCTTCTGCAGATACCTTGAGTTAGCAAGCCCACTGTGATTGGGTCATATCAAAGGGCGAGGCGCGTGGATCTTTCGACGCGTCGAAAGCGCCATCGGGCAGTCGAGCACGGCGTGACCGGCCGTTTGACCTGCTGCAGCAGCGGCGCCCTGAGGCGCTGGCTGTCCCCGCCTGGCCCGCCGTCTACGGCAGCGCCGAAAGGCGGGAGGGAGAGCTGGTGGGCATCGTGCTCGCCAATCAAGGAGGTGTTCTCGAGGATGGACGGACAAAAACCAGCGAACCGATGTCGTCGTTTCGCCATCACGGCCGAAGACGCGGCCGCCGTCATGCCCCGGGGCGGAGCGCGCCAAGACATCGAATCTTGAATAACTCGATCAGGTGCTTCATACCTCGCGGCGGTCGCCCGGCATTTGGGGGAGCACGCTCGGCAGAAGTCAGCCAAGAGCTTGCATCATTCGGCCGCCCGCAACCGGTATCCAATGCCAGTTTCCGTGAGCACATACTGCGGCCGTTCCGGATCAGCCTCGATCTTCTGCCGGAGCTGGCGGACATAGACGCGGAGGTATTGCGCATCGGTCAGTTCGTCCCACAGCTCCTTCAGCAGGAAGCGGTGGGTCAGCACCTTGCCGGCGTGCTGCACCAGCACGCGAAGGAGGTCATATTCCTTCGGCGACAGCTTCACGTCGCGCTCGCCGACCTTGACGATGCGGCGGACGAGGTCGACCGAGAGATCGCCGGTGCGGAAGACCGGGCGTTCGCCCTGGACCTGGAGTTGGTGGCGCAGCGCGGCGCGCAGGCGGGCCAGGAGTTCTTCCATGCCGAACGGCTTGGTCAGATAGTCGTCCGCGCCAAGGTCGAGTGCCTGGACCTTGCCGGCCTCGTCGCCGCGGCTCGACAGCACCACGATCGGCACGGCTTCGTTGCGGGCGCGGATGGTGCGCAGCAGTTCGTGTCCTTGCACGTCGGGCAGGCCGAGATCGAGAATGATCAGCGCGGGCGCTTCCTCGAGCTTCTCCAGCGCCATTTTTCCGTTCGACGCCTCGAGAATTTCATAGCCTTGCGTGGTTAGCCCCATCCGCAGCAATTTGCGGATCGGCGGCTCGTCGTCGACGACCAGGACCTTGATCGGGGCAGCAGCGCTCATGCGGCGGTATCCAGTGCGCGGCTCTGCGCCGGAACGGGAAGACGGATGGTGAGGACGGCGCCGCTCCGGTCGGTGCGGTTGGTGGCCGAGATCGTGCCGCGCATCGCCTCGACGAAGCCGCGCGAGATGGCAAGACCGAGCCCCGTGCCGGGACGGACGTGATCGCCCTTCTGCGCACGGTAGAACTTGTCGAACACGCTCTCGAGCTCGTCCGGCGGGATGCCGGCGCCCTCGTCCGCGATCTCGAGCACGACATGATCCCGATCGCGCCGGCTGCGGAGCGAGATCGTCGTGTCCGGAGGCGAATATCTGGCGGCGTTGTCGAGCAGGTTGAACAGCACCTGCTCGAACAGCACGGCGTCCAGCTCCAGCATCGGCAGATCGGCGGCCGGCGCCAGCTCGACCCTGTGGCTGCCGAGGATCTTGGCCGCGCGCCGCAGCGCACTGCCCACGATCTCGCCGAGATCGGGCAGCGCCGTGTTCGGCACGATCGCGCCGGATTCGAGCTTGGTCATGTCGAGCAGATTGGCGATGAAGCGGTTGAGCCGCTCGGATTCGTCGATGACGGTCGCCAGCAGATCGCGCTTCTCGGTGTCGGAGAGCGCGCCGGCGAGATCGCGCATGGTCGAAGCCGCGCCCAAAACCGAGGCGAGCGGCGTCTTCAGATCGTGCGAGATCGAGGTCAGGAGCGCCGAGCGCAGGCGCTCGGATTCGACGGTGCGCTTGACGCGATCCATGTCCTCGACCAGCAGCACGCGCTCGATCGCGAGCGCGCCCTGGTCGACCAGTGCGTCGAGCAGCCGGCGCTGGTCCGGCGTCAGCAGCGGCCCGGTGCGGTCGTCGTCGATGCCGATCACGCCGATCGGGCGGCGCCCGGTGCGCATCGGCAAGAACAGCCGCTTTGCACCCGGCAGCGTGTCCGAGCCGCGGCCGGCGGGACGGTCGTTGCTCCAGGCCCAATTCGCCGCGGCGAGGTCGGCCTGGTCCAGATCGTCTTCCGGCGGGTAGCCGGATTTCACGGTGAGCAGACCCTCTTCCGGCAGCAGCAGCACGACGCGGACCTTCAGCATCAACGCGATCTGGTAGGCGGTGGCCCACAGCACGTCGTCGAGCGTCGCGGTGCCGGCGAGCTTGCGGCTGAAGGCGTAGAGCTGCTCGGTCATCCTGATCCGCCCGATGGCGGTGTCGGCCTGGATGCGCACGCGCGCGGCGACGTTGGAGACCAGCATGGCCACCACCATGAACAGAAAGAACGCGGCGACGTTCGTCGGGTCGGTGATGGTGAAGGTGTAGATCGGCGGGATGAAGAAGAAATTGTAGCACAGCGACGCCGTCACCGTCGCCAGCAGCGATGGCCACAGGCCGTAGCGCACGGCAACCGCAACGACCGAGGTCAGCAGCACGAGATCGACGTTCTCGATGCCGAAATAGGGCCGGATCAACTCGGCGGCACCAAGGCCGACCAAGACGATCCCCAGCGCCTTGAGATAGGGCATAGCATCGAACGGTTCGGATCGCGCAGCGGTCTGCACCGCCGTCTTGGGTGCATCCTCGGCTGGAAGCTCGTCGCCGGGGATGACGTGAACGCTGATATTGCCCGCGCGGCGGACCAGATCGTGCACGACCGAGCCGCGCGTCAATTCGAACCAGCGCGAGCGCGTCGATTTGCCGATCACGATCTGGGTGACGTTGTTGCCTTGTGCGAAACTGACGAGGTCGTCGGCGATGCGGCGGCCGACCGCGGGAATCGTCATCGCCTCGCCGCCGAGCGATTCCGCGAGACGCAGCGTGTCGGCCAGCCGGTCGCGCTCCTCGTCGGACAATTGCAGCGAGCGCCGGGTCTCGATCGAGAGCGCGGTAAACGGCGCATGCAGCCGGTCGGCCAGCCGCTTGGTGTAGCGCACGAGGCCAGCCGCGCGCGGATCCTCGCTGACGCAGACGAGGATCCGCTCGCCCGCAGCCCAGGGTCCGGGAATCGCATTCGCCTGCATGTGAGTGAGCAGCTGCTCGTCGACCCGCTCGGCGGTCCGCCGTAGCGCAAGCTCGCGCAAGGCGGTCAGATTGCCCGGCGAGAAATAGTGCTCCAGCGCCCGCTCGGCCTGCTTGGGCACATAGACCTTGCCCTCCTTCAGCCGCTGGATGAGATCGTCGGGCGTGAGGTCGATCAGCTCGATGGCATCGGCCCGGTCGAACACGGAGTCGGGCACCGTCTCGCGCACCCGGACATGGGTGATCTGGGCGACGACGTCGTTCAGGCTCTCGATGTGCTGGATGTTGACGGCGGTATAGACGTCGATGCCATGGGAGAGCAGTTCCTCGACATCGAGATAGCGCTTGGGGTGGCGGCTGCCGACCGCGTTGGTGTGGGCGAGCTCGTCGACCAGCGCAATTTGCGGCCGCCGCGCGATCACGGCATCGAGGTCCATCTCCTCGACGATCCGGCCGCGGTAGTCGATCCTCTTGCGGGGGACCATTTCGAGCCCGCGCACCAGCGCCTCGGTTTCAGCCCGGCCGTGGGTCTCGACGAAGCCGACCACGACGTCGATGCCCGCCTTACGCTTGGCGTGCCCGCTTTGCAGCATCTCGTAGGTCTTGCCGACGCCGGGCGCTGCGCCGACGAAGATCTTCAGCTTGCCGTTTCCACCTTCTTCCCGGCGCGCAGCTTCAAGCAGCGCCTCGGACGACGGACGTTGTTCGGGATCGCGGCGCTGTTGAACCATCAGGACAATATAATCATCGGGGCATTCCCGGCCTAGACCGCTACTTCGCCGAGGCACGATCCAGCGCGAGATTCAGCGCCAGAACGTTAACCCTGGGTTCGCCGAGCAGGCCAAGCATTCGGCCTTGAACGTTGGAAGCCACGAGCCGGCTCACGGCGTCTTCCGGCATATTCCGCGCTTTCGCCACCCGCGGCACCTGAAATTCCGCAGCTTCCGGCGAGATATCCGGGTCGAGGCCGCTGGCCGAGGTGGTGACCAGATCGACAGGCACCGCCGCGTTCGGGTTTTCGGTCTTGAGCTTGTCCCCATCCTCCTTCAGCCGGTCGGCCAGCGCCCTGCTGGTCGGGCCCAGATTGGAGCCGCCCGAATTGGCGGCGTTGTAGGGCGCCGGCACCGTTTTGGTCGAATCGTTGGGGTCCGGGGCCAGCGTCGCCGAGGGGCGGCCGTGGAAATATTTGTCATCCCTAAACTCCTGCCCGATGAGCGAGGAGCCGACGACCTTGCCGTCCTTCTCGATTAGGCTGCCCTGCGCCTGCGTGGGAAACAGCGCGCCGGCGATGGCCGTCATCGCGAGCGGATAGGCGAGGCCTGTGATGGCGGTGAGCACCAGCAACAGGACGACGGCAGGGCGGATTTCTCTGAGCATGTTGGTTCTCCAGTTATTCTCGTCTTTGCGAGCGAGGACGCCAGACTCTCACCCTGAGGAGCCGCGCCTGCGCGGCGTCTCGCAGGGCGAGGCCTCCAGCCGGGCCTTCATCCTTCGAGGCGCGCGTCTGGCAGGACCGCTTCGTGGCTGGCATCGACATGTCACGCCAAGTGCAAGGCGGTGACGGCGAGGTCGATCGCCTTGATGCCAACGAAGGGAATGACGATGCCGCCGAGGCCGTAGATCAGGAGGTTACGCCGGAGCAGCGCGCCGGCTCCGACCGCGCGATAGGCGACGCCCTTCAGCGCAAGAGGAATCAGCGCAATGATAATCAGCGCGTTGAAGATGATCGCCGACAGGATGGCGCTCTGCGGGCTCGACAGGCTCATGATGTTGAGCACGTTGAGTTGGGGGTAAAACGCCAGGAACATCGCCGGTATGATCGCAAAATACTTGGCGACATCGTTGGCGATGGAGAACGTGGTCAGCGCACCGCGCGTCATCAAGAGCTGCTTGCCGATCTCGACCACCTCGGGCTGAGGCCGGCGCCGATCTATCTCGGCGTTGCCTATGCGATCCTGGGTTTCGCACTTTCGATCCTTTTGGTGCGTGACACACGCGATCACGTACGGTTGGAGACGGCGGGCCATGAGCGACAGGCGGCGCCGATCAGTTTTCGGGAGATATTCCTCCTGACCTCTTTTAGAGATCGCAACCTTTTCGCCGCTTCGCAGGCCGGACTCGTCAATAATCTCAATGACGGCATGAGCTGGGGAATCTTCCCGCTTTTCTTCGTGTCCTTTGGCCTTTCGGTCGAGCGCATCGGTATTCTGAAGGCGGTCTATCCGGCAGTTTGGGGCATCCTGCAGATCGCGACCGGTCCGCTGTCGGACCGCTGGGGTCGCAAGGGCCTGATCACCGCCGGCATGTGGGTACAGGCCGCGGGCCTGTTCCTGACTGCGGCGACCAGTCACTTCGAATGGTGGCTCGTCGCAAGCGTCCTGCTCGGTGTCGGCACGGCGATGGTCTACCCAAGCCTGATCGCGGCGGTCTCGGATGCGTCGCACCCGAGCTGGCGCGCCCGTTCGCTCAGCGTTTATCGCTTCTGGCGCGATCTCGGCTACGCGATAGGCGCGCTATCGGCTGGCGTGATCGCCGACTTGTACGGAATGGCCTGGTCGATCGGCCTGATCGGTGCGCTCACCTTCCTCTCGGGGGTGGTCGTCGCCATCGCCATGGAAGCCAAGCCCGGAGCGCGACAATGACCGAAACCTATTCTGGGCGCTGCCTCTGCGGGGCGGTTCGTTTCGAAGCACGTGGCCAACCCAAAGGTATCTTCTGGTGCCATTGCGACAGCTGCCGCAGACATTCCGGCGCGCCGGTGAGCGTGTTCGTCGGCTTCGAGAACGACGCGGTCACAGTGACCGAAGGCGCCATCACGACGTTCAAGTCGTCGCCGGGAACCACACGCGGTTTCTGTGTTCGCTGCGGTTCGACGTTGACCTGCGCCACCGTGCATTTTCCGACCGAGACGTATTATTGTGTCGGTGCCTTCGTCCGGGCGGAGGAGTTGAAACCGAGCAAGCATGTGTTCGCCAATGAGCAACTACCGTGGCTTCACCTTAAGGACGACTAAGTCGCCATGACTGCGACGATGCGGCCGATCTATCTCGACTACAACGCGAGCACGCCGATCGATCCGGCGGTGGCGGCAGCAATTCGGCCGTTCCTGGATGAAGCGTTCGGCAATCCGTCCAGCGGCCACTGGGCCAGCATCCCGGCAAAAGCCGCCCTCGAGCAGGCCCGCGGCCAGGTCGCCGCGCTGCTTGGCGCCGCGCCCGACGAGATCGTTTTCACCAGCGGCGGCAGCGAAGCAAACAACTTGGCGATCAAAGGCACATTCTTCGCGCTGAACCGCAAAGGAGCGCACATCGTCACCTCGGCGATCGAGCATCCCGCCGTTCTGGCTCCCTGCCGATTTCTCGAACGGCTCGGCGCCGTGATCACTTATCTTCCGGTCGATCGCACCGGCCGCGTCGATCCCGAGGACGTGCGCCGCGCCATAACCCCGCAGACAGTCCTGATCAGCATCATGCACGCCAACAACGAGGTTGGCACAATCCAGCCGATCGAGGAAATATGCGCGCTCGCACGGGAGCACGGGATTCGCTTTCACACGGACGCGGCGCAGTCGGTCGGAAAGATCCCGACGAATGTCGGCGAGCTAGGCGTCGATCTGCTTTCTATTGCCGGCCACAAGCTCTACGCGCCGAAAGGGGTAGGCGCGCTTTACGTCCGAGGCGGTCTTGAGCTCGAGCCCTTGATCCACGGGGCGGGCCATGAGCGCGGCCGGCGCGCCGGCACCGAGAGCGCGCTGCTCGCGGTTGGGCTCGGGGCAGCCTGCGAAATCGCCGCAAACCTTGCGCCGATAGCGCGCATCGAGGCTCTACGTGATCGTTTCTGGGCAGCGCTTCAAGATCGCTTCGGCGATCACGTCGCGCTGAATGGCCACGCCACGGAGCGCTTACCCAACACTATCAACGTGTCGTTCGTCGGCAGGATCGGCGCGGACATACTGGTGCAGCTGAACGGCGTTGCGGCATCCACGGGGTCGGCATGCCATTCAGGGCGGATCGAGCTCTCGCCCGTTCTCGCCGCGATGGGTGTACCCGAAAGAATCGGAATGGGCGCACTTCGCTTCAGCCTGGGACGAGGCACCACGGCGGACGAGATCGATCAGGTGATCGAGCGTCTGACCGCGATTGTCTCGACCTGATCGGTTGATTGCGGTCACTCCGCTGTTTGAGCCGCTCGTTTTTCCACGATAAGGAGGACGGGCTCGTTCGTGAGATCGCTGGCCGCATGGACGCCCAGACCAGCTTGTTCGAGAGCCACCATCACTTCGGAGAGCTCCGGAAAGCGGTAGATTTCGGCCGGAAACGATGCGATGGCCGCCGGATCGGCCTTGGTTCGGAACAACTATCCCAATCGGCGCCAGGCTTCAATACGCGGGCGATCTCGCGGAGAGACACGTCGAAATCTTTCCAGAAATAGAGCACGTGGACACACAGCACCTTGTCGAAAAAATTATCGGCAAAGGGCAGTGACTCCACCGTCGCAAGGATGACCTCGGCGCGGGCCGCCTCGATGAGCGGCCGATTGCGTTGCGACGCGATCTCGACCATCAGCTCGGATGGGTCCGCTCAACGACATGCCCCATCGAGGCTCGGGTGGCCAGTTCGGCCAGACTACGCCCGTGCCCACATCCGACGTCGAGAATGTGATCGCTGCGATCGATACCGAGCGCATCCATCAGCCGCAGATTCTGGCTCCATGTTTCGTGAGCCATGATGAAGGCAACTACCCGGCCCAAGTGACCTCGAGCATTCCGGGCGTGTTTGGCGATGAAGTTGGGGCGGCGCATACGCAATTGTGACCCGTGGCTGGGATATTGGCTCGCCGAAAATGAAACGCCGCTAGCCGACTCTCCCAACGACTGACGTTTTCGAGAGTGCGTGAACCGATTGGTGGGGTCGGACGGCGTGCCGCGAAGTACAATCGCTATTGTTGTTAGACAGGCGAGCCTTCGAACGTCACTGCCAAGTAGTTTGCATTAGGACGACGGTTTTCCTCCAGATTGCTTACTAGCCCTAACGAGACAAAGCTGAAGTTTCGATCCGCGTGCGTGTATCGTTCAGTGAAATAAGGGGAAATTGGCGCACCCGACACGATTCGAACGTGTGACCTTTGCCTTCGGAGGGCAGCGTCTAGGCTGCAGCGCGTACTTGAATAGCGATTAGTATCGCTTCGGGAACCTGGACCGCGGACTGATGTGCGAGCCGGGCTCCGGCGCCTGTCTCGCCATCCATCGCATGCTGCGAGGAGAGTTATGAGCGGGATTACGAACCGAAGAGCTCGGGCCGGGCTTTCTCCTTCAAGGCTCCGCCGATATGCTTTTCGAGGAGCTTGGCGGCACCCTCGAGCGAGCCATTCTCCAGCAGATCGATAATGGCCAAGTGTTCGCCGGTTTGCCGCCAGACGCGGTCCCGATCAAGCGTCTGCCGGTATTCGATGAGACGCCGCAATTCGTTCTGGCGGGCGACGGTCTGGGCTAAGAACCTGTTGCCCGACATAAGGGCGAGTGCCTCGTGGAAATCGCTGTTCGACTTGAACAACTCGACCTGGCCAAGCGTCTTGTATCCCGCGCTGTGCAGAAACTCCTGCCGCTCGCGCTGCTCCGAAAGGACGACGCGGTTCAACTTGAAGGTCGGGGATCGCAGACCCTGAGGCTCCAGGTAGCGCCTGAGTTCATAGCTTTCGCGATATGCCTCCACGGAGTCGATCATCGGCAGGAATGCCCAACCATGCCCAGTGCGCCGCTGCATCCACCCTTCGTTGACGATGCGCGTCAGGATGCGCCGGAGGGTGTGTCGCGGAATATCATAGCGGCGCATCAGGTCCGCCTCCGTCACGGAATCAGCAAGGCGCCCGCGCAGGCGATCCTCCGCGAGCTTGAGGTAAAGCCGCTCAGTATCGGCCACCAACGTGTCGGCGGCCTTTCCCGTTCGAGGCTCGGTTCTCGCCAGAAAGAAGCCCTGACCGGGCCTGCGTTCTAGATACCCAGCGGACGCCAAGTGGCCCAGGGCACCCCTGATAGGGCCGCGGGATGTGCCGACCACCTGCGCAAGCGAGGTCTCGGTCAAATGCGCGCCGATGGGAAGACGCTCCATCCGAACATGCATCAGGATCCGCTGCGCGATCTCCCGGTGGAGCGCGTTCGGCGATCCGGACGACCCCCTGTCTGAAAACTCGGTCGACTGTTCCATCTCAAATGCGCGCTATGCGGGTCCGGTGCTCGGGCCTCCGATGGGGCCATGCCTCTAACAAAGATCCGCCCGGCTGTCTTCCGGAGGGGGGCCTTCCGTCGCGATCAGACCACGATTGTCATTTTGTGCCAAAAATGACATTGTCATATCTAACGATATATGGCAATGCAGCTTCCGGGCCCGGAAGCAGGCCCTCGACAGACCGGGCGTTGCGGCGCCGGCGTCCGCCGCGAAGCAAGAAAACAGGGAGAAGAACGTGAAGCTGAAAACGAAGTCGCTCTCCCTTCTGTCATTGGGTGGCGCATTGCCGATGATGGCGGTCGCCGCGGCTCTCGCGGTCAGCGCTTCGACTCCCGCTGCGGCTGCCGAGAAGTTGACGCTCATGGTCGGCGGCATGGAGAAGATTATCTATCTGCCGGCGAAGCTCACCGAGAGCCTTGGCTATTTCAAGGAGCAGGGGCTGGACGTAGAGCTCGCCAGCGAACCCGCCGGCGTCAAGGCCACGAACGAACTTGTCGCGGGCGCGATTCAGGGGGCGGTCGGCTTCTACGATCACACGATCGACCTGCAGGCGAAGGGCAAGAAGATCGAATCGGTGGTCCAGATGGGTCTTGTCTCCGGACATGCCATCCTAGCTTCGTCGAAGGCGAAGGATATCAGCTCTCCCGCCGACTTCCCCGGCAAGACGATCGGAGTGACGGGACTCGGCTCATCGACGGCGTTCCTTGTCCAGTACCTGGCGAAGAAGAATGGCGTCGATCCCTCGAAGGTGCGTCTGCTGTCCGTCGGCGCCGGCGCAACGTTTGTCGCCGCGATCAAGAACGGCTCGATCGACGCGGGTATCACGACGGAGCCTACGATTTCGCGCGTGGTGACTACTGACCAGGGGCGCGTGATCGTCGATCTGCGTACCCCGGACGAGGCGAAGAAGAATCTCGGCGGCCTCTATCCCGCAGCGTGCCTCTACATGTCGACTGCCTATGTCGAGTCCCATCCCGAGGTGACGCAGAAGCTTGTCAACGCGTTCGTGAAGACGATGCAGTACATCTCTTCCCACTCTGCCGAAGACATCGCGGACAAGATGCCGAAGGACTACTATGCCGGCGACAGGGCCGCCTACGTGAAGGCGCTCGCTGACGCCAAGGTGATGTTCTCGCCAGATGGCAGGATGCCGGCGGACGGCGCAGAGACGGTTCTTGCCGTACTCAAGGAATTCAAGAAGGAGGTTCAGAAGGCCTCCGTCGACCTTCCGCAGACCTACACCAACAAATTCGTCGATACCGCCAACGCGGCGAAGTAGTCGAGCGGACGGCCTCTGCCGCTTCGCATCGAAAGGACACTCATGTTGCCCGCAATCGAGTTGAGCGGCGTCACGCGCCGCTTCATCAAGCCGGACGGCGATATCCTAACGGCCCTGAACGGTTTCGATCTGTCGATCGCTCCCGGCGAATTCTGCGCGATTGTCGGGCCTACCGGCTGCGGCAAGTCGACGACCCTGGGCTTGATCGCGGGTCTGGCGCGTCCTCAGGCGGGCTCCGTGCAACTGTTCGGCGCGGAGGTCCGCGACGTGGATCGCCGGGTCGGGCTCGTCTTCCAGCAGGATGCCCTGTTTCCGTGGAAGAACGTCGTGCAGAACGTGGAAGCTGGACCGCTATTCCGCGGCATGAGTAACTCGAAGGCCCGGGAAAGCGCCCTCGATTGGGTTCGCCGGGTCGGCCTTTCGGGGTTCGAGGAGAGCCTGCCGCACCAGTTGTCCGGAGGCATGCGCAAGCGCGTCGCGTTAGCGCAGACGTTCATCAACAAGCCCGAAGTGCTGCTGATGGACGAGCCCTTTTCGGCGCTCGATGTCCAGACGCGCGAGCTCATGCAGGAAGAGCTCCTGAACCTATGGACCGAGAATCGCGCGGCGGTGCTGTTCGTCACGCACGATCTGGATGAGGCCATCCTGCTTGCCGACAAGGTCGCGGTCCTGACCACGCGTCCCGCGCGGATCAAGTCGATCTACGACATCGAGCTGGAGAGGCCCAGGGCGATCGCAGCCCTGCGCTACGACGAACGCTTCATCGAAATCGCTCGGCGTATTTCGAAGGACCTCCGCGAGGAAGTCATGCGTGCCCGCGAAGAGCAGGCTTGAGGAGGATCCAATGAGCCTTGTCACGCAGACAGACGGACCGCGCCCGGTCGCGGAAGCCCCCAAAGCCGACGCCTTCGTCACGCTGGCGCGGCGACGGAAGGTTTTCATCCTCATCATGCGCATCGCCGTTCTCGCCGTCATCCTAGGCGGGTGGGAACTCGGTGTGCGCTTCAATCTCATCGATCCTTTCTTCTTCGGTCAGCCAAGCGGTATCGCCGAGAAACTCGTCGAGTGGATTACTGAAGGGACGTCGATCGGGCCTCTCTGGTACCAGATATGGGTCACGATCTACGAAGCGTGCGCCGGGTTCCTCATCGGTGCCGTTCTCGGGATCCTTTGCGGCGTGGCTCTCGGCCGAAACGAGCTGCTTTCGGACATCTTCTCGATCTACGTGAAGGTCGCGAACTCCATTCCCCGTGTGATCCTCGGTTCGATCTTCATCGTCGCATTTGGCCTCGGAGCCGCCTCCAAGGTCGCCCTCGCGGTCGTGATGGTGTTCTTCGTGGTGTTCGCGAACGCCTTCCAGGGGGTCAGGGAAGCAGACAAGACCCTGATCTCGAACGCGCGGGTGCTCGGCGCCTCGCGGTGGCAGATCACGCGCTCGGTGGTCATACCGTCCGCGACCTCGTGGATTCTGGCGAGCCTGCACGTCTCGTTCGGCTTCGCCTTGGTCGGCGCGATCGTCGGTGAATTCCTCGGCGCCAAGCAGGGCGTTGGTCTTCTCATCGCAACGGCGCAGGGCGCGTTCGATGCCAACGGCGTCTTCGCCTCAATGATCGTCGTCGGCGCAGTCGCTTTGATTGCGGAAGCAATGCTCACTTGGCTCGAAGGCCAGCTGCTGAGCTGGCGCCCCGAGCGCGTGGCTGGAGAATAAATCAAAAACAGCGGCCCGTTGAGGCCGTGCAGGGAAACGCAATTTTCAGGGAGGAAGTGATGCAGAAGAAGCGGCTTTGGATTGCACTGATGCTCTTCTTGTTGGCGATGCTCAACTACATCGACCGGGTCACGCTGTCGTTCGCGGCTTCCCCGATCGCCAAGGAATTCGGCCTCTCGCCGGTCGCCCTTGGCTACCTGTTCTCCTCCTTCCTGTGGACCTACACCGTCTTCCTGATCCCGATGGGCATGCTCGTCGACAGGTTCGGGGCGAAGAAGGTCGCAGGCTTCGGACTGGCGCTTTGGTCGGCGGCAACCGCGGCGACCGGCATCGCCGCAAGTTTCCCCTCGTTGCTCGCTACGCGCCTTGCGATGGGAGCGGGCGAGGCCACCAGCAATCCCGCCGGCGCGCGCGTGATCCGTGAGTGGATCCCCGCCTCGGAACGAGGCATGACGAACGCGATCTTCAACAGCGGATCGTACGCCGGCCCGGCCGTCTGCGCACTCGTGGCGGGCCCCATCATCGCGAGCTTCGGTTGGCCGGCGCTGTTCTTCGCCGCCGGCGGCATCGGGTTCGTCTGGCTCGCGTGTTGGCTGACATGGTTCGCGCGCCCGGAGGACGCAACCTGGCTCGGCGAGGAGGAGCGGCAAAAGATCCTGAACGAGCGCGGTGCGAAGAAGGTCGATCTCGATGCGTCGGCGCCGAAGGTCGGTCTCATCGGTCTGCTGCGAAAGGGGCCGACGCTGTGGGGCCTGGCTCTCACCCAAGGGTGCAACGTCTACTCGCAGTATCTCTTCCTGACCTGGATGCCGAGCTATCTGCAGGCGACGAAGGGACTTACCATTGCGAAGACAGGCTTCTACGCCGCCATTCCGTACGCGGTTGCCGTGGTGCTCTGCATCTTCGTGGGGCGGATCAGCGACCGCTTGCTGAAGGGCGACGTGGGCGGCGGAAAGCGTCGC
>NZ_JADPJR010000022.1:0-39660 GCF_023073535.1 Bradyrhizobium sp. 179 | reverse complement strand
CCGCGATTACCCACGGGTGTAGGTAGGCATTCTTTCGCTCTGATAAGAGATGGTGCTCAAATTGTATCGATTGTCGGAGGCGAAGTCCGCTTTGGGTCAATCGCGTCGGTTTGACCCTCGGATGCAAACTTCCGGTCTACCCCAGCGACCAGACATGTCCCTGCATTGCACTAACAGAAGCGATGGGCCACAAGCCGGCATACAGCTTGTCACCGTTTCGCCATTGGCTTTGCGAGCTCACGGGCGCCGTCGATGACGAGCTGCACAACCGGGCTGACGGCGCGATCCTTGACGGTAACCATCCCGTTTGGTCGACGTGCCGCCGGCAGTTCGACGGGTAGGATCTTGAGCGCCGCCCCTTTGGCGAGGAATGTCAGTGCGGAAGCCGGGAAGACCGTGAGGAACCGCCCCGTCTCCAGCAGGCTGACCCGCATATGAGGGGAGTCAGTGACCACTGTCGCGCGTGGATACTCAAATCCGCTGCCACGAAAGGCTTGCGTGATAATCGATCCGATCACGCTCTCCCGGGGTGGCAGGACCCATCGCTCCTCCGCGAGATCGGAGAGCCGGATGTTGCGCCGCCGCGCCCATGGATTTTTTGCACCCGCCACGACGACATAGCTATCTTCAAAAAGAAACTCGAAACGCAAACGCTCGTCAGCAATCGAGCCGCCGCTCCGCACGATCAATAAATCAACCTTGCGCTCGCTCAGGTCGCGGTGCAGTGCCTCCTGGTAGCCGGTCACGAGCTGAAATCTGATCCGCGGATGACGCCGGGAGAGCCGGTCTATGAGAGCGGAAACAAAGCTCGCCGCCAGAAAGGCCGTGCTTCCAATCCGCACTTCTCCAGCGGTGGGGTCGGCCAGAAATTCGATGCTCTTCACGCCCTGGCGCAGTTCGTCGAAAACGGCTGTGCCGCAATCGAGCAGGGCGCGGCCGCACTCGGTCGGCTCAATTCCGCGCCGGTGGCGATCCAACAAGCGGACGCCGAACTCATGCTCAAGTTCCGCGATCGATCTCGAAATATTGGGCTGAGTGGTATTGAGCATGAGCGCCGCCTTGCCCATGCTGCCGGCCTGCACCACCGCCATCAGCACATGCAGGTCCTGCAGCTTCATTCGTTTTCCAATGCGATCGCTCATCTGCATGAAAGCACCCATTTCTGTTTTGAGATGATCTCATCAGACAATAGCCTTATGCGGTTATGACAGCATCAACTATCCTCGGCCGTTGAAGAGAGCCGGTGCGAGTGCGGGTTCGACGGAGCAAAATCCATGACGCCCTCCCGACGTCAGTTTCTGCACCTTGCAGTGGGGGTGGCCACGCCATCTCTGCTGTCGGGCAGGGCTTGTGCAGATATTTACCCAGCGCGGCCTGTCCGCATCATGGTTGGCTTCGCGGCGGGCGGCCCAAATGACATCCTTGCGCGTCTGGTCGGGCAATGGTGGTCGGAGCGGCTCGGCCAGCAATTTATCGTCGAGAACCGGCCCGGAGCGGGAAGCAATATCGCCACTGATGCGGTCGTGCGTGCGTCTCCGGACGGCTATACGCTCCTGCTGGTTGGTTCCTCCAACGCGATTAATGCGACGCTTTACGAGAATCTTGATTTCAATTTCCTGCGGGATATTGCGCCGGTCGCGGGTCTGACCCGTGGCGCCCTGGTGATGGTGATACACCCATCGATTCCTGCCACCACGATTCCAGAGTTCATCGCCTACGCCAAAGCCAATCCGGGGAAGCTCTCGTATGGTTCGGGCGGAGTGGGCGGGATCACACATATCGCCGCGGAACTGTTCAAACAGGAAGCAGGTGGACTCGATCTTCAGCATGTGCCCTATCGAGGCGTGGCGCCCGCGATCACGGATCTGCTCGGAGGTCAGGTGCAGGTCGTCTTTGTGAACCTGGCGCCATCGATCGGCTACATCGGCAGCGGCAAGCTGCGCGCGCTCGGGATAACGACGACGGCGCGATCAGAAGCGCTGCCGGATGTGCCAGCCATCGGCGAGTTCGTGCCCCGTTACGAGGCGAGTTCAGTGTTCGGCATCGGCGCCCCGAAAGACACGCCAATCGAGATTATCGACAGGCTGAACAAGCAGGCCAACGCCGCACTGGCCGATTCGGGGTTCAAGATGCGCCTCCGTAGCCTCGATGCTACGGGACTGGGCGGCTCGCCCGCCGATTTCGGCAAGGTCATGGCCGGTGAAACCGAGAAGTGGGCCAGAGTGATGAGGCTCGCGAAGATCCGACTGGAGTAGTGCGGCGAAGTCTTAGATGGCCGCAGCCTCTATACCGGGTATCGCCAGCCAAACCGGCCGTTGGCCTCCATCCCTAACAACGTTTGGATGCGACATGCAGGGGAAGTTCAGCAAGATTTGCGCGAAAGGCGGCGGCGCGTTCGATTGCTATCTGGTCACGCCCAAGCCGGAAAAGCCTGTTGCTGCCGTTGTGCTTGCTTCCGCTATCCATGGCGTGGATGCGGACATGCTCGCAATCGCCGACGAGCTTGCTTCATACGGCTTCATTGCGGCGGTGCCGGATCTGTTCTGGCGCTCGATTGCCGGCCCGCTTTCGCGGAACGACCCACGCGCGGCCCAGCGCGCGCAGCCGCGCCTTGAGCAAATCAAGGCCGGCGAAGACGACATGATCGACAGCTTGAGGCACCTCGGCACTATCCCGCAGTTCAATGGCCGGGCCGCGGTTATGGGATTTTGCTATGGCGGTCCGTACGCGATTCTTGGGCCGAAGCGGCTTGGCTATGCTGCTGGTATCTGCTGTCACGGATCCGAGATGCGGGACTATCGTCACGAGCTTGTCGGGATTCGTGAGCCGGTCTGCCTCATTTGGGGCGATAAGGACAATCGCGCGGCGGCCGATGTGCTGGAGGCGTATCGTGATTTGGCGGTGCGCACGGCCAACGTTGAAGTGCACGTCTTTCCCGGCGTGCTCCACGGCTACATGATGCGGGCAAGCCCGTCCTTCGATCGGGCGGCACATGCTTTTTCGATCAAGCGCGCCCGTGAAATTCTTGGAGGTCTCGAGTCGGCGGATCGATGAAGCAATTAGGTTCAATGTCCGCTCGGGGTCAAACTCGACAAAACTCAGAGTGAGCATAATGCGTCCGCTTTCGGGCACATCGCGGCCATCCCGTCGGCTGGGGCCCGTTGAGCCTGACTGCCGAGCCATGATTCAAATCCCCTGACGAATGGGGCCGAATCATGCGCTACGAACTCTCCGACGAGGAATGGACTGCCATCAGGCCGATGCTGCCAAACAAGCCGCGCGGTGTGCCGCGGGTGAATGACCGTCGCGTCCTCAATGGCATCTTCTGGGTGCTACGATCCGGGGCACCATGGCGCGATCTACCAGACGCCTTTGGCCCGTACACCACTTGCTACAATCGCTTCGTTCGTTGGCGACGAGCAGGTGTGTGGGCGGCGATTATGAACGCCTTGGCTGCCGCCCACGATGCCGCTGTGCAAATGATCGACACGTCGATTGTCCGCGTGCATCAACATGGAGCCTGCATCAACCGCAATAAAAGACAATGCATGGGGCGGTCACGGGGCGGGTTGACCAGTAAGATTCATGCGGTCGCAGATACAAACGGCCTACCGGTCCGAGTTGCGCTGACGCCTGGAGAAGCCCACGACAACCGGCTTGCTGGAAAACTCTTGTCTCGCATGAAGCCTGGATCGATGCTGCTGGCGGACCGTGGCTACGACGCCGATTGGATTAGAGAACTTGCGATCAAGAAAGGAGCATGGGCCAACATCCGCCGAAAAGCAATCGCAGCGAACCGATCTGCTTCAGTCCCTACCTGTATCGCGCTCGCAATCGAGTTGAGCGGTTCTTCAACAGGATCAAGCAATGTCGTCGGGTAGCGACGCGCTACGACAAACATGCCGCCAACTACCTTGCATTCGTCCAACTCGCTTCAATCAGGCTATGGCTCGGCGCTAATGAGTCCACGTCCTAGTCACCAAAAATTATTTCAGAACCTTGCTGGGAGATATTGCAAAGCTACCGAAAGTTGTGCACGCTGCGACGAAGTATCGCATTGTTCCATCGAGATGGATTTTGCAGCCATCGATCATCACCGGACATCAATTTGTTCGATGGCAAGCAGAGCGGGTAAGGGGTGTCTGGACTGCATGGGGCAAAAGCTAGAATAATCCGCCGAATCTAAGCCTTCACTGAAGTCAAATCTTCAGCGCGCGAGCGTGCTGACACGAAGTGGAAAGCCGAGAAGCTCGCCACGCAGCACGGCTATGCGGAAATCTCAACGATTTGAACGTGCCGCTGTCGGTTGCTCGTGCCGACGGACGCTATCCTTTTGTGCCTGCGCGGACCTCGTCATGGAAAGAAAATACAGCCTAAGACTGCAAATCACATCCGGGCATCACGAGCGCCGAATCTGACGAGAAGCACGGTCAGGGGGAGGCGCGGATGACTTTGGAGGAAGTCAAGCAAGACACGGGACTGCAGTGCCTGGCATTGCTGCTGCGGTTTCATCAGATTTCGATTGATCCCGCGCAAATCGCTCACCAGTTTTCCGGTGAGCCGGTCGGCGTGCTGGAGATGCTGCGCTGCGCCAGGCAACTGAAGTTGAAGGCGAGGGCGGTTCGTGAGAGCTGGACAGGGTTGGCGCATCTGTCATTGCCCGGCATCGTCGAGCGTCGCGATGGCACCTTCGTGATCTTGGGCAAGGTCGGCACCGACGACGTGCTCGTCCACGACCCCGCGGCCAATCGCCCGCAGATCGTCAAGCGAGCCGAGTTCGAAGAAGCCTGGACCGGTCGGATCGTGCTGATGACGCGGCGGGTCTCGCTGTCCGATTTGGCGCGGCGGTTCGACATCACCTGGTTCCTGCAAGCCATGCACAAATATCGCCGGCTGCTCGGCGAGGTGCTGGTCGCATCATTGTTCCTGCAGTTGTTTGGGCTGGTGACGCCGCTGTTCTTCCAGGTCGTGACAGACAAGGTGCTCGCGCATCGAGGCTACACCACGCTCGACGTGCTGGTCTTCGGCCTGATTGCGGTCTCGATCTTTGAGACCGTCCTGGGCGGCTTACGCACCTATGTCTTTTCTCACACTACCAACCGAATCGACGTGGAGCTCGGCGCGCGCCTGTTCCGTCACCTGATCGCACTGCCGATCGCCTATTTCGAGGCGCGGCGGGCCGGCGACTCCGTCGCGCGGGTCCGTGAGCTCGAAAATATCCGTAATTTCCTCACCAGCTCGGCGCTGACGCTGGTGATCGATCTCGGCTTCACTTTCGTGTTCCTAGCGGTGATGTTCTACTATTCCCCGTTCCTGACCTGGATCGTGGTCGGCTCGTTTCCGTTCTATGTGGCGATCTCCGCCGGCGTTACGCCGGTTTTCCGCGAGAGGCTGGACAGGAAATTCGATCGTGGAGCTGAGAATCAGGCATTTTTGGTCGAAAGCGTCGGCGCAATCCAGACCCTGAAGGCAATGGCCGTCGAACCGCAGATGCAGCGGCGCTGGGAAGAGCAGCTCGCCGGCTATGTCAGCGCCAGTTTCGACGTGCTGTCGCTCGGAAACTGGGCGAGCCAATCGGTACAGTTCGTCAGCAGGGTCGTCACCGGGCTGACACTGTATTTCGGGGCGCGGCTCGTCATCGACGGAGATCTCTCGGTCGGCGAGCTTATCGCCTTCAACATGTTGGCCGGGCGCGTCGCCCAGCCGGTGCTGCGGCTGGCCCAGCTCTGGCAGGATTTCCACCAGGCGCGGGTCTCGATCGCAAGGCTTGGTGACATCCTCAACACCGCCCCTGAGCCAATGTTCGATCCTTCGCGCGCGTCGCTGCCGCCGATCAAGGGCGAGGTTGCTTTCGACCACGTCAGCTTCCGCTACCGGCCGGATACCTCGCTCGCGCTCCAGGACATCTCGCTGAAGGTGATGCCTGGGCAGGTCATCGGGATCGTTGGTCCGTCCGGTTCGGGCAAGTCGACCCTGACGAAATTGATCCAGCGGCTCTACGCGCCGGAGGCCGGCCGTATTCTGATCGACGGCATCGATCTGACGGTCGCCGATGTCGCGTGGCTGCGTCGCCAGATCGGCACCGTCCTGCAGGAGAACGTGTTGTTCAACCGCACCATCCGCGAGAACATCGCGCTGACCGATCCCGGCATGGCGATGGAGCGGGTCATTGCCGCAGCCGAGCTTGCCGGCGCCCACGAGTTCATTCTCGCCCTGCCGGATGGCTACAACACCGTCGTCGGCGAACGCGGCGCCAGCCTGTCCGGCGGGCAGCGCCAGCGCATCGCGATTGCGCGCGCACTCGTGACAAATCCCCGGGTCCTGATCTTCGACGAGGCAACCAGCGCCCTCGACTACGAGAGCGAGAACATGATCCAGCGCAACATGCGCAAGATCTGCGCCGGGCGCACTGTCTTCATCATCGCCCACCGCCTCTCGGCGGTGCGCCACGCCGATCGCATCCTCACCATCGAGGCGGGGCGCCTAGTCGAGGACGGCACGCACGACGAACTGATCAAGAACGCCGGGCGATACGCCATGCTGCACCAGATCCAGGCGGGGCTCCATGTCGTCGGCTGATGTGATTGAACGCAAAAGCCGCGCGTTCTGGCGCCGCCAGCGCGACGCGCGTGAATTCTTGCCGGCTGCGCTGGAGATCCTTGAGACGCCGGCCTCGCCCGTGGGACGCCTGGTCGCGCTGACCATCATCCTGTTCTTTGCCCTTGCGATCGGCTGGGCGACGATCGGCCATGTCGACATCATCGCGACGGCCACGGGCAAGGTGGTGCCGACCGGCCGCACCAAGACCATCCAGCCGCTGGAGACCGGGATCGTTGCGGCGATCCATGTTCGTGATGGCGACAAGGTTTCAGCCGGCGACATCCTGGTTGAGCTGGATCGCACGGTGACGCAGGCCGAACACAAACGGGTGAGGCAGGATCTGGTCGCAAGCCTGCTCGACGTTGCCCGCCTGTCGGCGCTGCGCCGGAGTTTTGCGCACCTCAACACGCCCGAGGATATCGAGGCGCTGGCCGGCGCGTCCGAGGTCGAGATCGCGCGGTCCCGTTCGAGCCTGCTGGCGCAGGCTGCGGAGCAGGAGGCGAAGCTTGCCGTCGTCGTCCAGCAGATCGACCAGAAGCGCGCCGAGGCGCAGTCAGTGACGGCCGCGATTGCCAAGATCGATGCGACGCTGCCGCTGCTCGAGGAGACCCTGACCATTCGCAAGAAGGCGATGGACATTCAGTACGGCAACCGCATCGCCTGGCTCGACGCGCAGACGAAGCTCGTGGACCAACAGAACGAGCGGATCCTCCAGGAGCGCAAGCAAGTCGAGATCGAAGCCGCCCGTCGCGCCCTCGAACAGCAGCTGGCCTCGACAAAATCAGGTTTCGAGCGGCAGGTGCTAAGCGATCTCGCCGATGCCCAGAAGAAGGCCGATGAGTTCCGCCAGGATCTCGTCAAGGCGCAGCAGAAGACCGAGGAACAGATCCTTCGCGCGCCGATCGACGGTACGGTGCAGCAGCTCGCCATTCACACTGTCGGCGGCGTGGTGTCACCGGCGCAGCAATTGATGATGATCGTGCCGCGCGGCTCCAGCATCGAGGTTGAGGCTTTGATCTCCAACCGCGATATCGGCTTCGTCGAAGCCGGGCAGGACGCCGAGATCAAGATCGATACCTTCAACTTCACCCGCTATGGCCTGCTGCACGGCAAGGTCATCAGCGTCTCGCGCGATGCGATCGTCAAGGACAAGCCGGCGGACAGGTTCGGCGCCGCGAAGCAGGGCGGGGCGCTCTCGGAATCGAGCGAGCCGGCAGGCCAGGAGTTGCTCTACACCGCGCGCGTCTCGCTCGACGGCACGACGATGCAGATCGAAGACAAGATGGTCAATGTCGCGCCGGGAATGGCCGTGACGGTCGAGATCAAGACAGGGCAGCGAAGGATCATCGAATACGTGATGTCGCCGCTGCTGCGCTACAAGCAGGAGAGCTTGAGGGAGCGATGAACAAGTTGCAGGCTATCCATGCTCAGGTAACGTCGGCAGTTCTCTCGAGCCATTTGCAGAGGCGAACGGTGGATGCAAACCAATTCACAAACGCGATCGCTGCGATCAATAACGTTTCGACAGTCCTTTCCATAGCATGCGTCTTTCCAACGTACTTTCTTCGGCTTCAGCCTACCACTTATAGAATCATCCTATCTCTGGGCATTGTTTTCGGTCTTTCGACAATTGCAGTCGCTGCGGCAACGATAGTGTGGTCTCTGCCACATCAGTATTCGCGATATGATGCGATCTTTCCGATCGCTGTCTTCTCGCCGGATGCCATCCCTCTCGCCGCAATAATAGCGCATAAAGCGCGTAAGCCGCGTGAGCTTGTGGAGTTCTGTAGTTTTGGCCTGCGTCACTATCGATTGGGCCGGGATCTCTGCGCAACTTGGTAGTTCAGGATGGCGTCGCAAAGCAAGTTTCGTTGCTGTCGCATACAAGAGGACGATCTTGATATGTCCACCTCAATTCAGGGGTTCAAGAAATGGGTCACTCGGCTTTGCGGCGTGGCCTTTTTCGCTGGTGTCGCCAATCTGGGAATGGCAGGAGCTTTTGAGACTCACCGAAGCTTTCGAATAGTTGGTTCGCTGGTTGTTTTTTGGTTGGCAACACTGGCTTGGCGTGCAGTCGCGAAAATCGATGCAAATCCAACAGTTGCAATCGGTACGATTGAAAGAGTTTTGAATGCTTTGCTTGTCTTTTGTCTAATTTGTTCTCCGTACGCGATTTATAGCGATTCTGCACTGCGTTCGCTAACAGGAGTCCTAATTCTCGTAATCAATTTGGCGATTGGCATCGGCGCTTTCTTGTTCGCGCGAAGCATGATTTCGGAAGTTAGAACGCTGGCAAGCTCCAACGAGAAACAACGCTGACAGGTTGAGGGACATATGGCGGACGCATCAGGACGTAGCATCACGTTTCAGTCAGGCGGAAACGGTCCACTTGGGAACGTCAATCAAAGTCTCAGCATTTCGCAAGCATTCTATGTCTCCAAGCTCTACTTGGGCGTCTTCGGGGGCGGATTCCAAGTTACATACAACTCGAACAATGAGCCCATCGTCAATGCCAACGGCTTTATTGCTGGTCTAGGCCTCGACATTAACTACAATACCGTCACCCACAGCTGGGAGACAGTCCAAGCTGCAGGAATGGCGGGACTGGCCGTGGAGTTTCTGGGCGTCGGCGCAGGAGCCAATGCGAAGATTGGCTTCGGAGCTGAGACGATAAATGGCGTTAAAGAGCTTCCTGCAACAACCTTTCAAATCCAGGGTACGGCCGGAGTTGGCATAGTCGGTGGCAATATCACCGGTCAAATTGCGATCGGGGGGAGAGTGCCGAGTGACGCGCCCGGACTTACTCCTGGCCTTCCGGAAGTCCCTAGTTCCGATTTCGGTCTAAACGGTGCGGCGTCTTCAATCGGAGATGCGGCGTCAAAAGGATTCAATGCTGCTGGCCAGGTTATTTCAAATGGCGTCAAGGTTGCCAGCAAGGCTGAAATTGATGCGTATGACATGGAGACTGATGGCCAGAAATATCTCACATCCACGATCTGGAACGGCGTGTCCGATGGACTGAGTGATTTCGGTAGGCTTACCTCGACCGCTGTAACAGCTGCCGGTCAGGCAGAAATGGAGTCTAATCAAGCGCTTGCCAGTGGTCTGAATGACCTTGTGTCAACTGTAGGCAATGGCATCGATGGTCTCCGAGCCGGATTTCAGCAGTATATCGCTCCGTCCGCTGGACTTGAGTCTGGTGACGGGCAAGCGGCTGAAAAGCAGGCCAATCTCGAGCAACAATTCAACCCTGAGACCGGTGAGCCTCTAACATTCTCAGACGGGGCGCCCGTGATGGGGCCACGTGACCCGGTCGGCGTTGGCACCACTTTGGAAGAGGTCGGTAAGGGCGCTGTGCGCTTGTTTAACTTCATCTCTGACAGCATCGTCACGCCTGCGCACGGCGAACCGTCGCCGCAGCCCGACCAGACGAACAAGGTGACGTTCGTGGGGGCTGACGGCGAGAAGAACTCGGACTCGCAGAACGACATCACCGGTTCGCTCGGCAACGGCGCTGGCGTCCTCGGAACTCCATCCGGTGGCGTCGCCGGCGTGACGGCACTGTTGTCCTGGGGGCAGCCACTAGGATCGTCACCATCGCTGGAGGCTCCGGCGACAACCGTTGCCGAGACCGTGTTCACACCCGCGCCGCCGATCCCCGTCCGCAGTTCGACGCCGTGGTACTACAACCCGTATCAGGGGCCGCCGCCGGCTGATGCGTTCACCGGTTTTCCCGGAGGTGTCGATCCCTTCCTGGTGACACCGAAGGGTAATCCCTACGGCGGAACGGGCTCCTATATAATCGGGTACTATGGGGACGGCACCCCGGTCTATGGCCACGTCGAAACCCCCGAGGAGGCATTCCCGAACGGCGTCGACCCGTACCTCGTTGCGCCGATCATCCAGGCCCCCTCCGACGACGACCCCATGGTCTATATCAACGTGCCGGGCGGCACGTCGTATCTGGAGCCGTACAGCGAGTATTATAACAACAACTTCGTCAATCCCGATCCCAGCAGTGCCGACTATATCGGCCCGCATTACAGCCCGACCTACAGCAGTGCGTCCCACGGCAACGGATATCACGGCAGCGACGTCTACTACAGTGGTAGCAACTATAGCGGTAACTACGGCGATAACTACGGCGGCGACAGCTCTTACAGCGACAGTTATTTTTATGATAGCTACTTCAGCGATAGCTATTACAGCGTCGGCGATAGCGGTGGCGGGGACGGCGGTTGGGGGGGGGGCGATAGCTCGGAGCCGGTCGTTCTCGACCTGACCGGCAAGGGCATTTCGATCACCCAGCTCGGGTCGTCGAACCATTATTTCAGCTTCGGCGGCGACGGCCTGCAGGAGGCGACCGCGTGGGCGGGGGCCGGCAACGGCGTGCTGGCAATTGACCTCAATGGTACCGGCAACATCAACCAGCCGGACGAGATCAATTTCACCCTGTGGGATCCGACTGCGAAGTCGGACATGCAGGCCCTGCTGGACGTGTTCGACACCGACCACGATGGCCAGCTCGATGCCGGCGACGCCGACTGGAACAAGTTCGGCGTGATCGTCACCAATGCCGACGGGACGACGCAGTTCAAGACGCTGGCGCAGCTCGGCGTCACGGCGATCAATCTGACCTCGAACAACCAGACGATCGTCTTGCCGGACGGCTCGTCGATCGCCGGCTCCACAACGTTCACCAGATCGGACGGCAGCACCGGCACCGCGGCCGACGTCACCTTCGCTCATGATGCCAGCGGCCATCTGGTCGAGACCACGACCACGGTCAACGCCGACGGTTCCACCACCATCGACAACAAGGCGCTGAACTCGAGCGGAAGCCTCGTCAAGGAAACCATCAGCACTACCAGCGCCGATGGCAAGACCGTCACGATTTCCCGGGACACCGCCGGCAATGGTGTGATCAACAGCATTCAAACCGACGTAACGGTCGACAATGCCGATGGCAGCACCACGCTCGCGATCACGAATTTCGATGGGACCGGCAGCCACGTCCTCAATCGCACCGTAACCACCACGAGTGCCGACCTCAAGACCATCACGATCGATCGCGATCACACCGGCGGTGGCTTCTACGATCAGGTCGAGGCCGATGCCAGGATCGCGGCAGGCGACCTCACCGTGACGCTCGCCGACTACAATCCGGACGGAACCCTCAGGGACCAGACCGTCACCACCACCAGCGCCGACGGGTTGGCGAAGACAACCCAGGTCGATTCGACCGGCGACGGAGTCAATGACCGGGTCCAGATCGATGCGATCGTCGTCAACGCGGACGGCAGCAGGACCGAGACGGTATCGGACGAGAATGCCGACGGCTCACTCCGCAGGAAGACCGTCACACACACGAGCGCCGACGGTCAGAACAAGACGATCCAGATCGACAATGCCGGCGTCGGCAACATCGACACGATCGAGACCGAAACCATCGTGCGCAATGCCGACAGCAGCACGACCACGACCCAGCTCGTGTCGAATGCCGACGGATCACGGCGTCACGAGGTCGTCACGACGCTGAGTGCGGACGGTCTGTCGAAGACGACGCAGACGGATTCGACTGGTGACGGCGTGTTCGATCTCGTGACTACCGACGTGACGGTCCAGAACGCGGACGGCAGCACGACCGAGACGGTGACCGATCGCAATGCCGACGCCTCCTTGCGCGATCGTTCGATCCGGACCTGGAGCGCGGACGGCAAGACCCGAACCGTCCAGGCCGACACCATCGGCGACGGGGTGTACGACACCATCGAGACCGTGGCCGCGGGGGCGGCGGGCTCGAGCATCGATACAGTCAGTCATGACAATGCGGACGGCTCGCTGAAGTCTCGAACGGTCACCACGACCAGCGCGAGCGGCCTTTCGGTCACGGTCCAGCAGGATACCACCGGCGCGCTCGATGGCGGCGGAAATGCGGTGTTCGACCAGACCCGCGGCGACGTGACGGTGCTGAATGCCAACGGCAGCAGCACCGAGACGGTGACGCTCACCAGCGCCAACGGAACGCTCGAGGGCGAAACGGTCACGACGACGAGCGCGAACGGGCTTTCGATCACAACCCAGCAGGACACGACCGGCGCGCTCAGTGGCGGCAATCCCGTGTTCGATCGGAACCGTACCGACGTCACGGTTGTGAACGCGGACGGCAGCCAGACCGAAACGGTCACGGACAGCAGCACGAACGGCACGATTCTGGACCGGACGGTGTTGACGATCAGCGCCGACCGCCGCACCACGACGACGCAAATGGATTCGACCGACGACAATTACGTCAGCGAACTCCGGACGCGCGTCCTCAATGCCGATGGCAGCGTGACGTTGACGGTGAAGGACTTCAGCGCCAACGGCGCGCTGGACTCGGAATCCGTCACGACGACGAGCGCGAACGGGCTCTCGATCACGACGCAGCGGGACACCACGGGGGTCGTGAGCGGCGGCAATCCGGTCTTCGATCAGACGCGGACCGATGTGACGGTGCTGAACGCGAACGGCAGCCGGACCGAGACGGTGACCGATACCAGCGCCAACGGCACGTTGCTGGACAAGACCGTGACGACAACGAGCGCCAATGGGCTCTCGGCCACGACCCAGCAGGATTCGACCGGCGCGCTCAGTGGTGGCAATCCGGTCTTCGACCGGGTCCACACCGACGTGACGGTGTTGAATGCGGACGGCGGCAGGACCGAGACGGCAACGGATGCCAGCGGCAACGGGACGCTGGAAACGGAGACGGTCACGACGACGAGCGCCAATGGGCTCTCCGTGACCACCCGGCAGGACGTGACCGGAGCGCTGAGCGGCGGCAATCCGGTGTTCGACCGCACCCGCACCGACGTGACCGCGCTCAATGCGGACGGCAGCAAGACCGAGACGGTCACCGATACTAGCGCGAACGGCACGATACTGGATCGGATGGTGACCAGGACGAGTTCCGATCGTCGCACCACGACGGTCCAGATTGACACGACAGGCGACAATTATTTCAGCGAGGTGCGGACCAAGGTTGTGAACGCCGACGGCAGCGTGACGTCCACGGTCAAGGACTTCAGTGCCAACGGCACACTGGAGTCAGAATCCGTCACGACGACGAGCGCTAACGGCTTGTCGACGACCGCACAGCTGGATGACACGGGAGCGATGAGCGGCGACAATCCGGTGTTCGATCAGACCCGGACCGATGTGACCGCCCTGAATGCGGATGGCAGCAAGACCGAGACGGTGAAGGACACCAGCGCCAATGGAACGCTGGTTGACGAAACGGTCACGACCACGAGCGCCGACGGGCTTTCGGTCACGACCCAGCAAGATATCAACGGTGCCATCAGTGCCGGCAATCCGGTGTTCGACCAGACCCGGATCGATGTCACCGTGCTGAACGCTGACGGCAGCAAGACCGAGACGGTCACGGATACCAGCGCCAACGGGACGCTGCTCGACCGGACCATTACGATGACGAGCGCTGACCGCCGCACGATCACGACCCAGGTCGATTCGACCGGCGATAATTATTTCAGCCAGGTGCAGACCAAGATCATCAATGCCGATGACAGCGTGGCCCAGACGGTGAAGGCATATAGTGCCAACGGGACGCTCGAGGCTGAGACGGTGACGACGACGAGTGCCAACGGGCTCTCGGTCACGACGCAGCTCGACGCGACGGGGGCGGCGAGCGGCGGCAATCCTGTCTTCGATCATGTCCGGACCGACGTCACGGTCCTGAATGCGGACGGCAGCAAGACCAGGACGGTGACGGACACCAGCGCCAGTGGAGCGATGCTGGACCAGACCGTGACAACGACAAGCGCGAATGGACTCTCGGTCACGACGCAGCAGGATGTCACCGGCGCCACGAATGCCGGCAATCCGGTCTTCGATCGGACCCGTACCGATGTGACCGTGCTGAACGCGGACGGCAGCAAGACCGAGACGGTCGCGGATACCAGTGCCGACGGCTCGATGCTGGACACAACGGTCACGACGACGAGCGCCAACGGGCTCTCAGTCACCACGCAACAAGACGTGACCGGTGCAGTGATTTCGGGCAATCCGGTCTTCGACCTGACCCGCACCGACGTGACGGTCTTGAACGCGGACGGCAGCAAGGCCGAGACGGTCACGGATACCAGCGCCAACGGAACGCTGCTTGACCGGACGGTGACGAGCGTGAGCGCCGATGGCCGGACCACTACGGTCCAGATCGACGCGACAGGTGACAGCTATTTCAGCGAGATTCGCAGTGCCGTCATCAATGCCGATGGCAGCACGACCATGACGGTGAAAGACGTCAGCGCCGACGGCACGCTCGAGAGCGAGACGGTCTCGACGACGAGCGCCAACGGTCTGTCGGTGACGACGCAGGCGGATTTGACGGGCGCATTGAGCGCCGGCAATCCGGTGTTCGACCTGACCCGGACCGACGTCACGGTCCTGAACGCGGATGGCAGCAGGACCGAGACCGTCGTTGACACCAGCGCCAACGGAAAGCTGGTCGACGAGACGATCACGACAACGAGTGCCAACGGGCTTTCGGTCACGACCAGGCAGGACGCGACCGGCGTCGTGAACGCCGGCGCTCCGGTGTTCGACGGGAACCGTACCGATGTGACGGTGCTGAACGCGGACGGCAGCAAGTCGGAGACCGTCACTGATACCAGCACCGACGGCACGCGTTTGGACCGCACCGTCACGACCTTGAGTGCCGACGGCCGAACTGCAGCGATTCAGATCGATCCGACCGGCGACAACTATTTTGCAGAGGTCCGAACCCGGGTCGTCAATGCCGATGGCAGTGCGACGCTCACGGTGAAGGACACCAGCGCGAACGGCACACTCGAGACCGAAACCGTCACGACGACGAGCGCGAACGGGCTGTCGGTGACGACGCAGCAGGATTCGACGGGGGCCACGAGCGGCGGCAACCCGGTATTCGACCGGACCCGGACCGATGTTACGGTTCTGAACGTGGATGGCAGCAAGACCGAAACGGTGACGGGCACCAGCACCAACGGCACGCTTCTGGACAAGACGGTGACGACGACGAGCGCAAATGGGCTTTCGGTCACGACGCAGCAGGATTCGATCGGCGCGCTCAGTGGCGGCACTCCGGTGTTCGACCAGACCCGCACCGACCTGAAGGTCCTGAACGCGGACGGCAGCAGGACCGAGACGGTGACCGACACCAGCGCCAACGGCACGTTGCTGGACAAGACGGTGACGACGACGAGTGCGAACGGGCTCTCGGTCACGACCCAGCAGGATACGACCGGCGCCATGAGCGGCGGCAACCCCGTGTTCGACCGGACGAGCACGGACGCCTCCGTCTTGAATACCGACGGCAGCCAGACCGAAACGGTCACGATCACTGCCGGCGACGGCTCGCTCAGGTCGCGGACGACGACCATGACCAGCGCCAACGAGAAGCAGGTTTCGATCTCGCGGGATACCAATGGGGATTCCGTCATCGATCAAATCGAGGTCGATACCGTCGCTGCGGACGGCAGCAAGACCAGGACGATCTCCGACTACGGCGCGGCCGGTACTCTGCTCGATCGGGCCGTCATCACGACCAGTGCCAATGGGCTGTCAGTCACGACCCGGAGAGACACGGCCGGGGTCCTAGATGGCGGCGGGAATCCGGTTTTCGATCAGATCCGCACCGACGTAACCGTCGTGAACGCGGATGGCAGCGAGACCGAGACTGTCACCGACACGAACGCCGCGGGCGTTCTCCAGGACAGGGCGGTCGTCGTCACGAGCACCAACGGGTTGTCGAAGACGACCGAGGAGGATGCGACCGGGGCGGGCAGCTTCAACATGATCGAAGCAGACGTCACGGTGCTGAACGCGGACGGCAGCACCAGCGAGACCGTCACGGACACCAATTCGGCCGGGATGCTGCTGCGCAAGACAATTGCGACCGTCAGCGCGGATGGCAAAACTAAGACGATCACGCGCGACCTCAATGGTGACGGTGTCAACGACCAGACCGGTACGCTTGTCACCAACGCCGACGGCTCCACTGTCTCCACGCTGTCGGATTTCAATGCGAACGGAACTCTGAAGGACAAGCTGGTCGAGACGACCAGCGCCAACGGTCTCTCGGTCACGACCCAGCGCGACACGACGGGAAGTGGCAGCTTCGATACGACCCGGACCGACGTCGTCGTCGTCAATGCCGACGGCAGCCGGACCGAGACGATCAGCAACTACAACGCCTCCAGCAGCCTGGTGGACCAGACCGTCAAGACGGTCAGCGCCAATTGGCTCACCACGAGCACGAGCTGGACCACGAACCTGCCCAGCGCCGCAACAACCACGCAGAGCGACGCCGTCGTGATCAACGCTGACGGAAGCCGCACCGAGACGCTTGTGATGACCGGAACGTCCGGCGCGATGACGTCGGAGCGCGTGCTGGTGACGAGCGTCAATGGCCTGTCCAAGACGCTCGAGTGGGACACGACCGGGGCGACCGACGGCAGCGGTCATGCCGTGTTCGACCAGACGCTGACCGACGTCACGACGGTGAATGCCGACGGCAGCCGCGTCGAGGTCGCGACTGCCCGCGTTGACGGCGGCGCGCTGATGTCGAAGACGACGGGAACGACCAGCGCCGACGGCCGGACCGTGACGGTTGCGTCCGATATCAATGGTGACGGCGTCGTCGATCGAACCAAGACGACGATCACGGTGCATAACGCGGACGGCAGCAGCGTCGAGACTGTTTCCGATGTCGACGCGAACGGCATGCTGATGGATCGCTCGGTCACGACGATCAGCGCTGATGGCCGAACCGCGACAGCGACGCGCGATGCCGATGGTGACGGCTCCACGGATCAGGTCCAGACGACGGTGACGGCCATCGACGGCAGTCAGGTCGACACGATTACCGATCTTGGACGACTGGGGGCCGTCGAGGATCAGTCGATCACCACGACCAGCGCCGACGGACTGACCAGGACCACGCAATGGGATTTCATCGGCAGCGGCAAGGTTGACCGCTCGCGCACCGATATCATCGTCAAGAACCTCGACGGCAGCATCACCGAGACCGTCACGGATCTGGATAGCAGCGGCAATCCGTATCAGAAAGCCATCCTCAGCACGAGCGCGGACGGGCGGACGAAAACTGTCAACAAGCAGACCCCGGGCCAGTCCTATTTGGACTACAACGAGGTCACGACGATTGCGCTCGACGGCAGCTCCAGGACCGTCGCCGAATATCTGATGCCAAATGGCACGGTCTTCGACCAAGGGAGTACGTCCGTCAGTGCCGATGGCCTCACTGAAACGGTTCAGCAGGACAGCCGTGGCTCCGGCACCTACGATTACACGTCGACCACCCACAAGAATATCGATGGCAGCACCGTCACCAGCGCGGTCTATCTGAACGCCACCGGTCAGACCATCGAGCGGATCGTGACGACGGTCAGCCCGGATGGTCTCGTCACCACGATCGACAAGGACAGCACCAACGCCGGGTGGTTCGACAGTATCGAGACCATCGTGGCACGGCCCGACGGCAGCACCGTGTCGACCACGCGCTATCTTAATTCCAGCGGTGCGGCGACGAGCGAGCTGGCCAAGGTTACGAGCGCGGATGGCAACATCGTGACCCAGTCGGTGCCGCCGACGATTTCCGGGACAGTGGCCGGGCAGACCACGACCTCGGAGCAGCCGGTTCATCCGTTCAGCGGCGCATCCATCAGCGACCCAAATCCTGGTGCGACCGATGTGCTCACGATCACGCTGAGCGGTGCCGGCGGCACGCTGTCCGGTGCGGGTCTCAGCGGATCCGGCAACACTTATACCTTGTCGGGATCGATTTCGACGATCAACAGCGAGCTCCAGGCGCTGGTCTTCACGCCCAACGCCGGCCAGCCCAACACCAGCGGCACGACGACGTTCCGTCTGTCGGACGCCAGCACGGGTTATACGCCGCAGGTCTTGGCGTCGTTCGACGGCACCACCAGCCTCGCGCCGATGGGCGGTCTCATCCAAGACGCTGCGGGCAACCTGTTCGGGTCTACCTCGCGCGGTGGGGACGGCAGGGGCGACGTGTTTGTCCTTCCCAAGGTTGGAGACGGCTACGCGAGCACGCCGATTGATCTCTTCAACGTCGGGAATGGCCAGTCGGACCCGAGCAGTACCCTCACCATGGACGCTGCGGGGAATCTATTCACCGTCGTGTCGGGCGGGCCTGCCAATGATGGCTCGGTGATCGAGCTCGTCAGGTCCGGCGGTAGCTTCACGGCGTCGACCATTGTTACGTTCGGTGGAACGGACGGGAAAAATCCGGAAGGCAAGCTGATCGCGGATGCGTTGGGAAATCTGTACGGCGTGACCGCGTCCGGAGGAGCCAACAACAAGGGCGCCATCTTCGAAATCGGCAAAAGCGGCAACACCTATTACGGCCCGCTGCTGCTCGCCTCGTTCGATGGCACCAATGGCAACGAGCCGTCGGCTGGCGGACTGGTGATGGATTCGGCCGGCGATTTGTTTGGAACGACCGTGAGCGGCGGAGCGAATGGCCAGGGAACCATTTTCGAGGTCGCCAAAGGCAACGGGTTCGCCACGGCGTTGTACTCATTCGCCGGAACCAACGGTCTGGGGGTCTCGTTCAGCAGTCTGATCATCGATTCGGCCGGCGACCTGTTCGGAATGACCGCCCAATCGGCCAACGGTGGCGGCGGCGCGGTGGTCGAACTCGCCAAGACCACGAACGGTTACAGCAATGTGTTGGCTACGCTCGCCTATTTCACTGACGGCGATGGCCCAAGCGGAAACCTTGTGATGGATTCTGCCGGGAATCTGTTCGGTGCAACAAGAGCTGGTGGTGCCGACGGTGATGGCACCGTGTTTGAAATCGTCAAGACCGCCAGCGGGTACAGCAATACGCTGGTCACTCTCGCCTCGTTTGACAACGCCAATGGCGCAATTCCGACGGGCGATCTGCTCCTCGACTCCGATGGCAATCTGATCGGGATGACGGAGGTGGGCGGCGCCAACGGAGCCGGCGTTATCTTCAAGATTCCGGCCCGGCCGCCGCAAGCGATCACGACGACCGATGTCACGACGACGGTGACCAACACCGATCCGCCGGCGCCACCGGTTGTCACGATTACGAGCGCGGCGGAGGCGAGCAGGACCGCAACGCAGACCATCACTGGAACTGTGTCGTCCGCCGACGCGACCGTGGTCGGCCGCACTGTGACCCTGACGGACAATGGTACGGTCCTTGACGTGGGAACTGTCCAGTCGAACGGCTCCTTCAGTGTGAGTGTGACTTTGCCGAACCAGGGCAGCAATTCGATCGTCGCCAGCGTGACCGACAGCCTTGGTTTCACCGGCACGAGCGCTGCCGTCGTAGACACGCTCGACAACATCGCCCCGACGGTCACGATCACCAGCGCGGGCGGGGCCACCAGGCACGCAACGCAGACCATTGCAGGCACCGTCGTCTCGGGTGGCGTCGCTGCGGTCGCGGGCCAGACCGTGATCTTGACGGACAACGGGGTGACCGTCGCCACTGCGACGGTGCAGTCGAACGGAAGTTTCAGCACAAGCGTGGCGTTGCCCAATGAAGGCACGAACACGATCGTCGCGACGGTCACGGACAGCTACGGCAACGTCGGTGCCAGCACGGCTGTCGTTTATACGCTGGACGACATTGCGCCGACAGTGACGATGACGAGCGCGGCGGAGGCAAGCAACATCGCCGCGCAAACCATCACCGGCACCGTTGCGTCCGGAGGTGCGGCCGCGATCGTCGGCCAGACCGTGACCGTGACCGATAACGGCGTGACGCTCGGTACCACCACGGTTCAATCAGACGGCAGCTTCAGCCTGACCGCGACGCTCCCGAACCAGGGCACGAATTCGATCGTCGCCCAGGTCACCGACAGCTATGGCAACACCGGCACCAGTGCGGCTGTGGTGGATCTGCTCGACAACATTCCCCCGACGGTGACGATCACCAGCGCCGCAGAAGGCAGCCGGTTCCCGAACCAGACCATCACCGGGACAGTCGTCTCGGGCGGCACGGCCGCAGTGGTCGGCCAGACTGTGACCCTGACCGACAATGGCGTGTTGCTGGCGACCGCGACGGTGCAGTCGAACGGCACCTTCAGCGCGAGCGTAACGCTGCCAAACCAGGGCACGAATTCCATCGTCGCCACGGTTGCCGACACCTATAGCAATATCGGCACCAGCGCCCCCGTGGTCGATCTGCTCGACAACATTCCGCCCACGGTGACGCTCACCAGCGCGGCCGAACAGAGCAACAACCCGACACAGACCATCACTGGCACGGTCGTCTCCGGTGGTGTGGCAACAGTGGTCGGCCGCACCGTCACGCTGACGGACAACGGCGTCGCGATCGGCTCGGCGACGGTGCAGGCGAATGGCAGCTTCAGTGCCAATGTGACGCTCCCGAACTACGGTACGAATGCGATCGTCGCGACGCTGACAGACAGCTATGGCAATGTGGGCAGCAGCGGGGCGGTGGTGGATACGCTCGCCCTTGCTCAGGCCGCGATCACGGGCACGGCGGCGGGCCAGCTCACGACTTCGGATGCGCCGATCAACCCGTTCTCCGGCGTGACCATCGCCGACCCGAACATCGGAACCACCGAAACGCTGACCATCACGCTGAGCGGGGCCGGTGGCACGCTGTCCGGGACGGGCCTGAGCGGGGGAGGCAGCACCTACACCCTGTCGGGAACGGCTGCCACAATTTCCAGCGAACTGCAGGCGCTTGTCTTCACGCCCACCGCGGGCCAGCCCAACACGACTAGCTCGACGTCCTTTGCGCTGTCGGACACCGTCCGGGTCTCCGCTCCAACGGTGCTGGCCTCATTCAGCGGCGCTAATGGCCAGCAGCCGCTTGGCGGCCTGATCGAGGATTCCGCGGGAGATCTGTTCGGGACGACGACGCGCGGTGGCGGCAGCGGCACAGGCAATGTCTTCGAACTCGTGAAGTCCGGCAGCAGCTACACTCTGTCGAACCTCTATACTTTCGCCTCTGGTGCGTCCGATCCGGCGAGCACATTGACCATGGACGGTGCCGGAAATCTCTTCGGTACCGTGGCCGGCGGCGATGGCTCCGTGTTTGAACTGGTCAAGTCAGGCAGCAGCTATACTCCAACGACCGTGGCTTCGTTCAGCGGAAGCAACGGAAACGGGCCGGAAGGCAAGCTCATCGCGGATGCGTCGGGCAATCTGTATGGCGAGACCGCGGCCGGTGGCGCCAGCAACAAGGGGACCATTTTCGAGATCGCCAAGAGCGGCAACAGCTACAGCGGGCCGATCGTGCTGGCCTCGTTCACCGGGACCAACGGCAACGAGCCGTCGGCTGGCGGGCTGGTGATGGATTCGGCCGGCAACCTGTTCGGCACGACAGCGACCGGCGGAGCCAATGGCGTCGGCACCATCTTCGAGCTCGCTAAATTCAGCGGGACGATCACGACGCTGTATTCGTTCGCCGGCACGAACGGCCTCGGAGCCTTCTCCACCGGCCTGATCATGGATGCGGCTGGTGATCTGTTTGGAATGACGGCCACGAGTGCCGACGGTGGCGGTGGTGCGGTGGTCGAGCTCGCCAAGAACGGCAGTAATTACAGCACTACGCTGACAACGCTGGCATACTTCAGCGACGGTTTTGGCCCGAGCGGCAACCTGGTGATGGACTCGGCCGGGAATCTGTTTGGCGCGACAGGAGGAGGTGGCGCTAACGGCGATGGCACCCTGTTTGAGATCGCCAAGACATCCGGCGGTTACAGCAGCACACCGATCACGCTCACCTCGTTCAATGGGACGAACGGCACTGACCCGACGGGCAGCCTGATCATCGACGCCTACGGCAATATGTTTGGAATGACGCAAACGGGCGGCGCCAGCGGTGATGGTGTCATCTTTACGCTCGCAAACCCGGTCGTCACGACCAACACCGCCACGACGGTGACCGACAATGATCCGGCTCTCCCGCCGAAGGTCACCATCACGAGCTCGACTGTCGCGGGCAGAATTGCGGCCCAGACCGTCACCGGAACCGTGACGTCGCCGGATGCGGTGGTCGCCGGACAGACGGTCACCCTGACCGACAATGGCATATTGCTCGGAACCGGGAAGGTGCAGTCGAACGGCAACTTCAGCGTCAGCGTGACGCTGCCGAACCAGGGCAGCAACTCCATCGTTGCCAGCGTGACCGACAGTCTTGGCCTCACCGGTACGAGCTCGGCCGTCGTGGATACGCTGGATACCGTTGCCCCGACGGTGACGATCACGAGCGCCGCGGAAGCCGGCAACATCGCGGCTCAGACCATCACCGGCACAGTCACGTCGGGCGGCGCGGCCGCCGTCGTCGGCCAGACCGTGACCTTGACCGACAACGGCGTGACGGTCGGCACAGCGACCGTGCAGTCGAACGGCACGTTCAGTGCCAATGTCACGCTGGCGAACCAGGGTAGCAATTCCATCGTCGCCACGGTTGCGGATAGTTATGGCAACACCGGCAGCAGCGCGGCTGTGGCCGACACGCTGGACAACGTCGCGCCCACCGTGGTGATCACCAGCGAGACGGCGGCCGGCAATGTTGCGGCCCAGGCCATCACCGGCACTGTCGTTTCGGGCGGCGCGGCAGCGGTCGTTGGCCAGACCGTAACCTTGACGGACAACGGCGTGACATTCGGCACGGCGACGGTGCAGGCGAACGGCAGCTTCAGTGCCAGCGTGACGCTGCCGAACCAGGGCAGCAATTCGATCGTGGCGACGGTCACCGACAGCTATGGCAACACCGGCGGCAGCGCCGCTGTGGTTGATACGCTCGACACCATCGCGCCGACGGTCACGATCACCAGCCCGGCGGAGACGAGTAACGCCGCGGCTCAGACCATCACCGGCACGGTTGTCTCGGGCGGAGCCGCTGCGGTGGTCGGTCAGACCGTGACCCTGACGGACAACGGCGTGGCGCTTGGCACGGCGACGGTGCAGGCAAACGGCAGCTTCAGCGCCAATGTCACGCTGCCGAACCAGGGCTCGAATTCCATCGTCACGATAGTGACGGACAGCTACGGCAACACAGGCAACAGCGCTGCCGTGGTCGATACGTTGGACAATATGTCCCCGACGGTGACGATCACCAGTGCAGCCGGACCGACCAAGGTCGCGGCGCAGCCCATCACGGGCACGGTGGTCTCGAACGGCGTCGCGGTGGTCGCCGGCCAGACCGTGACTCTGGTGGACAACGGCACGACTTTGGCCACTGCAATCGTGCAGTCGAACGGGTCCTTCAGCGCCAATGTGACTCTGCCGAACCAGGGCAGCAACTCCATCATTGCGGTGGTCACCGACAGTCTCGGGAACACCGGCACCAGCGCGGCGGTCGTCGACACGCTGGACAACGTGGCCCCGACGGTGACGATCACGAGCGCCGCTGAGGCAAGCAAGACGGCTGCGCAGACCATCACCGGCACCGTCGTTTCCGGCGGCACGGCGGCCATTGTCGGCCAGACCGTGACCCTGACCGACAACGGCGTGGCCCTGGCGACCGCGACGGTCCAGGCCGACGGGACCTTCAGCGCCAATGTGAGGCTGCCGAACCAGAATTCGAACTCCATCGTCGCCACAGTGACGGACAGCTATGGCAACACCGGCATAAGCGCGGCGGTGGTCGACACGCTGGGCAGCGTCGCTCCGACCATCGCCGGCACCCATGGCGGACAGACCACCACCTCGCAGGCGCCAGTCAATCCGTTTACCGGGGTGACCGTCGGCGATCTCAATGTCGGTGCGATCGACACGCTGACGATTACGTTGAGCGGAGCAGGGGGCACGTTGTCGGGCACCGGCCTGAGCGGCTCGGGCACGACGTATACCTTGTCCGGCACAGCGTCCGTGATCACCAGCGAGCTGGACGCGCTCGTCTTCACCCCCGCATCTGGCGCGCCGAACAGCAGCGGGAGGACCACCGTCAAGCTGTCGGACGGCAGTTCGGGCTACACCACCGCCGCAACCTACGCCGCCGCGACGACGCTCCTGGCATCGTTCAACGCCGGCAGCAATGGCAATGACCCGATCGCCGGCCTGATCATGGACGCTGCCGGCAACCTGTTCGGGACGACGCCAAGTGGCGGAGCAAACAACGGCGGCGAAGTATTCGAGATCGTCAAAACCGGAAGCAGCTATAGCAGCACACCATCGGTTCTGGTCTCGTTCAACAACACCAACGGCCAAGCCCCGTACGGTGGCCTCATCATGGATGCCGCTGGCAACCTGTTCGGAACCACGGAAGGGGGTGGAGCAAACCGCGACGGCACTGTTTTTGAAATCGTCAAGAGCGGTAGCAGCTATAGCAGCTCGCCGACCACGATCGCCACATTAAGCAGTACCACCGGCATTTACCCCGTCGGCAGCCTGATCATGGATGCTGCGGGCAATCTCATCGGAACTACGTCGAGCGGGGGTACCAACAGCGATGGCACAATTTTCGAGATCGTCAAGAATGGAAGCTCTTATAGCAGCACGCCCACCGTACTGGTCACATTCAACGGCACCAATGGTGCGGGACCCGTCGATAGCCTGCTGACGGACGCTGCCGGAAACCTGTTCGGAACGACGTCAAGCGGGGGAGCGAACAACGACGGCGTAGTGTTTGAAATCGTCAAGAGCGGTGGCAGCTATAGCAGCACGCCGACCATCCTGGCGTCGTTCAGCGGCACGAACGGCGCGAATCCCCATGGCAATTTGGTGGCGGATGCGGTCGGTGATCTTTTCGGAACGACATTGAACGGCGGAGCCAATAACAAAGGGACCGTGTTCGAACTGGTCAAGAGCGGCAGCAGCTACGGCGCGCCGACGGTACTCGCCTCGTTCAACGGCACGAATGGTGCAAACCCGCAGAACGGCCTGATCATCGATGCGGCAGGTAATCTTTTCGGGGCAGCATCCGGCGGAGGCGCCAACAATTACGGCACCCTGTTCGAAATCGCCAACAACGGCGGCAGCTACGGCGCACTGACTGTTCTGTCGTCCTTGACCTATGCGGGCGGCGGCTATCCGGACGGCAACCTGTCCCTCGATGCGGCGGGCGACCTCATCGGCACGGCCTCGAGCGGCGGTGCTGGCGGTGGTGGTGGTGCCGTCATTGAGCTTGCGGGCACTCAGGCAACATTCATCCCGACGGTCGACAGCACCACGACGGTGACCAACACAATTCCTCCCGTGCCGCCGACGGTCACCATCACCAGCACCGCGGGAGGCGTCAACACGGCGGCTCAGACGATCACGGGCACCGTCACCACTGACGCGGTTGTCGCCGGTCAAACCGTCACCCTGACCGATAACGGGACGGTGCTCGGTTCGGGAACGGTCCAGTCCAACGGGACCTTCAGCATCAACGTAACACTGCCGAATGTGGGCGCGAATTCGATCGTTGCCAGCGTCACGGACAGCCTCGGCATTACCGGCAACAGTGCGGCGATCGTGGACACGCTTCGTGTCGCGCCGACCATCACCGGCACTCATGCCGGGCAGACCACCACGTCGCAGGCGCCGGTCAACCCGTTTACCGGCGTGACCATCGGCGATGCGAATTCCGGGGCGACCGATACGCTGGCCATTACTTTGAGTGGAGCAGGGGGAGCGCTGTCGGGCACGGGACTGAGCGGTTCGGGCACGACTTACACCTTGTCAGGTACGGCCTCCGTGATCACGAGCGAGCTGGATGCGCTCGTCTTCACCCCCACCGCAGGCGCGCCGAACACCAGCGGGACAACCACGTTCAAGCTGTCGGATGGCAGCAGCGCCTATCTGACCCCATTGACCTATGCCAGCACACCGGCGGTGCTGACGTCGTTCAACAATACCAACGGGTTGCATCCTTATGCGGGCGTGATCATGGATGCCTCGGGCAATCTGTTCGGCACGACGCAAAACGGCGGAGCATACGGCGTCGGCGAGGTATTTGAGCTCGCCAAGAGCGGGAGCACCTATAGCAGCACGCCCACCGTGATGGGCTCGTTCACCAGTTCGTGGGGCTCCTATGCCGAGGGCGGTCTGGTCATGGATGCGGCGGGCAATCTCTTTGGGACCGCGTTTCAGGGCGGCGCCAATGGTGACGGCATCGTCTATGAACTCTTCAAGAACGGCAGCACCTACGGCGGGCCGTCATTTATCGCCACCTTCAACGGTGCCAACGGGCAGAACCCGCGAGGCAACCTGATCGTGGATGCCGCGGGCAATCTGTTCGGGACGACGTTCGACGGCGGCGCCAACGGAAAGGGCAATGTTTTCGAAATCGCCAAGAGCGGCAGCAGCTACAGCGGCACGCCAATTTCGTTGGCGTCCTTCAATGGTACCAATGGCTGGCAGCCTAATAATGGCCTAGTCATGGATTCCGCCGGCAATTTGTTTGGCACAACGACAATGGGCGGAGCGAATGGCGACGGCGAAGTCTTTGAAATCGCCAAAACGGGCAGCACCTACAGCAGCACGCCGACGGTTCTGGTCTCGTTCAGCGGAAGCAATGGCAACGGTCCTTACAGCAACTTGATCATGGACGCGTCTGGCAACCTGTTCGGAACGACAAGCCAGGGCGGGGCCAACAACGATGGCACGGTCTTCGAAATCGTCAATAACGGTGGCAGCTACAGCAGCGCGCCGATCGTGTTGGCGAGCTTCAACGGCACGAACGGTACAAGCCCGATCGGCGGCTTGGTGATGGACGCCGCCGGCGATCTGTTTGGATCCACCTCGAGCGGCGGGGCAGGCGGTTACGGCACGCTGTTTGAGATTGCCAAGAGCGGTAGCGGCTACAGCAGTGCCCTGACCGTGCTGAGCTCGTTCACCAACGCCAATGGTAGCAGCCCCGAAGCCGGCCTCTTCATAGACTCGGCTGGCGACCTGTTCGGCACGACCTACAACGGAGGCGCTAACAGTGATGGCGAGGTCTTCGAACTTGTGGCGACCCCTGCAACGCCGATCCCGACCCTCGACTCCACCACGACGGTGATCAATTCAACGCCTCCGGCGCCTCCGACGGTCACGATCACCAGCGCCGCCGTGGCGGGCAAGACAGGGGCCCAGACCATCACCGGCACGGTGACGTCGGTCGATGCGATGGTGGCCGGCCAGACCGTGACGCTGATGGACAACGGCACGGTGGTTGGTACTGGCACCGTGCAGTCGAATGGGTCGTTCAGCGTCGCCATCACACTGGCGAACCAGGGATCCAACGCGATCGTTGCAAGCGTGACGGACAGCCTAGGCGTGGCCGGCGCGAGCGCTGCTGTCGTCGACACGCTGGACACCATCGCGCCCAGCCTAGTGATCGGCACCCCGCCGGTGCCTGGTAACACCTCGGCGCAGACCGCGTCCGGCAACGTCGTCTCGGGCGGCGCCGCCGCGGTTGCGGGGCGGACGGTGATATGGACGGACAATGGCGTGTCGGTCGGCACGGCCACAGTGCAGTCGAACGGCTCGTTCTCCGGCACGGTGACACTGCCGAGCCAGGCCAACAACGCGATTCTCGCCAGCGTGGCGGACAGTTACGGCAACACCAACAACACGTACCTTGCGACGACGGGCAGCGGTCACGTCGCCATTACCGCGGCGCAGAGCGTAGGCACCGAAAACGATCTCGATTTCACCGGAGGCCTCACCGACCAAAACCTCTGGTTCCTGCAATCTGGCAACAACCTGCAGATCGACGTTCTGGGCTCCAGCACCGATGTCACGGTGAACAACTGGTTCGCCGGTAGCGCCAACCAGCTTCAGGAGATCGTCGCGGGCGGATTGAAGCTCGATAGCCAAGTGTCACAGCTCGTGCAAGCCATGGCGACCTATTCGGCCGGACATCCCGGTTTCGATCCGTCGTCGCCGAGCATCAGCACCTTGCCGAGCGATACCAACCTGCAAAGCTCAATAGGAGCGGCGTGGCACTCCTGAGGGAATGCACATCCTGACAGATCGCGACGAGATGTCGTTTCCTCCCGGTGATCAACGATCAATCTCGAGTCAACAGCCCGAGTACGATCCGAAATACGGCGTTCAAGTTTGAAGAACGTCCAAGTTGGATCGATTAGTCATAAAAGCCTAGCCGGCAAGCGCCCATGAATCGTCAAGAACGCCGGGCGGCAGCCCGAGAGATGCGGAAGATAAAAATCGGCTCACCTGCCGATGCAATGTTTAATGCTGCCTTGAGTGATATGCGCGCCGGACGAAATCGTGAGGCAGAGAAATATTGCCGCAAGGCTCTTGCATTGGACCCAGAGCATGCAGCTTCACTGCACTTGTTGGGTTTGATGTTTCTGCAGGGCGAACAGCACGATCAAGCGCAACATTGGATCTCCCGTGCCATTGAGCAGGATCCTCAGCCGATCTATTTTCTGAGTCTTGGGACGGCGTTGTTCCCTGGAAAGGATCATGACAAAGCCCTCAATGCATTCGAGCGGGCGGCAGAACTGGGTGTTAACGATCCCAATCTATGGCAGCTCCGCGGTCAGACGATTGCTAACCTTGGTCGGCCGTTAGAGGCGTTGAAGAGTTTTAGAAAATCTCTTGCCATGAGACCAGACCACGTTCCGACAATGAACATGCTCGGAGCATCTCTCTCTGAATTGAAGCAGTTTGAGGAGGCGCTACGCGTATATCGCAGGGCACACGAGCTGGATCCTGGTAATGCTGACATTTGCAACGAGGTTGGTAAGCTTCTCCGATTGTTAAATAGGGACGGAGAGAGCTTGCTTTGGTTCGATCGAGCACTCGAACTGCAACCGGATCTAATGGAAGCGCGCCGCGGTAAGGCGGCCGCTCTCATCTATGTCCATAAGTTCGCCGACGCCTTTGAAGTATACAAATCCATGAAGGCGCGCTCGGATGGGGCGCTCGCCGAACTCGGAATTGCGCACCTCCAACTATTGCTTGGCGATTTCGAGGCAGGCTGGCTTGGGCGCGAGGCTCGCTGGCGAGTATCGTCGCTAGGCGGAAGCTATTCGAACTTTCCGTATCCAATGTGGCTCGGCAACGAAGATCTTAAAGGCAAGACTATCCTTTTAGTTTCGGACGAAGGCTTCGGAGATGCAATACAGTTTATCCGCTATGTTCCCTTGGTCGCCGACCTGGGAGCTCGCGTCGTGCTTGTCGTTCAGGACCCGCTGCTGCCTCTCTTCATTGATATTCCTGGCGTCGCACAATGTCTGCCGTTTTCTGAGACCGGTCGCCTACCGCCGTTCGACTTCCATTGCGCTCTTATGACCTTGCCATTGGCGCTCAAGACCAGCTTGGAGTCTATTCCTTCGGCACTAACGTATCTTCCTCGGCCACCGAGAACTGCCGTAAGGAAGTGGAAAGAACGCCTCGGCTCCCACGATAAAATGCGCGTTGGCCTCGTGTGGTCAGGAAACCCGAAGCACCCCGAGGACCACAATCGGTCAATCCCTTTGCGAGCATTTTCTGATTTATTTGATGTCAATGCGACCTTTATCAGTCTTCAGAAGGACCCTAGGCCCGGGGACGCTGAGGTAATGCGGAAACTTACTGGGCTTTTGGATTCCAGCGAAGAGCTTACGAACTTTGTCGAGACGGCCGCCTTGATTAGGTGCCTAGATCTCGTCATCGCGGTGGATACGAGCGTTGCTCATCTCGCTGGGGCACTAGGCAAGCCAACGTGGCTCTTGTTGCCCTACACTCCAGACTATCGATGGTTACTCGACCGCGATGACAGCCCTTGGTATCCAACCATGCGCCTGTTTCGACAAACGTCAGCCCGTGATTGGCCAGAGGTACTTCTCAAAGTGTACAGCGAGCTCAAGCTTCGAACCGACTTGTTCGAGGCATTTCAAGCATCCGCGGCATTTGAGGATCCCTTCTAAGTACTTGAGGTCGCCGCGGCCGCTCTTCACATCGTCGATTAGTTTGTTGAAGCTCGTCTTGATCGCCTGCGATCGATGCTGCTGTCCCAGCATTGCCCGCCGCACCGAGTTTGAGAGCAGGATGTGGGCTCGCCATTCGGAAGTGCCAACATCAGGTCCGCTTGTCGACCTCTGCGATCACGTTGTCGACGGCATCGACAGCTGGATTGATCTCACACAATAGAGATCGAATGTCGCCATGGCGGAGTCTTCCGCTTCGACCTGAGACGGCGAGCAGATGCGTTTCCACAAATGGAACCGAAAAGGCGACGAAATCTCCGATAAAGTGCAAAGAGGCCACGAACGCGGTTGGTTCGACGTCGTGGGCATCGGTTCGGGCGTATTAACGGGCGAGCAAGACCAGCGCATCGCGGCTCACGAACTTCTTCGATGCGGATTTCGCGCGCGAGCAGACGCAAGATGCGGGCCCGCGTGGTGAGCGTGAGCCTGACGTTTGCCTTTGTCTTCCCGCGACCGCGAGCGTCAGAAAATCGTCGACTCTTTTCAACGAAGGCGGTGATCACCAGGAAGGATTGCTGCTCAGCTGGTACAGAGGGTTGTCGTAAACGGCTAATGTATAGCAGTTTGTGGATTCGCATAACCTTCATTATGGAATATCCGAAGTAGCTCGTACTGCAAGGGCGGTCCAATTAGTTACTGAATTGCCATTGGCTAGAGCGATCCGACGTGCTCCCCAAAGCCGAATGGCGTTTCCGGAAATGAGCAAGATCTGCCTCCGAGTTCTGTTTCTCATTTTAGATGAAGATCAGGCGTTAGAGAGAGCAACTCACCTACGGTGACCGGCGATAACCTTCAGCGCCTTTCGGTATCGGCCGGCCTGCCAGCGGCATTAGATGACTCATTGCTCAATGGAAGTCAGTTGCGCGCGAGCAACCGAATTCTTGGTCAAGCCACACACGGCGGCCGCGAGACCACCGACGCCTCCTTGCACGAAGACGTGGGTTGGAAATACCCCGCGCGGCAATTGCGTGATCGCTTCCTCAATCATCACGCAGTATCCCTGCATGACGTATCAATGACGCACCGACATCCGAAGGTGCGAGCTCCCCATGCTACCGAGCGGCCATGATTGCCGTCTGTCGCGCAGGTGACCGTAATATCGGCTGTCAAAGCCTTCAGCGATCCGGCGGCAAGCTGTTCGGTGCTTGGACGCTTCCCGGTTATTACCTCGATTTCGCGCTGCAGGATGGAAGCTACCGCGTACGCTCCGCCAAGTGCCTTGAAGCTGCCGAGGTTGAAGCGTGACCCTTCGTCCTTGTAAAGAACGGCGCGGACGCCTGCGGCACGCGCCAGCCCGTCGAGACATCGAAGTGGGGTGGGACGATAGCCGGGCCAGCTCGTGATCTCTTTCTCGCCTGATCCAGCGCAGTCAAACTGAGTATATCGCCGCGGGCCATTCTGGTCGTAGCTCTCGCGAGGTGCCGGTTTTCGAGTTAGCTGGAAGGAAAAATCTTCGCTGAGGATCTTCTGCATTTTTGTCTCTCGATAACCTATGGGGGCACGTTCCGCCCCTGCCCCTGAGATTAGCGCGCTTTCAGTCCTGAGATTCGGGTCTGTACGCTCTATCAAGAGCAACCCTGCATGAGGACGACTGCACATTCGTCGTCCCGGGAGCATCATCCGTCGACCTCACTGCTGGTCGCTCCAATTGATCAATCGTCGGCTGACGATATGCCCTGAGCGGCTCCGACCTTATTGATGACCTTCTCAACGCTCACCGAGGAGAGATGCCGTCTCATGAATTCGGACGCATCTTGTCGTCGTTCTTCGAGCAAGAGATCAATGAGCTCGACGTGCTCGCGGCAACGAACGATGGCGTAGCGGCGGTCGAGCGACTGCTTGTACTCCATCAACCGACGGAGCCGGTCGACACGTTTGAGTCCGTCGATCAAGCAGGAGTTGCGGCTGCACTCGATGATGGTCTCGTGCACCTTGCTGTTCATATCGAATAGCGCGGGGCTCGATACGGACCATATCTGTCCGTCGACGAGCCGCTGTTGCTCTTCGCGGCATGCCTCCAATGCTATGCGGTCCAGCACAAATCCGGGTTCCAAGATGGCCGCGGGCTCAATCACCAGGCGGAACCGATAGCTGTCCTTGTAAGACTCGATCGATGTGAGCATCGGCAGGAACGTCCAGCCATGGCCAGGCAGCCGTTCGATCCAGCCTTCGCTGAGGATCCGGCGTAGCAAGCGGGCCAGCTCACCGCGTGTCATGTTGTAACGACGTTGCAACTCGTTCTCGGTGACGCGCTCAGGTAATACGCCCTCTAGGCGATCCTGCGCGATGCGCAGATACATAGCCTCCTCGTTCGTGACCGTCGCACCATGGTCGGGCCAGGATGCTTGGCGCCCATCAATCGTGATGAAGCCACCGCTCCCCGCAAGACCGAGTACGCCCTGCGCGTGCAACAACCGAAGCGCCGAGCGGATCGGCGACCTCGATACGCGGAATTGCTCGGCGAGCTTACGTTCGACGAGCCGGGTCCCCGCGGGGGGATTCTCAGCCCGCAAGTGCTCCGCAATCTGCTTTGCAAGGTCGTTGATGAGCGGTGTCGGCTGCATCTCAGTCGATTCCATAGACCACCTGCACGTCTTCATAGCGAAAGCTGCCAAGCCAAGCCAATCGTCTGCCGCGCAGCGAATAGCTGCGCTCTCCTTGCCTGAGGGGGAACTTTCTGGTTGTCTGGTGTGGTACTTTGCTATTGCAAAGTACCACAAAAGCCAGATACGAACGGCCATCCTCCGAAACAAGGGGGCGTCAAGGGAAGCGCTCATGATTGTGCAAGACAGCCGGCATCCGAGCCGAAGGGACCTGCTCGGCGAGGCCGCGGTACTCGCGATTTCAACCGCAGCTGCGGCGATGACGACGCGAGCACAGGCAACCGAATCTTCTCCGAAGCTGCAGTTTCCGCCGGCGGGGGCGACCGACTGCCACGTCCACGTCTTCGAACCCGGCCGCTTTCCTTACGCGGAGCCACGGACTTACACGCCGGGAACGGCCTCCGTGGAGCAACTTCAGAGCTTCAGGCGTGGTCTCGAAATTGATCGGCTCGTTCTGGTCCAACCCAGCGTCTATGGCGATGACAATCGTTGCCTGCTGAATGCATTGCGCGAGCTCGGCTCGGACGTCGCCCGCGGCGTAGCCGTCATCGATCCCACCGGTATTGCCGACGCCGATCTGCGCACGCTCAAACAAGGCGGTGTCGTCGGCGTGAGAGTGAACCTCAACGTCAAGGGCGAGGATCGCGCCACGGCGGCGATTGCCGCCGTATCCAAAGCCATATCCCGCGTCGCGCCCGTCGAGTTGGCTGTCCAGGTTTATGTCGACCTGCCGCTCGTGGAATCCTTGGCCGAGACCTTTGCGGCCTCACCCGTGCCGGTCATTCTCGATCATTATGCCGGTGCAGATGCGGCGCGTGGCCTTGAACAGCCCGGCTTTGCTGCGCTGCTGCGCTTGCTCGACACCGGAAAGGTCTGGATCAAGCTATCCGCCCCCTATCGAGCCTCCCGGCGCACCACCGACTACGACGAAGTGGCTCTCCTTGCCCGCACTCTGATCGCTGCAAATCCGGACCGCCTCGTGTGGGCCTCGGACTGGCCGCACACGGGCGGCGGGGCAGAACGACGCGAGCGCAAACCGGGAGAGATCGAACCGTTCCGGCCAGTCGACGACGCCCACCTGCTGTCGCTGCTCTCGTCCTGGACTGGTGACGCGACCGCGCTGCGCAAGATTCTCGTCGACAATCCAGCTCGCCTGTACGGCTTCTGACGCCTCGGCCAGCGATGCAGCGTAAAAAACGATCATTTGGGAGCGAGGCGAATGGCTGAACAAGCGGTGGCACTTGCAGACAGTGAGACGAAGGCGGATCGCGCGCCCACGAGTTTCGGTCGCTTCTGGCGCTCCCTGATGGACACCGACATCGGCATCATCCCGGTGCCCGTCTATGTCCTCCTTGTCGCGTTGCTCGTGACCTTCAGCGCGACGGGCCACCTCAATGGCGAGATCGCGATGGTCATCGGCATCATGGCCGCCTTCGCCTTCACATTGGGGCAGATCGGAAACCGCCTCCCCATCATCCGCAATATTGGCGGTGGCGCGGTATTGGTCACGTTCGTTCCATCCTATCTCGCCTACAAAGGCTGGATACCGGCATCCGCCGTCAAGGTCGTCGGCGACTTCTTCAAATCCACCAATGTGCTCAGCCTGTTCATCGCTGTCGTCATCGTCGGCAGTATCCTGAGTATGGATCGCACAATCCTGATCAAGGGTTTTGCAAAGATCTTCGTGCCGCTCGCCGCGGGCAGCGTGGTCGCGGCGGCCGTCGGCACTGGCACCGGGAGCATTCTTGGATTGGGAGCTTTCGACAGCTTCTTCTTCATCGTCGTCCCCATCATGGGCGGCGGCGTTGGCGAAGGAGCCATACCCCTTTCGATCGGCTATGCCGGGATCACCGGCATCGCCCAGGGCGAGGTCCTCGCGCGCGTGCTACCGGCCATTCTGGTAGGCAATCTCACCGCGATCATTCTGGCGGGAGCCCTCAACTATGTCGGCAAGATGCGCCCCTGCCTGACGGGCGACGGACGGCTACAGCCGGTCGGCGGCACCGACCTTGTCGACCAAGTCGACGCGGGCCAGACCGACGGAGGCATGCAGAACCTCGCCGCTGCCGCGATGGTTGCTGTCACCCTGTATCTCTGCGGCGTGCTGGCTTTCCATCTACTGCACTTCCCCGCCCCGGTTGTGATGCTATTCATGGCCGTGGTCCTCAAGCTTGCTCATGGGGTCACACCGCGCATTCAGGCCGGCTCCTATGCGGCGTATAAGCTCTGCCTGACCGCGGTCGCCTACCCCATGCTGTTCGCTTTCGGCGTGGTGCTGACGCCATGGGACAAGCTGGTCGCAGGTTTCGCGCCCGCCAACCTCGTCACCATCGTGGCGACCGTCTCGGCGATGGTGCTCACGGGATTCTTCACTGCGCGTTTGGTGAACCTCTATCCGATCGAAAGCGCCATCGTTACAGGAACCCATAGTGGCATGGGCGGCGCCGGCGACATCGCCATTCTGTCCGCCAGCAACCGCATGCGGCTGATGCCGTTCGCGCAGATCGCGACGCGCATCGGTGGCGGTATCACTGTTACCATCGCGCTCCTCGCAATGGCCTATTTCAACCGCTGACCCCTCAAGTCGAACAGGCAATCCATGAAGATCATCGTTCTCCCCGGCGACGGCATCGGTCCGGAAATCACCGAAGCGACCCTGCGCGTGCTGGATGTCGCCGACCAGGCTCTTTCGCTCGGTCTCGAGTTCGAAACGCATCAGATCGGTCTGGTTACGCTCAAGGAGCAAGGCACAACGTTGCCTGACCAGGTGATGGCCCGTATCCCGCAAGCCGACGGCGTTATTCTCGGTCCGGTCTCCCACTATGAATACCCGACCCGTGACAAGGGAGGCGTCAACCAGTCAGGAGAATTGCGGGTCAAATTCGAGCTATACTCGAATATTCGTCCCTGCCGGTCGCGCAAGGATCTGAGTATTCTGCGTAAGCCCATGGACCTCATCATCGTCCGCGAGAACACTGAAGGGTTCTACTCTGACAGAAACATGTTCGCGGGCTCCGGCGAATTCATGCCGGATCCCGACATGGCGCTGTCGATTCGCAAGATCACCGCCAAGGGGTCTGCGCGCGTCGCCCGAACCGCGTTCGAACTGGCACGCCATCGCCGCAAAAAGGTGACCGCTGTGCACAAGGCCAATGTGGTGAAGATGTCCGACGGACTATTCCTGCGTGAGGTCCGCCGCGTCGCCGCCGACTTCCCAGATGTCGAGCTCGAAGAGCTCATCGTCGATGCCACCGCGGCCCTCCTGATCCGGACGCCGGATCGCTTCGATGTTATGGTCACCACGAACATGTTCGGCGACATCCTGTCCGACGAGGCCTCCGAACTGTCCGGCAGCCTGGGGCTCGGAGGCTCGATCAATGTCGGCGATGCCATCTGCGTAGCCCAAGCTCAGCATGGCTCCGCTCCGGACATTGCGGGACAAGGCATCGCCAATCCGACCTCGCTCATCCTGTCCGCGGCGATGCTGTTGCAGTGGCGCGGACAACGTGACCGAAACGCGCGGTTACTATCAGCCGCGCAACTCATCGAGCGCGCTGTCGATCAGGTTCTCGACAACCCCGCGACCCGCACCCGCGACGTTGGCGGTCGACTGGATACACGTGCGTTCACCGACGCAGTGATCGCAACCCTGACCAATGTGCTGGCGAATAACGCCGCAGCCTGATCTCTTCGAGCACTCCCAGGACATCGGATGACTATCGTCTCACTCAATCCTTATGACGGCGTGGAGCTTGCGCGCTTTGCAACTCACACCCCGCAACAGGTCGATGAAGCATTGACCGCCGCTGTGGCGGCGCAGAGCCGGTGGCGCAGGGTTCCTGTCCACCAACGCGTCGAATTGCTGCGCGGATTTGCTCGCCGGTTGCAGGCCGGCAAGGCGCGCTTCGCTGAACTGATCACTCGCGAGATGGGGGAACCCATTGTCGAATCCGAAGCCGAGATCGAGAAGTGCGCGGTGACGTGCGACTATTATGCGGAGCATGCGCCGCGCTTTCTGGCTGACGAACCGGTCGCCTCGAACGCCAGCGAGAGCGCGGTTGTGTTTGATCCGCTCGGCGTGGTGCTCGCGATCATGCCGTGGAACTACCCTTTCTGGCAGTTTTTCCGCTTCGCCGCGCCGGCTTTGGCCGCGGGCAACGGTGCCATTCTCAAGCATGCGAATAACGTGCCGCAATGCGCGCTCGCCATCGAGGACGTCGTTCGCGAGGCCGGCGCTCCCCAAGGGCTGGTCCGCACGCTCCTGGTAGATTCGTCGGCGGTTGCGTCCCTGATCGCGGATGAGCGGATCGCTGCCGTGACCCTCACAGGTTCGACAGAGGTCGGCTCTATCGTCGCGAGTCAGGCCGGCCGTGCGCTCAAGAAGCAGGTCCTAGAATTGGGGGGCTCGGACCCGTTCATCGTGCTTGCCGATGCCGATGTCGAGACCGCCGCGGCGGTCGCGGTGAAGGCTCGCTTCATCAATGTCGGACAGAGTTGCGTCAACGCCAAACGTTTCATCGTCGAGCAAGCCATCGCGGACCGGTTCGTCGCTGCGTTCGTCGACGGCGTGCATAAGCTCAAGATCGACGATCCAATGGCACGCGATACGCAAATAGGACCGATGGCACGGGCGAATTTGCGAGATGATTTGCATGGACAGGTCGAAAGGACACTCGCCGCCGGAGCAGTTCTCAAACTCGGCGGACAACCGGTCGAGGGGCCCGGCTTTACCTATCAGCCGACTGTCATCGACCATGTTGGCGTCGACATGGTCGCATTCCGCGAGGAAACCTTCGGACCCGTTGCCGCGATCATTCGCGTCAACGACGCCGAGGAAGCGATTGCGCTCGCGAACCGCACAGAGTTCGGGCTGGGCGCGGCGTTGTGGACCGCGGATCTCGGCCAAGCCCGCAGGCTTGCCCGCGGCATCGACGCCGGCGCCGTCTTCATCAATGGCATGGTCGCCTCTGATGCGCGGCTACCTTTCGGCGGTATCAAGAAGTCGGGATACGGCCGCGAACTCGGTGTCTACGGCATCAAGGAATTCACCAATACCAAAACCCTCTGGTTCGGGCCAACCAAGACGTGATCCTCATTCTTTGAAAGGACATATAGCGACTATGACAAGCAGAAAGCCAGTCGTCCTGCGGCCGTCCGAGATCCCGGCACGCCAGCGCGGCGGCGGCGCCAAGACGATCCCTCTCGTCACTCGCCGTACCGGTTCTACCAGCTTCATCAATGGTATCACGATCTTCGAACCGGGCGCAGCGATCCCCCTGCACAAACACAATTGCGAGGAGAGCGTCCTGCTGCTCGAAGGCACAGCGGTGGCTGAGATCGATGGGGTCGAATATCCGATACAGGCCGGCGACATCACCTTTATTCCGGCCGATATCCCCCACCGCTTCCGCAACGTCTCGCATAGCGAAGGCATGAAGATCCTGTGGACCTACGCCTCCGTGGATGCCACGCGGACCTTGATCGAAACGGGAGATACCCGTTCGATCGATGATGAGCACAAGGCTGCTATCGTGAGCTGAAAAGACGAAGCTTCAAGTCCATCCAGCCCACACCTGCAGCTGCCGATCCGACCGTCGGCGTTTCCATGATTGAAACTCGCGTGGAACATCGCGTCGCGAGGAACGTCAAGAGTTCGAGTCCCTGAGCGCCTCGAACCTCCGAGGCTATCCGCGGGCGAACTGCAGTACGGCGCCAATTGAGGGTATGCTTCATCCTGACTGGTTGTCCGCCTTATTCGCCGCAATATCCTGTTCTGCGATCGTGACGTAGACGGACCTGCTCGAGCAGCCTCCGCGGTATATGTTGGGATTAGTTCCACGGAGATAAAGGCAACTCAGCAGCTTTAAGGGCTGGCTGGCCATCGAACTCCGAATGGCGGAATGAATCAGTTTGATTATTGGCATGATTTCAATGCCTATTTGGAAACACTAGAAAGGCAGCCTCCGCTGGAGTCCGTACTCCCTCGCAACGTTCTTCAGATCAGCGAGAGTGTCTTCCGGAAGGTCCAGGCCATCTCGCCTGTTGTTGACGTCGCTGCGCGCTTCGATCTCGCCTGGATAAAAGACCTCGGAAAAGCCTTGAGCGAGAGGCACGGACTTGATCTGCGAGATCAATTCGTCCATTCGCGCGTTGAACTCTACAAGCGGCAGCATAGCTTCGATGTTGAGCACGATGATCAAATGCCCCGCCCGGCTGCGTCGTTCGGCCTGATAGGGACCGGCGATCTCGGCTCCGAAGCCGCTGCCGGTGAGCACCCCAGACAGCATGTCCATCATCAGCGCGATCGCGTATCCCTTGTGCTGCGCCATGGGAAGGATGATCCCTTCGATGGCCTCGGCGGGATCGGTCGTCGAAGCTCCCGCCGCGTTGATCGCCCAGCCTTCTGGAATCGGCTGGCCCTTCTGCTTGGCCAGGTAGATCTTGCCCCGCGCAACGCCTGTGTTGGCGATGTCGAGCACCATGGGCGCGTGGGATCCGGCTGGACAAGCCCA
>NZ_JADPJR010000113.1:0-39676 GCF_023073535.1 Bradyrhizobium sp. 179 | reverse complement strand
CGATAGGATGATCGAGCAACATCGTCGTCTCCAGGTTGAATGGATGCAACCTCAGTCTGGCCTCAGACTTGGTCGCTATCCACCCCCATGGAATCTTCGCGGAGCCTGTGAACGGGTCGCGCTTTGCGCGGACCCGTTGGCTCGCACAGACGATGTGGCTGGCAGTGCGCCAGCCACAGGCTTTCGCGGGCCTACGCCCGCTGCACCCAGACCACGCGGCCTTTTTCGATTGCGAGCGCCAGCTCGCCCCGCTTCAGTTTCAGCGCGGCATCGCCGAACAGCTCGCGGCGCCAGCCACGCAAAGCCGGCACGTCGGCCTCGTCACTGGCTGCGATCTCTTCGAGATCGTCGACCGTGGCAATCACCTTGCTGGCGACGGCATGGCGCTCCGCGGTCATGCGCAGCAGCACCTTCAACAATTCGACGATGGCCGCGCCATTGGAATTGTTGCGCGGCTTCTCCAGCTTCGGCAGCGTCGAGAAATCCCGCGCCAGTCCGCGCTCGACGGCGGCGACGATGTCCGCGCCCCATTTGGATTTCTCAAATCCCTTCGGCACCGAGCGCAGATGGGCGAGCTTCTCAAGCGTAGTCGGCGCATGCGTTGCGATGTCGCTGACCGCTTCATCGCGCAGCACGCGGCCGCGCGGCACGTCGCGGCTCTGCGCCTCCTGCTCGCGCCAGGCCGCCACCTCCATCAGCACGGCGAGATCCTTCGGCTTGCGCACCCGGGTCTTCAGCCGCTCCCAGGCGCGCTCGGGGTGGAAGTCGTAGGTTCTGGGCGAGGTCAAAACCTCCATCTCGATGGAGACCCATTCGCTGCGGCGGCGCTTCTTCAGGTCGGCATCGAGCGCCGCGAACACGTCGCGCAAGTGGGTGACGTCGGAGACCGCGTAGTGCATCTGCTCCTTGGAGAGCGGCCGGCGTGACCAGTCGGTGAAGCGGTGGGTCTTGTCCGGGCGGTGCCCGGTGACCTTCTCGACCAGTTGGTCGTACGCAATGCTGTCGCCATAGCCGAGCACCATGGCCGCGACCTGGGTGTCGAACACCGGGTGGGGAATGATGCCGGCCTGGTGCCAGATGATTTCGATGTCCTGGCGAGCGGCGTGGAAGACCTTCAGCACGGCCTCGTTGCCCATCAGCTCGAAGAACGGCTTGAGGTCGATGCCCTCGGCCAGAGCGTCGATGACGACAGCTTCCTCGGCGCTCGCCATCTGCACCACGCACAACAGCGGGTAATAGGTGGTTTCGCGCAGGAACTCGGTATCGACAGTGATGACGGGGTGCTTGGCCAGCCGGCTGCAGGCAGCCGCAAGGTCAGCGGTGGTGGTAATCAAATCCATGAACGGCCCATGACGAGACCATCAGCCGTTCTGCCGAAAGTGCAGTGATGTCAAGGGGCTCGATGCGAATTCGAGCCTTGCATTTGGGCCGGAATCGCCTTTTCCGACAAAAATCCTATTCGTAGCGGACCCGCTGCGAGGATTTCCGGGCACACGGCAGTGCCACCACAAGCACGCACATGGCGACCAGAGCCAGTCCCAGGAACTCGAAAACCAACAGGTCCACGGTGAAAACCCCTCAGAAGCATTGCTAAACTTGTCCGGGGCGAATTGAGGGTCTGTTAATTCTCGTGGTTACCGGCCGCGGGGCGGGCCGGATGGTGGACGAGGGGTTAACGGGCGGGGCCCGTCGAAACGCATTCGGCGCCCCGCGTGACGGCGCGCCGAAGTTTGTTCGTGCGATGAGTTGCCGGCCTTACGGCAGTTTCAGCGACGTCTCAGCGTTGTACGGCTTGAGCGTCTCGTCGGCGGCTCTCTGAGCGGCGGCGAGGGCGTCCTTCGGCTGCTTCTTGCCGTTGAGGACTAGCATCACCTCGTCCTCGAGGTTCTTGCGCACCGGCACGGTCTTGTAGGTCGCAAACCACGGCTTTGCGACGTCGAGCTGTTCGACGGCGGTCCTGGCGTCCGGGTTCTTGTTCAGGAAGTCCACCATTTCGGGCGTCTTGTAGGCGGCCATATTGGGCGCGAAACAGCCGGTGGCGCGGCTCCACCAACCGCTCTTCTCGGGCGAAGTCATCCACTTGATCAGCGTCCAGGCGGCCTTCTGCTTGTCGGCTTCGAGTCCTGCCGGAATGATCAGCGATGCGCCGCCGATCGGCACGGCATTGCGGACGTTGCGAGGAATGAAGGCGACCTTGTAGCTGAACTTGGCGTTGTCGCGGACATAGGTCAGCGACCCCGTCGAGAGCATCATCATCGCGGCATTGCCGGAGATGAAGGAGGTGCTGACGGCCGGACCGGGCGTCGCGCCGGGCGCATGCACCTTGTGCTTATAAATAAGGTCGTTCCACCAGGTGAGCGCACGGAGCATCGAAGGCGTGTCGTAATAGACCTCGCCGCCGAACTCCTCGTTGTAGTAGCGCCCGCCGTTGGACATCGTGAGCGTTTCCATCATCCAGCCGCAATAATCATAGGCGCATGGGATCGCGATGCCCCAGCGCATGACCTTGTCACCCTCGCGCTTGGTGAGCTTCTTGGCCCATTCGGTAAGCTCGGCCCAGGTCTGCGGCGGCTTGTTCGGATCGAGGCCGGCCTCCTTGGCCTGATCGGCATTGATGTAGAGCAGCGGCGTCGAGTTGTGGAAAGGCACGCCGTAGACCGAGCGGTTGATCACCGCATTGCCTTGCAGCGCCGGGAAGAACTGGCCCAAGAACTTTTCCTTGGTGGTGCCGTCAGCGGCGATCAGAGGATCGAGATTGGTAAGCTCGTTCTCGATCTGCATGTCGAGCAGGAAGTTGGCCGACATGATCACGGCTGACGGCGGCTTGCCGGCCTTGATCGCGGCGCGCGTCTTGATCAGCGTGTCATCGTAGGAACCGGTGTAGACCGCGGTCGCCTTGACCTCGGGGTGGGTCTCGTTGAACTCCTTGATCAAGGTCCCCATGTCGCGGGCGAGCTTGCCGTCGACCGGGACGGGGAAGAACAAATCGATCTCGGTCGGGCCTTCGCCGGCGATGGCTGGAAAAGCGAGGGCGCCGGCCATCGTGCCTGCGATGGCAAGGCCGAGCATGAGCCTGCGGGAGAACAGCATCGGAAAATCTCCTATTTGATGCCTGAGGTGACGAAAGAGCTGATGAAGCGCTTCTGGAAGATCAGGAAGGTCACGAGCAGTGGTGCGATCACCATCAGCGTTCCCGCGGCGATGGTGCCCCAGGCCTGCGTGCCCTCGGCCGTCTTGGTGAAGACGGAGAGCCCGACCGTGAGCGGCCGCTTGTCCGGCGAGTTGATCACCATCAGCGGCCACAGGAAGTCGTTCCAGTGGCTGGTCACAGAGATGATGGCGAAGGCCGAGAAGCTCGGCAGCGACAGCGGCACGTAGATGTGGCGGATGCGCTGGAATAGGCCGGCGCCGTCGATCAGGGCGGCATCCTCCAGCTCGGTTGGAATGGCCTCGAACGCTTGCCGCATCAGGAAGGTGCCGAAGGCGGAGGCAAAGAAAGGCATCATCACGCCAGTGAGCGTGTCGTAGAGGCCGAGCTGCGCGATCAGGCTTAAATTGGGCACGATCAGCAGCACCGGCACCAGCATCAGCTGCATCAGGAACAGGTAGAAGATCAGCGTCTTGCCGGCGAAGGCGAGGCGCGCAAAAGCAAAGCCCGCCAGCGTGATCGTGACGAACTGCACCAGCAGGATCCCGGTGCAGATAATGGTGGTGTTGAGGGTGTAGCGCGGGAAGTCGCCGATCTCCCAGGCATCCCTGATGTTGTCGAGCGTCGGCTTCAGGCTCGGCATCAGTTCGGCCATCAGGTTGATGCAATCGGAAGCCGGGCGCAAGGTCGCCACGCCCATCCAGACGAACGGGATCAGCCAGACCAGTGCGAGCAGCACGGTCAGTACGAAACCGAGCTTTGGCGTAATCTCGCGGCGGGTGGCGAGCGGAGCATCCCTGAACAGACGGTCGATCAAATTCATGGGCCGCTCTCGCGGTTCGCCAGCGTCCGGAACGAAAGCGCGGTGAGGCCCATCAACGCCGCCAGCGTCAGCAGCGTCGCCGCCGATGCCTTGCCGACGTCATAATGCTCGACGGCCTGCTGATAGATGTAGAACAGCACGAGATTGGTCGAGTTGGACGGGCCACCCTGGGTCAGGACGAAGACGTGGTCGACTTGCGTCACCGCATTCAGCGTCGCGATCACGGTGACGAACAGGAAGGTGGGCTTGAGCTCGGGCAGGATGATGTAGCGCAGGCGCTGGATCGGGCCGGCGCCGTCGAGATGGGCGGCCTCCATGACGTCCTCCGGCACCGCCTGCAAGCCGCGAGGAAGAACAGCATGTAATAGCCGGCGTTCTTCCAGATCGTGATCACCATGATCGCGGATAGCGCGATGTCGGGATCGCCGAGCCAGTTCGGCAGCACCGGAAGCAGCCGACCGATGTAGTAATCGAGCAGGCCGACATTGGGCAGGAAGATGAACAGGAACAGCGCGGAGGCCGCGACCATCGGGATCAGCACCGGCAGGAACAGCGCGGCGCGCAGCGCGCTGGTCACCGCGCTGGTGCGCGCCAGCGCGAGCGCGAACAACAGCGCGAGGCCGATGCTCGGGATCGCTGTGCCGAGGGCATAAATGAGATTGTTGACGACCGCGCCGGTGAAGGCGGGGTCGGCAAGCACTGCGCTGATATTGTCGATGCCGACGAAGCGGACGGGCGCTTTCGGCGTCGTGCGCTGATAGAGCGCATCGATAAACACGCGGCCCATCGCGCCATACGTGAACAGCGCGAGGAAGACCAGCGAGGGCAGCAGCAGCAGATAGGCCGGCAGCGACGCCGTGAAGCCGGCGGTGAAACGCGTCAGGACGTGCAGGCGCGGTGCTGCCGAGGTCGCGACCGGGAGAGCCGCGGGTCCAGCGAGGCTCATGTCACCGCGCCGGGAAATTGAGCGCATAGTCGCGGTCGCCGATTCCCGCTGGCGCGGCGAAGGGGAAGCGTGGGCTTTGGTCGAGGAAGTCGTGGCTGTGCACGACCAGGTTCTCATCGTCGATCAGCACCACGCCGTAGGCCGGCGGCTCGTGGCTCGCCAGATGCGGCGCGTTGGCATTCAGCTCGAACCAGACCTGGTGGTTGGTGCCGCGCAGCGTGGAGAAGGGAGTCTTGCCGTAGCTGCCGAAGATCGGCCGGTGCACATGTCCGAAGAAGAGGTGGCGGATGCGCGAACGGTAAGGCGCTATCACCTCGGCGAATTCGGCGCTCTGCTTCAGCGCGATCTCGTCCATTGCGAGCACGCCGACCGGGAAAGGGTGGATGGTGCATGAACACGACGAATTCCTGGTCGTCGGGCGCGGCCGCGAGCGTGTTCGCCAGCCAGCCGAGGCGCTTTGCGCACATCTCGCCGGCATGGCTGGTCTCGTCCAGCGTGTCGAGGAAGACGAACAGGCCGTGCTCGGTGGTGCGTGTGCCCTGCACGAAGCCGTTGGGATCGCGCGGCGCGGCCTTCAGCGCGTCGAGGCAGATGACGCGCTTGTCATGATTGCCGACCATCGCGATGTAGGGAATCTTCAGCGCCGCCATCGCCTCGGCGAAATTGGCGTAGGATTCAAGCTCGCCCCAATGGGTGAGATCGCCGGTCACGACCGCAAACGCCGCGTCGGACTGATGGGCGTTGATGTCCGCAATCGCCGCATCCAGCCGCGCGCGCGGATCGAGGCCGTAAAGCTTCAAGCCGGGGTTCGCCAGGTGCGTGTCGGTGAGGTGGATGAATTTGAAGGGCATGGCGCGCTTTTGTGATTGGAGGACGGGCGCCTCCGACAAGACAACCCTGCAGCCCGTTAGAGCGCGTGTGTTTCAGTTTGATGACAGCGGTTCCACGAATGGGACGTGTCCACAACGCCCGCGAGTCAGGCGCCGACCAGCGCAAGGCGCAACCCATGCAATGCGTCAATCAGAGATGGTGGTGCGCGGCCGAACCGCTTCACGTCCCGCAGAACGTCTGCAGCACCCGCTGGTCTGGCAGCGGCGGATCGGCATAATCTGCATACTCCGGCTGGTCCTCGTAGGGCCTGGCCAGCACCTTCACCAATTCCTCGAACGGGGCGTAATCGTCATTGTTGACGGCGGCCTGGATCACGGCTTCGACGCGGTGGTTGCGCGGGATGAACATCGGGTTCACGGCGTGCATGGTGGCTTGCCGCTCGGCCGCGCTCTGCGGCTCGAGCGCGATGCGCTCGCGCCAGCGTCCGGCCCATTCGTCAAACGCCGCGGGCTCCATGAACTGCGCGCGCACGTCTGCGCCTGCGTCGCCTGCGGCATCGCCGAGCTTGCGGAAGGTGAGGGTGAAGTCCGCCTGGTTCTTCGCCATGGCATCGAGCAGGTCCTGGATCAGCGCCTCGTCGCCGTCGCGCTCCGTGAACAGGCCGATCTTCCTGCGCAGGCCGGCCTGATAGGCCGCACTGAACGTCTCGGCGAAGGCGCCGAGAATGTCCTGAGCTTCGGCGACCGCCTTTTCCTGCTCGTCTGAGAACAGCGGCAGCAGGCATTCGGCGAGCCGGGTCAGATTCCACAAGCCAATGCGCGGCTGGTTGGCGTAGGCGTAGCGGCCCATCTCGTCGATCGAGGAAAACACCTGCGCGGGATTGTAGGCATCCATGAAGGCGCAGGGGCCGTAGTCGATGGTCTCGCCGGAAATGGACGTGTTGTCGGTGTTCATCACGCCATGGATGAAGCCGACCAGGAGCCAGCGCGCGATGAGCTCAGCCTGCCGCGCAACGACGGCTGCGAGCAGCGCGTGATAGGGCCGCTCCGCTCGAAGCAAATCCGGGTAATGACGGGTGATGACGTGGTCGGCGAGCCGGCGGATGGCCTCGGTGTCGCGGCGGACGGCAAAGAACTGGAAGGTGCCGACGCGGATGTGGCTGGAGGCGACGCGCGTCAGCACCGCGCCGGGCAGGGCGGTCTCGCGGATCACATGCTCGCCGGTGACGACCGCGGCGAGCGAGCGCGTGGTCGGAATGCCGAGCGTGAACATCGCCTCGCTCACGATGTATTCGCGCAAGACCGGCCCGAGCGCGGCACGGCCGTCGCCGCGGCGGGAGAACGGGGTTGGGCCGCTTCCCTTGAGCTGGATGTCCCGGCGGATGCCGTCTTTGTCGATGACCTCGCCGAGCAGGATGGCGCGGCCGTCGCCGAGTTGGGGTACGAAATGCCCGAACTGGTGGCCGGCATAGGCCATAGCGATGGGATCGGCGCCCACGGGAACCGTCTTGCCGGCCAGGATTTCGGCGCCTTCCGGGGTCTCCAGCATATCCGGGTCGAGCCCGAGCTGGACCGCCAGCGGCCGGTTCAGCTTGATCAGCCGGGGCGCCGCCACTGGGGTCGGCGCGACGCGGGCGAAGAAGCTGTCCGGCAGCGCCGAATAGGAGTTCTGGAAGGGGAAATGAACCGTCATGACCTCAAGATAGGGCTGGAACGCCTGATGGCAAAGGTTGGACCCCAGATAAGCCAAAAATGGGCGCATCTGGTCCGAATCAGGCCGTTCCCTTGGTTGCCGCTTTGGGCCTCGTCGGGTAAACCCTGCCGCAACTTCGGACCGGCAGTTACAGGCCGTTCGATTCGCTTCCTCCGACATTGAATTTGGGACGACCATGCATCGCTACCGGTCACATACATGCGGCGCGCTCCGCGAGAGCAACATCGGCGAAACGGTTCGCCTCTCGGGCTGGGTCCATCGCGTTCGCGACCATGGCGGCGTGCTGTTCATCGATCTGCGCGACCATTACGGTCTGACCCAGTGTGTGGTCGACCCGGACTCGCCGGCATTCTCGCTGGCCGAGAAGCTGCGTTCGGAATTTGTGGTGCGGATGGACGGCAAGGCCCGCCGGCGCCCCGAAGGTACCGACAATGACGATCTGCCGACCGGCAAGATCGAAGTTTACGTCAGCGAGATCGAGGTGCTGGGTCCGGCCGGCGACTTGCCGCTGCCGGTGTTCGGCGACCAGGAATATCCTGAAGACATCCGCCTGAAGTACCGCTTCCTCGATCTGCGCCGCGAGAAGCTGCACCAGAACATCATGACGCGCGTGTCGATCATTGACTCCATGCGACGTCGCATGAAGGAGCAGGGCTTCTTCGAATTCAACACCCCGATCCTGACCGCATCCTCGCCGGAAGGCGCGCGCGACTTCCTGGTGCCCTCGCGCATTCATCCGGGAAAATTCTACGCGCTGCCGCAGGCGCCGCAGCAGTACAAGCAGCTGCTGATGATGAGCGGCTTCGACCGTTACTTCCAGATTGCGCCCTGCTTCCGCGATGAGGACCCGCGTGCCGACCGTCTGCCCGGCGAGTTCTACCAGCTCGACGTCGAGATGAGCTTCGTCACGCAGGACGACGTGTTCGCTGCGATGGAGCCGGTCATCACCGGCGTGTTCGAGGAATTTGCCAAGGGCAAGCCGGTGACCAAGGGCTGGCGCAGGATTCCGTTCGCCGAAGCCTTGCGCAAATACGGCAGCGACAAGCCGGACCTGCGCAACCCCATCGAGATGCAGGACGTCTCCGAACATTTCCGCGGCTCCGGCTTCAAGGTCTTTGCGCGCATGCTCGAGGACCGCAAGAGCCAGGTCTGGGCGATCCCGGCGCCGGGCGGCGGCAGCCGCGCGTTTTGCGATCGCATGAATTCCTGGGCGCAAGGCGAAGGCCAGCCCGGCCTCGGCTACATCATGTGGCGTGAGGGCGGCGAGGGCGCCGGTCCTCTCGCGAACAACATCGGTCCCGAACGCACCGCCGCGATCCGCGCGCAGCTCGGCGTGAAGGAAGGCGATGCCGCCTTCTTCGTCGCCGGTGATCCCGACAAGTTCTGGAAGTTTTCGGGTCTTGCCCGCAACAAGGTTGGCGAGGAGTTGAACCTCACGGACAAGGAGCGGTTCGAGCTCGCCTGGATCGTCGACTTCCCGATGTACGAGTACAACGAGGACGACAAGAAGGTCGACTTCTCGCACAACCCGTTCTCGATGCCGCAGGGCGGCCTCGACGCGCTGAAGGACCAGGACCCGCTGACCATCAAGGCGTTCCAGTACGACATCACCTGCAACGGCTACGAGATCGCCTCGGGCGGCATCCGCAACCACGTGCCGGAAGCAATGGTGAAGGCGTTCGAGATCGCCGGCTACGGCGAGCAGGAAGTCGTCGACCGCTTCGGCGGCATGTACCGGGCCTTCCAGTACGGCGCGCCCCCGCATGGCGGCATGGCCGCGGGCGTCGACCGCATCGTGATGCTGCTCTGTGGCACCACGAATTTGCGCGAGATCTCGCTGTTCCCGATGAACCAGCAGGCCATGGACCTCCTGATGGGCGCGCCGTCGGAGGCCACCACCAAGCAGCTGCGCGAGCTGCACATCCGGGTAAACCTGCCGCAGAAGTGAGTCGATCGACGTCTACAACTTCGGGTGCCCGGGCTTGTCCCGGGCATCCGCGTGTTGGAGCCTTGTCTTGGAGCCTTGCATAGAGAACGCCGATGGCGGCGTAGCCGGCGATTCGTCGGGCGAAAGAGTAAGGTTGCAATCGGATGTTGCCACTGAGGCGCCGGCCGTGCTTCATCCGGTTTCCACGACCCGGAATACCGCCCGAGGCGGCCGGTCGGGACAATTTGGTTTGAGGCCGGTAACGCGAGGCGAGACACCGCATGTCGTCCTATTCTGATGATCTCCACCAGGCGGCGCTCGCCTATCACCGTCTGCCGCGGCCCGGAAAGCTCGAGATCCAGGCGAGCAAGCCGCTTGCCAACCAGCGCGATCTCGCGCTGGCCTATTCTCCGGGCGTCGCCGCCGCCTGCACCGAAATCGCCAAGAATCCCGCCGAGGCCGCCTCGCTCACCACCCGCGCCAATTTGGTCGCCGTGGTCTCGAACGGCACCGCCGTGCTCGGCCTCGGCAATATCGGCCCCCTGGCCTCCAAGCCGGTGATGGAGGGCAAGGCGGTCCTGTTCAAGAAATTCGCCGGCATCGACGTGTTCGACATCGAGATCGCCGCCGATACCATCGACCGCGTGGTCGAGACCGTGGCGGCGCTCGAGCCAACCTTCGGCGGCATCAATCTGGAAGACATCCGCGGACCGGAATGCTTCGAGATCGAAACGCGCTTGAAGGAGCGCATGAAGATCCCGGTCTTCCACGACGACCAGCACGGCACCGCCATCATCGTCGCTGCCGCCATCACCAACGGCCTCAGGTTGAACGGCAAGAAACTGTCCGACGTCAAGATCGTGGCCTCGGGAGCAGGGGCCGCGGCAATCGCGACGCTGAATCTCCTGGTGTCGATGGGCGCGCAGCGCAAGAACATCTGGGTCTGCGACATCGACGGCCTGGTGCACGAGGGCCGCAACACCTCGATGGACCGCTGGAAGGCCGTCTATGCGCAGAAGACCGACAAGCGAACGCTTGCCGACGTCATCGGCGGCGCGGACATCTTCATCGGCCTGTCCGCGCCCGGCGTGCTCAAGCCGGAGATGGCCGAGGCGATGGCCAACAAGCCGTTGATCATGGCGCTCGCCAATCCCGTGCCGGAGATCATGCCGGAGGAGGCGCGCAAGGTGCGCCCTGACGCCATGATTTGCACCGGCCGCTCCGATTATCCGAACCAGGTCAACAACGTCCTGTGCTTTCCCTTCATCTTCCGTGGCGCGCTCGACGTCGGTGCCAGCGCCATCAACGAGGAGATGAAGCACGCGGCCGTCGAGGCGATTGCGCAGCTCGCGCGCGAGGCGCCGTCGGATGCAGTCGCGCAGGGTTTTGACACCGGCGAGACGCAGGGTTTTGGCCCGGGCTCGCTGATCCCGAGCCCGTTCGATCCGCGGTTGATCTTGCGCATCGCGCCGGCGGTGGCGAAGGCGGCGATGCAATCGGGCGTCGCAACGCGGCCCATCACCAATTTCGATGAATACACCGCGCTGCTCGAGCGCTTCGCCTTCCGCTCCGGCCTCGTCATGAAGCCGATGTTCGCCAAGGCCAAGACTCAGCCGGTGCGCGTGATCTACGCCGAAGGCGAGGACGAGCGTGTGCTGCGCGCCACCCAGGTGGTGCTGGAGGAGAAGCTGGCGCGGCCGATCCTGGTCGGCCGCCCCTCGGTGGTGGAGGCGCGCATCAAGCGGTTCGGCCTGTTGATCAAGGCCGGCAAGGATTTCGACCTCATCAATCCCGAGGACGATCCGCGCTACCGTTCCTATGTGCAGTCTTATGTCGAGGTCGCAGGCCGCCGCGGTGTGACACCCGACGCGGCGCGCACGGTGGTGCGCACCAACAACACGGTGATCGCGGCACTTGCGGTGGTGCGCGGGGAGGCCGACGCCATGCTCTGCGGCGTCGAAGGTCGCTATATGAGTCATCTGCGCCATGTCCGCGAGATCATCGGCTTCTCAGCCGGCGTCAGCGACTACGCCGCGCTGGCACTGCTGATCACCAGCAAGGGCGCATTTTTCATCGCGGATACGCAGGTGCGCCCAAATCCGAGCGCGGAAGAGCTTGCCGAGATCGCTTCGCTCGCGGCGGTCCACGTACAGCGTTTCAACATCAAGCCGAAGATCGCCTTCGTCTCGCATTCGGATTTCGGCAGTTACGATACCGATTCCTCGCGCAAGATGCGCCGGGCGACCCAGCTTCTCAAGGAGAAGCATCCCGAGATCGAGGCCGATGGGGAGATGCAGGGCGACACCGCGCTTTCAGCGGCTGCGCGGAAAATGGTACTTCCGCACTCCAAGCTCGAGGGCGAGGCTAACATCCTGATCATGCCAAGCCTGGATACCGCCAACGTCGCCTACCAGATGATCAAGTCGCTGGCGGACGCGCTCCCGGTCGGCCCGATCCTGATCGGCCCGGCACGGCCGGCGCATATCCTCACGCCGTCGGTGACCGCACGTGGCATCCTCAACATGACCGCGGTCGCGGTGGTGGAAGCGCAGGAGCGCGCGGCGAGGCAGCAGCCAACGTTGTTTACGTAAGGGTCGATCTGCGCGAAAGATGCACATCCTTCTCCGACAGGGGAGGAGGGGCACCGGTCGCGCGGCTTATTTGAATTCGTCGCGGTTCTCCATTTCCCTGTTTGAAAACCTCAAGCGGACTCTTCATAATCCCTCGCGCATCCCGTGCTTAGCGCTCTTGCCAAGAGGCCGATCATGCCAGCGTTCGTGACTTTCGGGCGGATCCTGTTCGCCGTACTGTTCATCTACACGGGCGCGTCCAAGCTGTTCGCCATCCAGGCGACGGCGGACTTCATCGCCACCAAGATCATGGTGCCCGATATGATTGCGCCTTACGCCAAGCAGGTCGAGACCGCGACCGCCATGACCACGCCGCAACTTTTGGCGATCGCGGTCGGAGGACTTGAGGTCATCGCCGGGCTGATGATTGCGCTGAATTTTGGCGCGCGATTCTTCGCGATGCTGCTGATCATCTACATCGCGGTTGCGACCGTGCTGTTCGATGACTTCTGGAACCAGGCGCCGCCCGACAACGCCAAGGTGGTGATCGACGCGCTGAAGAACCTGTCGATCATCGGCGCACTGTGCATGATCATCGGCTACGGCCGAACCACACGTCCGGCCGAAGCGGCCTACGGGGACGTGTAGGGCAGGGTATGACCGCCGCTCCGCGCGGTGCTGTAGGGTGGATTATGCTGACGCCAACCCGCACCCTAAAAGCGTGATGAGATTGGGATGAATCATCACCGCGCTTTAGCTTGTCGTTTAAGCATGATCTTTTCGGAAAACCGCTTCGCACTTTTCCAGACTATGTCCTAACGCGCCCCAAGGATGCGCTGCCAGAGCGTGCCACCCAGCACCTTCCAGCCAAGATAGAAGTACAGGGTGATCAGGGCAAACAGCACAAGAGCGGATGCGCCGTGCAGGCTGAAACCGTCCGTCGTCGTTTCGCCAGTGGCGGCCCCGATGGAGTAGCCGCCGACGAAGAACACCGTCAGGAAGTCGAGAAAGCCGGCGAGGCCACGGCGCCAAAAGGATTTGGACGTCGATGGAGTATCGCTCGTCGACATCGAAGCAGCCTCCTCTTGGCAGCCGCGCCGGATCGCCGCTTAGGATTTCCCGTCTCGGCTTCTTGTCAGGGGTTTCTTGTCAGTGTTTCTTGTCAGTGTTTCTTGTCGGTGTTTCTTGGCATCGACGTCGATGCCGATGACCTTCCAGGCATTGTCGTTCTGGGCAAAACGCAGCTTGTACTTGACCCGGACCTCGTCGTTCTTGAACTCGCCGGCGAGGACGAGCGCACCTTCCGAATCGAGCTTGGCCTTCTGCTGTGATTCGTAGTCGTCGGTGACGATCCCCTCGAAGAACAGCTTCTTGCTGCGGAAGGATTCGAACGCGGCCCCCAGTTTCTCGGCCGTCATTTGTTCCTGGAACTGCCTCGAGCCCTTGGCAAGCAGGACCGAGTAGTTGCCAGTGATGTTGGCATCGTTGAAGGTCATCAGCGTCGTGCGGACCAGCACGTCCTGCTCGTCGTCGGTCGGCAGATCGATCGCGTAGGCCGATGACGGCGACATCACTGACAGAAAGGTCAGCGACACCAGGAGCGCGATGGCGCCGAGAAACTTCCGGCAGGAGAGGGGAGAAAAAATCGAACTCATGATCTCTTTGTCCTTAATGAAGGGCCGGGGTATCGCCAGAGAGCGGAATGAAGTCGCCATATGCGATCTGCATAACAGAGAAGTTCTAATTTTTCGCTCGTGTGGGAAGGAGCTTTGGCCTCGCCGGTTCACGCCGCATTAAACAGGCTCGGGATGAGGAACGTCGTAACTCCGCCGCACCGTCGCCATTCGGCGCTGCTCTCTCAGACTCCAACACTCGCGCACGCGAATCTGCCGCGCAAGCCGATTTCCGGATTGTTGAAACTCTTGGCACATTGAGCCATCGCCAGAGACGCAGGAGCGGGCGCGATGACGGGCACGGGCCGCGGCGATTGTTGTTCCCTGAGGGCAGGCCTGGCTCACAGCGGCGATGCGCACCTTGATCTTGAGCTATCCCCGCCGCCACGGCGTGACGGTGACATCATGTGCCGCATCGAGCAGATACGGCGCGCTGGGCTTCATTCCGTGCGAGGCGAGCACCTCGTGCGGCGTCCGCTGGGGCACGCTGCTAAAACAGCCTTCGCCGCCGGGCAGTCGGACATGCGGCGCTTCCGACAGCCAGAACGTGTCGTAGCGGTCCATGAACATGTCGAACACCATCGGGCCGCCGATGATCGCGACCGTGCCGGAAGCGACGTCGGCGAAGGCGCAAGCTTCCGCGAAGCTGGCGTGACCAGGATTCCACAATGTCGCGTTCGGCATTTCAGGATCGGCGGTTAGTGCCCTGATCTTGCGGGTCAGGATCAGTCGCTTGCGCTTGGGCGAGTTCGGCTGGTGCTCGTGCGAGTTGCGGCCGTGCACGATCAGCGCCGCGCGATCGAGCGCCTGCTCGAAGAACAGCTTGTCGCCCTCGAACTTCAGGCTGTCCGGCATCACATGCGCGGCGTCGGCGAGCATGCCGTCCGCGGAGACGATGACGTAGCCTTCAAACCGGAAAGACAATTGCCGTCTATTCGGAAACGGTCGTCACCACGGAATTGACCGGGCGCTGGCTCACCGTCGGCAGCTTGACGTCCTTGAGCAGCTCCTGGTCATATTCGGGCAGCGTCGAGGCCGGGAATTTTGCGCGCATCGCCACAACCTTGTAGCCGCCGGCTTTCAGGCGCTTGAGCAGCTCGGGCAAAGCTTCGGCGGTGTGCTTCTGGAAGTCGTGCATCAGGATGATGCCCTTGCCCTTGGTGTCGAGCTTTTTCATCACGGTCTCGACCACCTTCTCAGGCTTGGAGGCTTTGAAGTCGAACGAATCGATGTCGCAGGAGAAAATTCCGATGTTGCGGTTGCCGAGATAGGTGACCATCTCCGGCGGATGCTGGAGCGCAGGGAAGCGGAAGAAAGGCGAAGGCGAGATGCCGCCGAGCGCCCATTTCACCGCGGAGAGGCCCTTCTCGATCTCTTCCTTGCGCTGCGCTTCGTTGAGCTTCTTGTTGTTGAGGTTGGCATGCGACCAGGTGTGGCTGCCCACGGTATGGCCGGCCGCATAGACCTGCTTCAGGATCTCCGGCTCGTAGGTCGCGTGCTTGCCGATGGAGAAGAAGATGCCGGTGGTGCACTCGTCGGCGAGTGCCTTCAGCACGGCGGGCGTGTTCTTGGGCCAGGGGCCGTCGTCGAAGGTCAGCACCACCTCGTGGTCGCGCAGGAAGTCGAGCTCCTTGAAATGCTCGAAGCCGAAGCCGGGGCCGCCGGTGGTGTCGATCTCGACGGTGCGGGCGACACCGAGCGCGCCCGGCGTGCTGCAGGCTGCACGCGGCGGCTGCGGCGCCTGTTTCGGTGGCGGCGGGTTAACGAAGCCCGCTGGCGCGGCAGCTACTGCGGGAGCGGGTGCCGGCGCAGCCGCCGGCGCGGAAGCGGCCGGTATCGCCGGTGCTGCTTGGGTGGTGGCCGCCGGTTTTGCGGCGGTCTGCGACCACGCCGCGCCGGTCATGCCTAGAGACATCGCGTTTGCCAAAATCAGTCCTGCCGCCACACGCATGGTGTTGTCCTCGAGATTGATCCCGTTGTTCCGCCGCGCCTTTTCCGCGGCAAAACCGTCCCGCCCCAAACGATCCTAGCCTAGAGGGTGGGCCCTCGCCATTGCAACGGCTGTTTGATGCCCCGCCACAATTGTGCCCAACGGGATGGGGCGCAACTGGCATCAAGTGTCGGCCAGCGCCTTGGCAATGGCCATTTTGACCCGCGTATCGGTCGGCGCGACGGCGGACGCAAAGACCTCGGCGATATAGCCGTCACGGCCGGTCAGATATTTGTGGAAGTTCCACTTCGGAACTTCTCGCGGCCGCGCGTCGGCGGCCCATTTGTAGAAGGGGTGCGCTTTCGATCCGATCACGACGGACTTGGCTGTGATCGGGAAGGAAACGCCGTATTGGTGGTGGGCCGTCTCGGAGATTTCGCTGGCGCCGCCGGGCTCCTGGCCACCGAAATCGTTGGAGGGCACGCCGATCACGGTGAGCCCGCGCTCGCGAAACTCGTCCCAGAGCTCCTGAAGGCCTGCATATTGCGGGGTATAGCCGCAGAGCGAAGCGGTGTTCACCACCAGCAGCGGCTTGCCGGTGTACGCGGCAAGGCGGATGTTCTCGCCGGACAATGCGGGGAAGGAGAAGGCATAGGCCGAGATCCGGCTCATGCCGCCGTCGGCAAACGCGCGCGTCATTGGCACGAGTGCGCCTGCAAGCGCGCCGAGCATGGTCCTGCGGTTCATCATGACGCCGTCCCCCGAAATGATCAGGGGTGCATGTTACTCCGCCGCTGCAATCTCACTCGTCAACACCCGTGTTATCGGTCGCGGCGAAGCACTAGACGTTTGACGCGTTTGCTTTGCGCGAAGCGGTCTCCACTTCGCTCAAAACGCTCTCGCTAATGAAAGCGCTAGTAAAGGCGGACGATGAAGTCGGTGCCTTCGCCGGTCTCGCCCTGGTTGATGCCCTGGTCGGAGACGATGATCGAGCCACCTGATGTCAGCATCTCGTTGATCTTCGCCATGGTGTCGGCCGGAATTGAGATGCGGTCGAGGGCCTCAGTCGGGCTGTCCGGCGTGACCACCGGCCTTGCGGCAACGGGGATCACGGCAGCGCCACGCTGGCGGCGTGACACGCGTCCGTCGTCATCGCGCGCAGCGGCGCGGACGGAGATCGGCAGCGACACCACCGACCAATGCAGCGCGTTGGAATCGGTCTTATCGACTTCGGCTGTGAAGACGTGCGTGCCGAGCGGCCGGTCGCTCGGGGCGATCACGACGGGCACCTCGAACAACGGCGCGAAGTTCTGTCGCACGTAGAGCTTGGAATCCTTGCGGCTGATAAAAACGGCGATCTGGCCGGCCCGCCGCGGCGCATCCGGCTTCGCCGCAGGTGCCGGATCGGCAACGCGGGTCTCGTCCTTGTCCGCGTCCGCCGAGGTGGCGAGTGCCGGAGCATCAGGCTTCTTCCGGGAATCGGCAGCTTCGGTCTTGGCAGCGCCGAGCTTGTCGTCGCTCACTGTCGAAGCCTTGGGCGCTTCTGCGGCCTCAATGGGCTTTGCGTCCATGTTCGCGGGCTTGGCGGTTTCTTCGGACTGCGGCTTGGCCGCGTCAGATGCCTCGGCGGTCTTGGTCGTGATCTTGTCGGCCGGCGCAGCCGCTTCCTCGCGGGCGGGCGCATTGCCGGTAGTCACATCCGACATCACGGTGTGGCCGACGGACGCGCGCAGCTCGAGCACGCTGTCTGCACTCGCGGTCTTCGTCTCGGCCGGCCTGGCTTCGCTGACTTTGGTTTGCGCCGCGCCCTTATCGGCTTTGTCGCTGGCGTTGATCTGCGGCGCGAGGCTGGCGGCGGGTTGCGGCGCTACGCGCACCGAGGCGAGCAGCGGATGCGAAAAGCTTTGCGGCGACATCTGGCCGGGCGCGACGATCACACGCACGCCCATCCTGGTCCAGTTCCACATCTTCACCGCGAACGCCATTGGCATGCGGATGCAGCCATGCGAGGCCGGATAGCCCGGCAGCACGCCGGCATGCATGGCGACGCCAGACCAGGTGATCCGCTGCATGTACGGCATCGGGGCGCCGCTGTAGATGTTGGAATGGTGGAATTTGTGCTTCTGGATGACGCTGAACACACCCATCGGCGTCGAATGGCCCTTCATGCCCGTCGATACCGGAGATTCCGCGAACACGCCCTTGCTGTCGTAGACCGTCACCTTCTGCCGGTCGATCGAGACGACGATGACGAGCGGTCCTTGCGGCTTGGTGCCGGCTTCCTTCTCAGCGACGATCTCCTTCTTGCCCGCCGTGCCGCGCTTCGGCGGCTTCTGGCGCGGTATTTCGGGAAGCCGATCCTGTCGGGCGTAATAGGACCCATCAGAATAATCCGTCCAATAATAAAACGCTGCGTCAGCCTGGCTTGCCGTCCCGATCGCACCCGCCGCCGTCAAAATGGCGATCCGCCAAATCCGCGTTGGCTTGGCAGCAAAACCGGACCCGTTCACGCTGTTCATCCTCGAATCCACAACCCAAATCAATCGTTAGTCTCGCAAAAGGGATACGCGTTCACCCTTAAGGTGGTTCTGCCGTCAGCTACTTTTGTTCAACGCGTAGCAAAAAAGCCTCACAGAGCGGTAAACGGCGGCCGTGCCAACTGGCCGCTCGTCTTCCTGACCGGCCGCCTGATGCCTACATTGCGGGGACTTGTTACCGGAGAACTTCATGTCATCTCGTTTCGACGGTCTTTTCGGCATCCGTTTGAAGGGCCTCGCTTTATTCCTCCTGGCTCTGACGGTTTGCGCGGCGCCCGCCCTTGCTGCCGACGAGCCGGATCTGATCTTCCGCCGCTCGACCGTATTCAAATGGATGAGCCCGAACGACAAGCTCGCGACGTACGGCCTCGACGACCCCGAGGTCGAGGGCGTCGCCTGTCACTTCACCGTGCCGGAGAAGGGCGGCTTCAAGGGCTGGCTCGGCCTTGCCGAGGAGGTCTCGGACATCTCGCTGGCCTGTCGCCAGGTCGGCCCGATCAAGTTCAAGAACAAGATGGAGCAGGGCGACGACATGTTCCGCCAGCGCCGCTCGCTATTCTTCAAGAAGATGCAGATCGTGCGCGGCTGTGACGCCAAGCGCAACGTGCTGGTCTACATGGTCTATTCGGACAAACTAATCGAGGGTTCACCGAAGAACTCGACCTCGACCGTGCCGATCATGCCGTGGGGACCAGCGGACGCAAGCGTCCAGAAGTGCGGTGAGTTCTTCACTCACTGACGACTGCGAGGTCTGGGCCATGGCGCGACCCACCTGAAAAGATTGGGATTTTCCGGCGAATGTTTCGTCGTGCCGGACACGACGAAACAATTCTCACGAAAGATGAAACCATTTTCCGCTTTTGGCGCATCACGCACGAAACCACCCATGGTTATCAGCTTCACAACGACGGCACCGGCGGCCACCGATTCGGAGACAAGACCATGCGCGCGCTCAGCTTCTTGCCTTCGGCTTCGTGCTTGCCGGTTCCTCGTTCGCGGGCTCGCCGGATGGCAGTGTTCCCGGTGTCGGCACCTTCCAGTACACCGGTTCGTCGCTGACGATCACGGCACCGCAGCCGATCGTAGTCGCCACGCGCTTCTGATCGCCAACAAGAAAAATTGCCGGCAAAGGCCATCATGATTGCTCGTTTCTGCGCCGCAGCGTTCATGTCCGTTCTGACGCTCAGCGCCGCTGCGGCGCAGGTGCGCGCTCCCTCCAGGCTGCCGGATGCCCGTGCCGAATTCGTGCGTCAGTGTGCGCCGCGCATGCTCGGGCGCTGGGAGCACCCGGAGGAGGTCTGCGGTTGCCTGCACGACCATGCCGCTGCCGTCGTCGAGGACCGCGACTTGCGTGAGGCGCTGCTGCGCGGCATCAGCGAGACCGGCGTGCCGACGATCGAGACCGACTGGGTGCCGACGTCCAAGCAGGGCGAAATCGGCCCGACCTTCACCAAAATCGCCAAGCCGACCTTGCAGTGCATGTTCGATCCGGCGAAGTGACGTTCAGATTATTTGGTTTTCGGACCGTATCGTGGCACGCAGGTGCTGGTCCGTGAAACGCCTTTGTCGGTCATCCTCGCGCCGCGCACTTCCTTGACCTGTCCGGCGGGGCAAGTTCCGTCATCCACTTGCACGCGCTGGCCGAGCTTGAGGTCCACGATGTCCTGTTCGCGGCCGACCATTGTTGCGCGCGCCGTGGAGGCGAGCGCGAGGGACATCAGGAGCGAAAGGCAGGTCGCGCGGTGTAGCAGCATGATTGAAGTCCGGCGTCGATGCCGCAATCTAGGGAGCTGGAGGCGATTCTGATAGGCGAAGCTTCGTTACGCCTGCCGGGCTGAGCTCCTCGCGCACAAGATAGCGCGCGACTCGCGCGCCAGCCGTTCGGCAGAGGCCACCAGTTGCGGAACCGTATGCCCTGAAAATCCAAGCACGAAACCGGGCAGGGGACGCGCGAGCGAATAGGTGTCGGCCAGGAGCCAGCCTTCCGCGCCGGCGGCCCGCTTGGCCTCGGCCGCGCGCGACGGATCGACCGAGGGATCGAACCGTGCGACAAGATGCAACCCTTGCGACGGCACCGGCACCGATAGCGTCCTGTCCGATTTCGCTTCCAATGTCTCCGCCAGCGCATCACGCGCCTCGCGATAGAGCTTTCGCACCCGCTTCAGGTTCGCGGCGAAGGCGCCGGAATTGAGCATGTCGGCCACCGCGCCTTCCATCAGCGTGCCGGGAAAGCGGTCGAGCGCAGCCCGTGCAGCCGTCACGTCCGCGATCAGGCGCTCGGGCAGCGCGCAATAGCCGATGCGCAGGCCCGGAAACAAGGTCTTGGCGAAGGTGCCCAGGTAGATCACGCGCTGGAGGTGATCGATCCCGGCGAGCGACATCAGCGGCGCGCCGTCATAGCGGAACTCGCTGTCGTAATCGTCCTCCAACACGAAGGCGCCGGCCTGCTTTGCCCAGTGCAGCAGTTCGAGCCGCCGTGGCATCGACATCTGGACGCCCAGCGGAAACTGGTGCGACGGCGTGACATAGGCCGCGCGCGCAGACGGCGCCGCCGAACGACCTTTGGCGACGTGCAGCCCGTGCGCGTCGACCGGAATGGGTACGGTGCGATATCCGCAATGTCCGATCGTCCGGCGCGCGATCGGATAGCCGGGGTCCTCGCACCAGACCTGGTCGCCCGTCCTAAGGATCGCGCTCAGCACGATGCGCAGCGCATGCAGCGTGCCGGACGTGAGCATGATCTGATCGGGATCGCAGCGCAGCCCTCGCGTCGACAACAGGTGATCGGCGATTGCCGCACGCAGCTCGCGACTGCCGCGGGGATCGCCATAATGCAGATGCTCGGATCCGAATGCGCGCATGCGCCGGCCCACGAAGGCGCGGAAGCGCTGCACGGCGCGCTCGTCGATATGGGTGCAGCCGAGCGCGAACGCGCCATGCTGCGGCGCTTCGACAACCGCCTTGGGTTTGTTCGCCTCGGCTGCTCGTGCAGGGATGCGCGCGGCGACGAAGGTGCCGGAGCCGACGGTTGCCTCGGCAAAACCGTCGGCGATCAGCCGCTCATAGGCAGTGACGACGGCGTTGCGGCGCAAGCCGGTCTGCTGCGCCAGTGTCCGTGAGGGCGGCAATGGCTCGCCAGGCCTGACGAGACCGGAGACGATCGTCTCGCACAGCGCCTGGTAGAGCCGGTGCGCCGCGGAGGCCCTGGCCGTGATGTGCGGACCGGTAAGGTCGAGCGGCAGCTCGGCCTTGGCCGGCGAGGGAGAATTGGTCGGAAATTTTCGCATGGAATTGGCACTATCGCAGACCAAATCCACGGCTACAACTCTCCGAATTGTTCCAATCTCCGAGGTGTGGCCGTGAGCCAGGTTGAAAACTCAAACTCCTATCCGACATCAGCGCGCAACCAGGTGAAGCGCCGTCATGACCGCGGCTTCTACGATCACGCGACCGTTCACCGCATCCTGGATTCCTCGATGCTCTGCCACGTGTCCTATGTGATCGACGGTCAGCCCTATTGCACGCCGACCTTCTTCTGGCGCGAAGGAACGAAGCTGTACTGGCATGGGAGCAGCGCCAGCCGCATGCTGCGCAATCAGACCAGGGGCGAGCGCGTCTGCCTGACGGTAGCCCATCTCGACAGTCTCGTGCTGGCGCGCTGCGGCTTCAATCACTCCGCCGATTACCGCGCGGTGATGGCGTTCGGCACCGCCTATCTCGTCACCGACCGCGAGGAGAAGGAGCGCGCCGTGATCGCGATGGTCGACCGCTTCTTCCCGGGCCGCACCGCGGGCCTGCGTCAGAGCACCGCGCAGGAGACCAGGGCGACCTCCTTCATCGCGATGGCGATCGAGGAGGCCTCGGCCAAGATCCGTGCCAAGGGCGTGGCCGATGACGATGAGGACTACGAACTCCCGATCTATGCCGAGCGCATCCCGGTGCGCACGGTGCTCGGCGCGCCCGAGCCGTGTCCGCGTTTGCTCGACGGCGTCAGCCGGCCTGCGACGTTGAATGGCTACTTCGAAGGCCGGCTGCTCGAAGATGCATTGCGGGATGCTTATTTTGTACAGTACCCGAACGGCTGAAATCGGCTAGCTTGCGCTCCATCGATGATCTGAACGCCCGATTGGAGTTGCCTGATGAACGCCGAGACGCAGCAGAGGATTCTTGACGCCGTCGACGCCGGCTTCGAAGTCCAGCTTGCGACCACCCGCGATTTCGTCGCGATCCCCTCGACCCGCGGAGCGGAGGGACCGTGCCAGGACATGATCGGCGATCTCCTGCGCGAACGCGGCTATGAGGTCGACGACTGGCACATCAATGTCGACGATCTCAAGGATCTGCGCGGTTTTGGCCCGATCGAGCATGATTTTTCGAAAGCGCGTTCGGTGGTGGGCACCTACCGTCCGCAAACCAACGTTGGAAAATCGCTGATCCTCCAGGGGCACTGCGACGTGGTGCCGGCAGGTCCGCTGGAATTGTGGGATACGCCGCCGTTCTCGCCCGTCATCAAGGACGGCAAGATGTTCGGCCGGGGTGCCTGCGACATGAAGTCGGGCACGATCGGTGCGCTCTACGCGCTGGATGCGATCAAAGCCGCGGGCTTGAAGCCTACGGCGCGGATCCACTTCCAGTCCGTGATCGAGGAGGAGAGCACGGGCGTCGGCGCGCTCTCGACGCTTCAGCGCGGCTACCGCGCCAATGCCTGCTTCATCCCGGAGCCGACCGGCGGCAAGATGGTGCGCTCTCAGGTTGGCGTGATCTGGTTTCGCCTGCGCGTGAAGGGCCATCCGACCCACGTTGCCTTCGCCGGTTCCGGCGCGAACGCAATCATGGCGGCCTATCATTTGATCCAGGCCCTACAAAAACTCGAGATCGAATGGAACGAGCGCGCCAAAGCCGACCGTCACTTCAGGACGCTCAACCATCCAATCAATTTCAATCCCGGCATCATCAAGGGCGGCGATTGGGCCTCTAGCGTGCCGGCCTGGTGCGACGTCGACTGCCGGATTGCCGTGTTGCCGGGCTGGTCGATCGCCGAGCACCAGAAGGAGATTTTGGCATGCGTCGCGGCCGCTGCGCGCAACCACCGCTTCCTCGCCAACAACCCGCCGGAGATCGAATGGTCGGGCTTCCTGTCGGAGGGGTATGAACTGACTGACGCTGCCGCACCCGAGGCCGCGTTCGGCAAGGCCTTCAATAAGGTCTACGGTGGCGCAGTCGAGGACCTCGTCTTCACTGCACTTACCGATACCCGCTTCTACGGCCTCAATCATGGCATCCCGAGCCTGTGCTTCGGCGCGAGCGGCGGCGAGATGCACGGCTTCAACGAGTTTGTCGAGCTGGAGTCGCTGAAGAAGTCCACCAAGGCGATGGCGCTGTTCATCGCGGAGTGGTGCGGAGTGGAGAAGGCGTAAGCAACCGCTTGCCCTCTCTGCCGTCAGCGAGGAGCGAAGCGACGGAGCAATCCAGACTGCCGCCGCGGAGCGATTCTGGATTCGCTTCGCTGCGCTCGCAGTCACTTAATGTGACGGCGGCTCCTCAGGGCAAAGGACATACCTTGCCGATGCGGTCCGCTGTCCGAGACACGGGCGCGGATCAATCCTTTAAGCTTAAAATAAAGGCTAGGATGGCGGCCTTGCCGGTGGCAGACTGGGGTCCGTTGCAGGGGCCTTAAATCCGCCGAGGAAATTACGATGCGCGATTGGGATGATGCTTATGCCAATTCGACCCATATCCCCGGCTCGGACAAAATGCCGGCGCTGTGGGCGGAGCGGGCGGCGGCTTACCGTGCGGGATTGAGGGATTTTCGTCCCGACGTCGCCTACGGCGCCGGTGAGCGGCAGCGCCTCGACCTGATCCTGCCCGACGGCGACAGCAAGGGCCTCGTCGTGTTCGTGCATGGCGGCTACTGGATGCGCTTTGATAAATCAGCCTGGACCGATCTTGCCGAAGGCGCAAGGCATCATGGCTGGGCCGTGGCGCTGCCGAGCTACACGCTGACACCGGCCGCACGCATCTCCGACATCACTGCCGAGATCACCGCCGCGGTCGCAAAGGCGGCCTCGCTGGTGCCAGGGCCGATCCGGCTCGCCGGCCATTCCGCCGGCGGCCATCTCGTCACGCGCATGCTGTGCGACGACAGCCGGCTCGAGCCCGCCGTCTACGATCGTATTGCCGGCACGCTCTCGATCAGCGGCCTGCACGATCTGCGGCCGCTTTTGAAGACAAGGATGAACGAGACGCTGCGCATGACCATGCAGGAGGCGACGCTCGAGAGCGCGGCGCTGCATCTGCCGCGGGGGCAGTCGCCTGTGACGGCCTGGGTCGGCGGTAACGAGCGCCCTGAATTCATCCGCCAATCCGACCTGATGGCCAACGTCTGGACCGGTTTCGACGTGCCGACGCACCTCGTCATCGATCCCGGGCTCAACCATTTTACCGTGATCGACGGGCTTAAGGATCCGTCGTCGCCGATCACCGCGCGTCTGATCGGCCTCGACTGACGAGGCGAGGGAAGATGGATCGAGAGGACTTATCATGACGTCCAGCGATTACGATCCTGCAAGCGAAGGCGCGGAGACGGATTTCGCCCGGCGCATGTCCTACGGCGACTACCTGGCGCTGGATGCGATTCTCGGCGCGCAGCATCCGCTCTCGGAAGCCCATGACGAGATGCTGTTCATCATCCAGCATCAGACCACGGAGCTGTGGATGCGCCTTGCCATCCACGAGCTCAGCGCCGCCCGCCGCGCCATCGCCGGGGATGAGGTGCAGCCCGCGATGAAGATGCTGGCGCGGGTGTCGCGCATCTTCGAGCAGCTCAATGGCGCCTGGGACGTGCTGCGGACGATGACGCCGAGCGAGTATACGCGCTTCCGCTCGCAGCTCGGGCAGTCCTCGGGCTTCCAGTCACGTCAATACAGGCTGATCGAATTCCTGCTCGGCAACCGCAACCACGCCATGCTCAAGCCGCACGCGCACGATGCGGAAACGACGAAGCTGCTCGAAGCCGAGCTCGCGACCCCAAGCCTCTATGACGAGGTGCTGCGGCTTGCCGACCGTAGTGGGCTCAAGATGCCTGCGGCCGTGCTGGCCCGCGACGTCCGCGAAACCCACAGCTTCAATGAAGGCGTACTCCAGGCCTGGCGTATCGTCTACGAGGCGCCGGAGACGCACTGGATGCTTTATGAGCTTGCCGAGAAGCTGGTCGATTTCGAGGACTATTTCCGCCGCTGGCGCTTCAACCACGTGACAACGGTCGAGCGCGTGATCGGCTTCAAGCGCGGCACCGGTGGTACCGGCGGCGTCAGCTATCTCAAACGGATGCTGGAGATCGAGCTATTCCCCGAGCTCTGGCGCGTGCGTACGATTTTGTAGAGATGGCCATGACCAAGCTACGCGTCTACGACGACACCAAGGCTTTGTTCCATCTGCCCGACGGTGTGATCTATCTTGACGGCAATTCGCTCGGCGCGCTGCCGCTCGGCGTTGCCGAGCGCGTCAATCGCGTCATCACGGCCGAATGGGGCAATGAGCTGATCCGTGCCTGGAACACCGCAGGCTGGTATGCCCAACCGCGTCATGTCGGCGATCGCATTGCGCGACTGATCGGCGCCGAGGCTGGCTCCGTGATGGTCGGAGACACGCTCTCGCTCAAGGTCTACCAGGCACTCGCGGCTGCGCTCGATATGAACGCGTCGCGCAAGGTGATCCTGTCGGACACCGGCAATTTCCCGACCGACCTCTACATGGCCGAAGGCCTGATCGAAACGCTTGGGCGCGGCCATCGATTACGTCTGGTGGCCGGAGGAGATCGAGGCCGCGCTGTCGGAGGAGGTCGCCGTCCTCTACATCACCGAGGTCGACTACCGCACCGGCCGCCGCCACGACATGGCGAAGCTCACTGCGAAAGCGCGTGCGCTCGGCGTCGTCACCGTCTGGGATCTCGCCCATTCCGCCGGCGCGCTGCCGGTCGATCTCTCCGGCTGCGGCGCGGATTTTGCCGCGGGCTGCACTTACAAATATCTCAACGCCGGTCCCGGCGCGCCGGCCTTCCTCTACGTTGCGCCGCGCCACGCCGACAATGTCCGCGCCGCTCTGTCGGGATGGATGGGCCATGCCAAACCGTTTGGGTTCGAGCTTGCCTATGCGGCGGCCGGCGGCGTCGAGCGCATGCGTGTCGGAACGCCGCCGGTGCTGGCGATGGCGGCGTTGGAGGCCTCACTCGACATTTGGGATCGGATTGACATCCGTGAGGTCCGTGCGCGTTCGCTGGCGCTCGGTGATCTCCTGATCGCCGAAGTTGAGCGTCGCTGCCCATCTCTGAAATTGGTGACCCCGCGCGCGCACGAGCGCCGCGGCTCGCAAATCTCCTTTGTCTTCGACGGCGGCTACGCCGCCATGCAGGCGCTGATTGCCCGAGGCGTCATCGGTGATTTCCGCGCACCAGATATCATGAGGTTCGGGATCACGCCGCTTTATGTCGGAGAGGACGAGATCGTCCGAGCCGCCGAGATCATCGAGGAGGTGATCGTAGGCGAAGTGTGGCGCCGGCCGGAATATCAGGTCGTCAATGCGGTGACGTGAGGAAAGGCGCCTCCACAGGCGTCATCGCGAGGAGCCCTTGCGACGAAGCATTCCAGAATCCTTCCACAGAGGCAGCCTGAATTGCTTCGCGGAGCCTGTCATCGGGCCGCGCTGCGCGCGGACCCGTTGGCTCGCAATGACGGCGGAGGGATCACGTCCCCCACAATGCCATCACGATCGCATCGAGCCCATCCGTCAGCGCTGCCGGTCCCGGCTGCAAGATGATCGGCGACTTGATTTCCACGATGCGGCTGTTGCGCAGCGCCGGAATCTCACCCCAGCCGTCGCGCGCGCGGATACGGGCAGGGACGACCTTCTTGCCGCACCACGAGGCGAGGATCACATCGGGCGCTGCCTCGCGCACCATCTCCGCCGATACGATGCGGTCCTTCGCCGCCTGCCGCGATCGCAGCTCCGGGAACACATCCGCGCCGCCGGCGATTTCGATCAGCTCGGAGACCCAACCGATGCCCGAGATCAGCGGATCGTCCCACTCCTCGAAATAGACTCTCGGCCGCGCCGAGGGCCGGGGCGTTGCCGCGATCGCGGCGAGGCGTCGCTCAAAACCTTGCGCGAGGTTCTCCGCGCGCTCGGCCGCACCGACAAGCGCACCAAGCGTGCGGACCATCGCCAAGATTCCGGCGACGTCACGCTGGTTGAAGACGTGGACGTCGACACCGGCGCGGACGAGATCTGCGACGATGCCGGCCTGCAGATCGGAGAAGGCCAGCACCAGCTCTGGCTCCAGCGCCAGGATCTTTGGGATGTCGGCCGAGACGAACGCCGACACCCGTGGCTTCTCCCGTCGCACCTGGGGCGGGCGCCCGGCATGTCCGGAGACGCCGACGATGCGGTCCTGCTCGCCGAGCAGGTAGAGTGTTTCGACCGTCTCCTCGGTCAGGCAGACGATGCGGTGCGGGGGGAAGTGGCGCATGCGAGCAGCCTATGCACAATGTCGGCGCCGATGTCAGCCCGCCCATTACCTTGGACGTCATTGCTTTGCCGCACGAAGCAATTCACGTTGAGACAACAAGGAATTGGAAGGAGATCCGATGACGCCGCTCGAGAAACTTAAAGTCATGAAGATGCCGTTCGCCGAGCTCAAAGGCGTCGAGTTCGTCGAGGCCGACAAGGACCGCGTGGTGGCGCGGATGACGGTCAGGCCCGACCTCTGCACGCTTCATCACACCATTCATGGCGGCGCGGTGATGGCGCTGGCGGATTCCGTCGGTGCGGCTGCGACCGTGATCAACCTGCCGGACGACGCCAAAGGCACCACGACGCTGGAAAGCAAGACCAACTTCATCGGTGGGGCCAGGGAGGGAACCACGGTGATCGCGACCGCCACCCCGGTCCACCGAGGCCGGCGGACCCAGGTCTGGACCACCCGGCTGGAAACCGAGGACGGCAAGCTTGTGGCCATCGTGACCCAGACGCAGCTCATCCTCCTATGAATGGGGGGCCTTGATTTTGTTAACGAAATAGTCGCATCCGGTGCCACTTACTTGGGCAGTCTCGCATCTTGAAAAGCTTGTTGCGATGCACAATATAGGCGGCCTAGGGATTCGAACGCCTCCTCGAGGGACACCAAGAGGAGTTTTGACGTGGTACTTGAAGAGACCGTCCGCACCGCTCCGGGCTATGTGCGGACCTTGATCCAGCAGGAAGAATTGCCGCTCCTGCGCGACCATCTGCTGAGACTGGATCCCGCAAGCCGGCACGACCGTTTCAACGGTTTTCTCGACGACAGCTTCATCGAGCGTTATGCCGCCCGCTGCGCCGACGACGGCACCGTGATCGTCGCCTACATTGTCGATGGCATGGTCCGCGGTGCGGCCGAGCTGCATCCGCCGGAGGATGATTCGCTGCCTGAGGTCGCCTTCAGCGTGGAGGCTTCCGCGCGCCGTCAGGGCGTCGGCACCGTACTGTTCCGCCGTCTGATCGCGGAAGCGCGCTGGAAGGGCTATAAGCGCCTGCGCATCACCACCGGCGCCGAGAACCACGCCATGCGGGCGCTCGCCAGGAAGTTCGGTGCGCATCTGGCTTTCCGCCACGGCGAATCGACTGGGACGATCGACCTCACGAAGACAACCGAGGCCGAGCTTGCCGATCTCGCGGCTTCGCCCTTCACAGCCGGCCGGGCCTTGCTCAGCTTCAACTCGACCTGCTGGAAGATCATCTCCAGCATGTACGGCAGTCGCGCCGCATAAGACAGAAAGCGGACCGGCAAGGCCGGTCCGCTTTTCACAGTCTGGGTAGGAAACGAGCGCTCAGGTGCCGGTGCGCTTGTCGTTGCCGAAACGGCGGACGACGCGGCGCTCGACCACCACGGAACGTTGCGCGCCCTGTTCACCGGCGATCACGCGGGTTGCGGTGATGCGGCTGTTGGTGCGGGCCTGCTTCTTGACCTCGGCCTGCACGACATCGAGCGGCATGCCCATCAGCGCTGCTGCGATCTCGGCCTGCTGCTCCTGGTCGTCGGTGATGCCGACGGCGGCGAAGATCGCCTCGTCCAGGGTGGGCGGATCGTGACGCACGCGCCGCGTGCCATATTTGGTGTTCCAGTCTGCGCTCATAACGGCCTCGTTTGATGCCGGGATACCTAGTGCCGCGAATGTTGCATTGCAATATGGAATCGGTGTGGCATCTCAGCTATGCACGTCAGGGCGGTGACGCGATACCTGCACCGAGTTCAATCCCTTGCTGTGGCCAGCGTTTCAGCGCCGCGTGCCCAGCTTCGGTGAGCCCGTAGATTCCCCGTTCAGCACGTGCGAACCAGCCATACACATTGTTAAGCAAGATCTTGCCGGCATCGGGACAGCGTTCGCGCAACTCGCTCACTCGCCGGGGGCCTTCGGCGAGGGCGGAGGCGCAGGCCAGCGCCTGCTGCCGGTAGGCCGTCATGATCGGGGCACGAGTGCTGCCGCCGAGCACGGGATCGCCCTGCCGGCGCTGATGTTCGGCGACAAGGCGCGAGCGCACTTTCGGCTCGCGGCGCGGCGCCGCCGTCGGCGGCTTCACCAGCACCTCGACCTGGCCGCGATCGGTGACCCCGAGCATGCCGAAGCCGAGCCGGCGGCACAGGTTGCGGTAGCGCGCATCGCTCTCGCGCCCTTTGCCGCGGGCCGACATTTTGCCGGCGATCCAGATCTCGTCGCCGGCCGGCGCGCGGTCGACCGCCTGAAGGATCAGCTCGAGATTGAAGGCGAGCTTGAGCTCGCCGATCACCACGACAGGTGGATCGCCGGCGCTGAGGCCCACGAGATCGCAGCCGCCGATCTCCCCCTTCACGGTGAAGCCGAGCTCTTCGAGGAAGCGTTTGACGGGCAGATAGAGCGCGGTTTCCAAAGACAAGTTCCGTGTGTGACGTCCGATCGGAGAATCAGTTGCAGGCAGTTTAGAGCCTTCTCGGCTCCGATTGAATCATTGCCATCTGGCAGAGCCTCGGAACGCGATCCGCCTACACCCGCCCAGCCACCGGAATCAGCGCGCCGGTGACGCCGCTCGCGGCGTCGCTGGCGAGAAACAGGATGACTTCGGCGAGCTCCTGCGGCGTCACCCATTTGGAGAAGTCGGCTTTCGGCATGTCGGCGCGGTTGGCATTGGTGTCGATGATCGACGGCAACACCGCATTCACGGTGACCCTGCCTTTCAACTCATTGGCGAGTGCCTCGGTGAGGCGATGCACGCCTGCTTTCGAGGCCGCATAGGGGCCATGCCGGAGCCTGCCTGGAGCGCACCCATCGCCCCGATGTTGACGATGCGGCCGGCCTTGGAGGCGGCGAGATGCGGCAGCGCCGCGCGCGAGGTGTTGAGCGTGGTCAGGACATTCAGCGCATGCATGCGTTGCCAGGTCGCAACATCGCCGTCGCCGACGGTCTCGAAGGCGAAGCCGCCGGCGATGTTGATCAGCGCATCGAGCTTGCCGAAGTGCTTTGCCGCCGCCTCGATCGCCGTCTTCGCCTGTGTCGCATCGGTCAGGTCGACGCCGCCGATCTCGATGCTTTCAGGCGTTGCGGAGCCTTGTGAAGCCGCGTGATCGATCCGGGCCGTGCGCGCGCCGCGCGACTGCGCAATCTCCGCAACGACCTTGCCGAGCGCGCCGCGCGCGCCAGTCACGATCAGAACCCTGCCTTGCATCATCGTTCTCCCGGCACGCCGCCTACGATTGCAGATAACGCGCCTTCAGTGCAGTCCGTTCGGCCGCGCCGAGTTTGAGCCCGTCGCGCAAATAGGTTTCGATATCGCCATATTCCTGGCCGACGGCTTCGAACGCTGCAGCAAGGTAAGAGGCTTCGACGCTGCCGATGGCATTGCGTACGTCCTCAGGCAGATCGATCGCAGCTGTCGCATCGCGCTTGTAGTGCTGGTTGGTGAGCAGGTAGTCCTCGGCAATGACGTCATCGGGTACGCCGAGGGCATGCAGGATCAGCGCGCTGGCAAACCCGGTGCGGTCCTTGCCCGCCGTGCAATGAATCACGAGCGGCGCGCGATCTTCCAGGAGATGGCCGAACAGGTTGCGAAAGCTGTGCGTGTTGTGACGAACGTAGTTGCGATAGGATTCGCGCATGATCTCCAGCGCGACCGGTGCCGTCAGCGTGCCCCGAGCGAGTTCGGCGCGCAGCGCAGCGACGACGGTCGGCTCGATCGGCAGTGAGTGCACGGTGATCTCGTTCACGACGCAGACGCCGGCCGCGCGCTCCTCCAGCCCACGGAAATCGAAGGCGCTTCGCACCCCCAGCGCTCGGACGATCTCGATGTCGGCTGCAGTGAGGTCGCCGAGATGGTTGGAGCGGAAGATCTGCCGCCAGCGCGTGATGCGGCCGTCGGTGGTCGGATAGCCGCCGAGATCGCGAAAATTGCTGGCGCCTTGCAGGGCGAGGTGGCGGGCAGGGGAGTCGGACATGAGATCAGCTTGGGTTGTGGTTCCACCGGACGCGCTGCGGCGGCCTTGAGGATACTACAGAGGCCGATCATGGGCCGACACAAGGCCATTGTTTTGGCCATCGCCATGCTGTCGGCCAGGACCGGGGCCATGACGATCAGACATCTGAAGCGGCCGGTCACGGCCTGCGCGGTGATCTGAACGGCCTTGTATCTGCAGGAATCAAAAAGGGCCGAAACACCGTGGCTTCGACCCATTTTTGAACTGCCGCCGGCGTTTGCGAGAGCGCGACGGTATCGTCAGCGATCCCATTTCGGCTTGGCTTCGTCCACCGCGTCCTGGTGATACCAACTGTCGCTGCATATCGAGACGTTGGTGGGAAGCGAAGCATGATCCGCGGGAAGACGGGTCTCGCCATAGCGGCGTCCCCCAAGAGCTGCGCGGCCCCCGGCAGGGAATTGGTAGATCTTCGCAGTTCCGTGACTCAGACCATTGTTCATGATTGCGATTTCTCCTTGGTCAAAGCGCCTTGGCCTCCATGGTGCGCCCGACTCGTTCGATTGTGGTTACTGAAATCTCCATATCGGCGGCGCCCCCCGAATTGGAAAGTGCTGAAAAGGAAATCAGTTGCCGCCCAATTTCTAGGCAGATGGTCTGCTGCATCTCCTAAGGCACGGCGTCGCTGACCAACGGCTGGGCTATTCCAAAGGTTGCTAGGCAGTGGGGTAGGACTTTACGAAAGTTGCTGGGCCTTGATGCGCGTTTCATCGGCAGCGTTCAGCATTGTGGCGCCTGCTTCAGAATCGGGCGCTTTTGCCGGGATTTTTGCGGTGCAGCTTCACGCTAAGGTGCGCGGCTATGACGCAGATTGTTGGGGCCGGTCTGTCAGCTCCAAGCCGGCGCCGACCGCGCTGGAAAATACGCCGCAGTGCGGCCTTTTGGCACGTAAAATGCTTGTAAGGGGCCGGCCGATGGTGGCCGGGTACAAACGTGCGGGGACCCCCAGGGCCCCCAACCTTTCGCATCATCTACAGAGAGGCTCAATGACCAAGTACAAGCTCGAGTACATCTGGCTCGACGGATATACGCCGACTCCGAATTTGCGCGGCAAAACTCAGATCAAGCAATTCGCGTCGTTCCCGACGCTCGAGCAGCTTCCGCTCTGGGGCTTCGATGGCTCCTCGACCCAGCAGGCCGAAGGTCATAGCTCCGATTGCGTGCTGAAGCCGGTCGCCGTCTTCCCGGACGCCGCGCGCACCAACGGCGTGCTCGTGATGTGCGAAGTCATGATGCCCGATGGCAAGACCCCCCATCCATCCAACAAGCGGGCCACCATCCTCGACGATCCCGGCGCCTGGTTCGGCTTCGAGCAGGAGTACTTTTTCTACAAGGACGGTCGTCCGCTCGGCTTCCCGTCCTCGGGCTATCCGGCCCCGCAGGGTCCGTATTACACCGGCGTCGGCTACTCGAACGTTGGCGACGTCGCCCGCAAGATCGTCGAAGAGCATCTCGACCTCTGCCTCGCTGCCGGAATCAACCATGAAGGCATCAACGCGGAAGTCGCCAAGGGCCAGTGGGAATTCCAGATCTTCGGCAAGGGCTCCAAGACCGCTGCCGACCAGATGTGGATGGCCCGCTACCTGATGCTGCGTCTCACCGAGAAGTACGGCATCGACATCGAGTTCCACTGCAAGCCGCTCGGCGACACCGACTGGAACGGCTCGGGCATGCACGCCAACTTCTCGACCGCCTATATGCGCGAAGTCGGCGGCAAGGAGTATTTCGAGGCGCTAATGGCGGCGTTCGAGAAGAACCTGATGGACCACATCGCCGTTTACGGCCCGGACAACGACAAGCGTCTGACCGGCAAGCACGAGACCGCGCCCTGGAACAAGTTCAGCTACGGCGTGGCCGACCGCGGCGCCTCGATCCGCGTTCCGCACTCCTTCGTCAACAACGGCTACAAGGGCTATCTGGAAGACCGTCGTCCGAATTCGCAAGGCGACCCCTACCAGATCGCTTCACAGATCCTGAAGACGATCTCATCCGTGCCGACCAACAAGAAGGCCGCGGCCTAAGATCCTTCCGCCCCGGGCTAGGGGGCTGGCCCGGGTTGGTCTCAAATCCGCCGGAGCTGCAGGGCTCCGGCGGATTTCTGCATTTTTGATGACAGCTCTCCTGTGGCCTGCCGGCCGCTTCCTGCGTCAAGCTTGTCGATCGCGTTGGAATGCGGGAGAGTGCGCCCGGATGCGCAGAGCCGGGGACACGGCTGGTGTTTGAAGGCTTCTACAAGGTGAGATTTCAGCTCGGCGACGCGGTCGGCCGGAGCGTGATGCACGCGGGCAATGGCAAGATGCTCGGCGGCAATTCGGCCTTCGCCCATATCGGCACCTACGACAAGACCGATGGCGGCGTCGACGTCGTCATCAAGACCGTCCGCCACAACCCCGATCCGAACTATCGCGCCATGGCCGGCACCGACGATGCGACCCTGATCGCGAAGGGCTGGGCCGACGGCAATCTCTATCGCTTCAAGGGCGAGCTGAAAGAGCTCCCGGGCGTACCCTTCCAGTCGGTCATGACGCCGATCACCGCAGACGAGGTGCCGGTCGCCGGCGGCGTCGGCGAAGCCGGCATCATCGATGGTCTTTATTCGATGCATCTGCGCATGCTCGACGGTCTCGATGGCGGCCTCACCGGCGTGATGCTACTCAACAAGGGTCGCATCCTCGGCGGCGATGCGGCGTTCTATTATCTCGGCAGCTACACCGCCGCGAACGGCCGCTGGAAGGGCCAGATCCTCAATCAGGAACACACGCAGGCCAAGGACGATCCGATCTTCGGCGGCCACGAAGTCGGCATTGGTTTCTCCGGCCGCTACCATGCGGAAGAGGCGGTGCTGGAGGCAACGGCGCTCGCCGGCAAGCGCAGCCTGCGCCTGACCGCCGCGCTCAAGCTGATGCACCGCGCCTGAGCGCCACGGGATAAGCACATGGACAATTTCGTTCGCCTGCTCTCGACGCTCGGCCTGATGGGCGCGATGCGCAGCCTGTCGTCTGCGTATGAGACTGCGACGGGCGTCCGCATCGACGCCGACTTCGCGCCGACCCAGGCGCTGCTGAAGCGGCTCCGCGACGGCGAGGCCGCCGATCTCGTCATCCTCACCCGCGAGGGGCTCGACGCAGCGATCGCTGAGGGCCGCGTGGTCGCCGATAGCGCGGCTGACCTCGCGCGTTCCTATGTCGGCATCGCCGTCCGCGCAGGACAGAGGCATCCCGATATCGCGACCGAAGCCGCGCTGCGCAAGACGCTGCTTGCGGCGCAGTGCGTCGCCTACTCGCGGCTTGGCGCCAGCGGAATCTACTTTGCGCAGTTGATCCAGCGGCTGGGCATCGCGCCGGAGATCAACGCCAAAGCCATTATCGTGCAGCAGGGCTTTACAGCGGAGCGGCTCGTCAGTGGCGAGGCCGATCTCGCCGTGCAGCAGATCAGCGAACTGAAGCAGGTTGGCGGCATCGAGGTGGTCGGCCCGATCCCTCATGATTTGCAGACGCCGGCGGTGTTCTCCGCCGGCCGCATGACGAATGCGACACATGCCGAAGCTGCCGATAGGCTGCTGCGCTATCTGGCATCGCCCGAGGCCGTTCCTGTCCTCCGCCAATCGGGGCTGGAGCCTTGAATGTGCCGGCGCGGGGACGCAACGTAGTGGCCATGCGCGCTTATCTCCTCGCAACTCTCCTGACGCTCGCCGTGCCGCTGGCGGCACAGGCGCAGTCGGCCGATCTCGTGCTGTGCGACCGGGTGGCGGCCGATCCCAGTGATCCCGACAAGCCGGCCGACGTGAAGGGCGTGACGGAGATCGCTTCCTCCGACGTCGGGACGGCCATCAAGTTCTGCAAGCAGGCCGCATCCTCCTCGCGCCGCGCCATGTTCGCGCTCGGCCGCGCCTATGCGGCCAACGGGCAGACGAGCGAGGCGATCACTGCCTTGCGCAAGGCCGCCGACAAGGGATCGAGCGCAGCGATGGTCGAACTCGGCGTCGCCTACGGGACAGGCTCTGGCGTCGCGAAGGACGAAGCACAAGCGCGCAAACTGTTCGAGAGGGCGGCGCAGGCCGGCAATCCTCGCGGCGTCAGCAATCTCGCCGCGCTCGGCGGCGCAAGTGGCGGCGCGCCCGCCGATCCTGCGCGGGCGCGTGCGCTGCTGGGCAAGGCCGCCGAAAGCAATGCGGAGGCGCAGTACCAACTCGGTCTGATGCTGGCGAGCGGCAATGGCGGGGAGAGGGACGATGTCGCTGCGCGCGCAATGTTCGAGAAGGCGGCCGCGCAAAATCATCCCGGCGCGCTGGAGCGAATGGGCGCCTTCGCCCAGGAAGGCCGCGGCGGGCCGAAGGACAACGACGCCGCAAAGGCCTATTACGAACGCGCCGCAGCCCTCGGCGACGATGACGCCAAGAAGGCGCTGGAGCGGCTGCGCTGTCCCTATGCGATCAAGGACAAGCAGGGCAAGCTCGTCACCACACTGTGCTTCTAATTTGCCTCTCCCTTCGGAAGATTCGAGCGCTCCGGCGGACCGCGATGTGATTAGGGGGCTCGGCTCATTCAAGTGGTCGGCGAGATCGTTGCGGGCGTCGTGACAGGCGGTCTCGAGACAGCCGGGTGCCCGGGAACTGGACCATGCGCCGGTCGTTGCCATGGGCAGACTGGGAGATGCAACCATGATCCGCAAACTGGCATCCGGTGAATATCGCCTCTATTCGCGCAAGGTGAACCCGAAGACCGGCAAGCGGCGTAATCTCGGCACCTTCAAGAGCCGCGCGGCGGCCGAGAAGCACGAGCGCGAGGTGCAATACTTCAAGCGGCATTGATGGCCGGCGAATGCCGTCCAGGAGCCGGCAAGACAAAACATGCGAAAACAACCCCATGCACAGTAGCGATGGGGTTGAAAAGCTTGTGGAATTTCGGCTACTCCGAAGGCGACTTGCTCCGTCGGGCAAAACAGGTGCATAATGGCATCATGACGGCGGTCGGTCGCGGACGGGCCTGCGCGGAAAAGCCGATGACTTCAATGCGGCGACGATGCTAGCTAGCCCGTAAATCTTTTTCGGTTTTTGGGTTCAAGACGTTGCTCAACGGGCTCTACAAGGTTGAATACGGCATCAACGGTGCCTTCGGCCGCAGCATCATGTGCATGCATGACGGCAAGCTGCTGGGCGGCAATTCCGCCTTTGCGCATCTTGGGACCTATGACGTCAGGGATGGCGCGATCGAAGCCAATGTCATCACCGAGCGCCACAACGACGATCCCAATGACAAGCCGCTGATGGGCGCTGATATCGCCGCGATCAAGGTCCGCGGCAGGACGGAGGGATCGACGATCCTGTTCGAGGGCAAGGCCGATCCGATGCCGGGCAGCGTGTTCTGGGCCAACCTCGCGCCGCTCGATGATGGGGCGCTGCCGCGCGGCACCGCCGGTCCCGGCGGTATCGTCAACGGGCTGTACTCCATTCACCTTCGCGCGCTCGACGGCGTCGAGGCCGGCCTCTCCGGCGTGATGCTGCTGATGGACGGGCGTATCCTCGGAGGCGATGCGTTCTTCTACTATCTCGGCTCCTACTCCTCGGCGGATGGCCGCTGGAAGGGCGAGATGCTGAACCAGGAGCATACGCCGGCGAAAGACGACAATCCCGTGTTTGGCGGCCTGGAGGTGGGGATCGGCTTCTCGGGGACCTGCACGGAAGACAGCGGCGAGCTCGAAGGCATCGCGCTCGCCGGCAAGCGCAGCCTGCGCCTTGCCGCCTCGCTGAAGCTGATGCGGCGCGCGTAGGGGGTCTACTCACAAATATCGGATGTCCGTTTGCTCGGGTGAAGCGAGCTTTACGTGTCGTTCCCAGCGATGTTAGCAAGTGACCCAAGGCGGAAAAATCAGTCTGTTTGTGACCAACCGCCGCGCTTATTTTGGTGCCGCAACGTCGACGTTGTGAAATGCCTCCATCAACCAGCGACCGTCCCGTTTAACAAAGACTTCCATCAAGAGTGTCTTACTTACACCATCGCCTGTCACTGGCGCACCGCTTGGTGTGGTCATCAGACCATGTATTTCATTATCAATGTCTACAATTGCCACGTCGTCCGTGATGAAGCGTAGCCGCCGAATTGTTTGCTTCTTCGTGGTGCCTTTGAAAATGCCAGTCAAAATTTGCTGTTGCCGTTGGCAAAAACGCGCTTTGCCGGACATGTCCGCTCCCGACGTATTGAACGCTGAGATATCAGGAGCGGCCGATTGGCAAAACTCTGCGGCGTTACCAGCATTCCATGAGGCTGATTGATCTGAGACGATTGCGCGAATGGCCGCTTCTCGCTGCCCGTCCTGAGCATTTACAGAAGCCGAGACCAAAATTGTTGAAAGCATCAAAAAAGCAAGTTGTCGTGTCATTGGGCAACCTCCGAGCATTTGGTGGCTTGAAAAGCGTTCAATCGTAACCTGCAATTTGGCGCAGCCAAGTCGGCAACCTGTTCGGCATCCGTGTTGGGCCTTAGCCGAGCCATGCTGATCCTGTTGTAATGTCGGCTATGGGCGGTAAACCGGACGCCGCGCCATGCTTGCCTCGACCGGCGCTTTTGACCCAAAGCAGGCTTGCGCTGCACCGGCCCGAGCGGCGTCACTCTTCTCTGAGGAAGCCAGAACTGGCTAATCGCCATCCACTATCGTCGATGTCATCATCCATTGCGGGCGGTCATCTGCGACGATCAAACTTTGGCCGAGACGTGCAGGTCTGTTGTGGAGACTACCATCCGTCAATGCATTCACGCTGGTCTAATCCGTCTAGTCAATAAAGTCCTGTCGGTCCTGGGCGGCCGGGCATGCATTCTGTCATGGATCGCCGTTTCTGAAGGCGACAATCCCAATAGGACTCGAGCATCATTGCGACCACCAGCAAAGCGATTGTCATCAGAAGTAGCGCAGCGATGCGACTGCTGCTCATTGAGATCCCTTTTTAGAGGCAAGCTTATCGCGAGACGGGGTGGCAATCTATGATTGTCAACCTGTTTGTACTCGCATACTCTCTTGCCTATGGTTGCCATCAGGTTGACACTCATATGAGCTCCGCTTGTGGCCCCGAGCCGAAACACCGGGTGAGCCGTCGCCGTGTCGGCTGTGCGAGGTAGACCGGACAGAGGCCGCCGAGCTAAGCTTGACCTGTGCGCGCGAGGGCGGCAGAGCGCGCAGGCAGACCGTTTTCACACATTTCCTTTCCAGATCAGCCATCGGTAGACGCCGAACACGTTGATAAGTGTCACCACCACGTTTTGCACCATCAGCGCATATTCCGCTGTTAGATAGCCGACGACGATCCAGATCACCGATGCACCGCTCAGCACGACGAAGGCCCAGCCGGTAATGAGTGGCCGCGCCCGGGCAGCTAGGATCAGCCCGGCGCCGATCGTGCCGACTGTCGCCACCCAACGCAGGATTTCATCCATGATGCTTGTGCTCCCCGAAAAGCCGACGTCGGAGCGTCGCTCCGCGATTTGCCTGTACGGGCGCAGTCACAGGCAGGCCGCCGGAGTGGAACTTTCCGTCTCGTGCGCCGACCACCATGCGACCACCGCCCGAGCGACTTGGCCCCACAGTGGCGGCGGAAGGTCAGGGCACCACGTGGTGATCCCGTGGGATATCAACTCCGCTGCGCCGAAATCGGAAGCTCCTTTTTTTCATCCCCGAACAGCGTTTCCATCAACCGGCATGCTGGCACATTGCCCCGGGCTGCCGAAATGAAATCGGAGCCAAGGACTTATCTGCGGCAACGCTGATCGAATGTGCGCGACTTCCGCTGTTGGCCGATTCCGTTGAAAAAGGCCGGCAGTATTTCGTTGTAATAGCTCCGTCGCGACGTGGCCGGAACTGCTCTTACTGACCCTATGCGAGCGTCGGGGTGGGCATCGGGATCAGCTTGGCCATCTTTCGAAGGTTTTGGGCGGTGGCTGCGAGGATGAACTCGTCGCGCGCGCCGTTTGGACCTCGTAAACGCAAACGGTCGAGCTTGAGAATGCGCTTGAGGTGCGCGAACAACATCTCGATTTTCTTGCGGAGCCGGCGCGAG
>NZ_JADPJR010000077.1:0-39862 GCF_023073535.1 Bradyrhizobium sp. 179 | reverse complement strand
CCGGCACAGACCGTGCTATGCTTGGCCATCTTCGTCGATCCCTCCCTTGTTATGCGAACCTAAAGTTCGTTCAACCATTCGGGTCCCGATGAAGTGCCGGTCGCGATCTTGCTATGCCAGACAGCCCTCAAGGCTTCGGTGGGCACCGATCCGATCGAACGGCGACCCAGCTCGGGCGGCCACCCGGGCTGGGCCATTCCTCACGGAACGGCTCAACATAACCGATCAGGCTAATACAAGGGTGGGCAAAGGCGCGCAGCGCCGTGCCCACCTTCGTCTCATGACTGTGATTGGTGGGCACGCTCCGCTTTGGCCACCCTACGAGAGCTGGGGCGGAGCAAACAGTCTCACCCCAATTTGAACAGCACCTGCAAAAACTCCTCCACGGCCTTGCGCGCTTCGGCGGCTGTCTTCGGATTGCCGCCGACATGCGGGTTGAGCTCGACACAGGCGTCCTTGTAGGAGAAGGGCGCGTTGGTATCGCCGTTCATCAACACGCCGCCGTCACCTTCCTTGATATGGCAGTTGCGCACGGTTTGCGCGTTGGCGGACACAGTGACGGTGTTGAGGCCGAGCAGGCCGCTGTCGAACCCATGTGCACTGTCACGATATTCGGTCAGCACCACGTCGCGCCCGACCGCCTTGAGCCGCTCGACGAAAGCCCTGCAGCTTTTCACGGGATTGTAGTCGTCGGGCGCGCCGTGGAAGATGCGGATCGGTCGCGCGACGACTTCGCTATCGCCAACATAGGTCGTCGAGCAATCCGGATAGAACGGGATATTAGGCCGCGAACTGGATGCCTGACTTATTCCACAGCTTGTTGAAGCGCTCGAGGCTCGCATAGAGCGTCGCCTGTCCGCCGCGTGAAAAGCCCATCAGCACGATGCGGTCAGGATCGACGCGGGGATGCTTCGCTAAAATCTCCAGCGACCGGTAGATGTCCACGATCAAATTGAGCCGGCCCAGCAAGGCCTGGTTCGGCCCAACCAGCGTCAGGCCGCGCCCTGTAAAGCCGTCGACCACGAAGGTGGAGATGCCCATAGCGTTGAACGCGTGCACCCAGGCTTCCGTGGTGGCGCCGACGCCGCTCGAGCCGTGCATCAGCACCACGACGGGGAGTTTTCCGGTCCCTTGCGCGACGCGCAGTTCGCCCGCGACCGTCACCGGCTTGCCGGCCGCCGCATCACCACTGAGGAGTTGCTGGTCGGAGAGGGTGAGCGAGGGGATTGGATAAATCTCGGCGCGGGTGGCGACCTCTTTCGGAAGCGATTGTGCGTTGGCGCCAATGCCCGCGAACAGAGTCGATATAAAGAGCGCCACAGCAACGCGGAATGCCCTCGGCATCGGATCTCCTCTCGTGATTTTGATCGGGTGCAACAACAGGCTCGCGCGCTGGAACGATCGTCGTGGACATTGCGTGATGCTTGCGCCAGACATGAGGACCGCCGCCGTACCAACTCGGCTCACTCAACATTGGCGCCTGATCGTGGGTTCGGAGCAAGCCTGAATCGGCTGGCCTGGTCAACCGGGTTGGACGGCAATTTGCGGGCGACGGCCAGGATCGGGCGCTCCCGCCGAGAGGGGCGAAGCCGAACCCGGCCTGTCCTGGCGATGCCCCTGACCATGCTCGCCTCCCAGGCAAAACTTTGTAATTCCTTGCGCTTTCACGCTGCGGCAGGGCAGCCCTGCGGCGCCGAAAGGCGCTTTCCGGGCCGCAAAATGCCGTGTTAGAACCCCGGCATCGCTTAAGGCTTAAGAACTGGCGGGAGCAAATGAAACACATCCTGGACGCCCTTGAAGATCGTCGTGCCGGTGCCAAGCTCGGCGGCGGGGAGAAGCGCATCGAGGCGCAGCACGCCCGCGGCAAGCTGACCGCGCGCGAGCGCATCGAGCTCCTGCTCGACAAGGGATCGTTCGAGGAATTCGACATGTTCGTCGAGCATCGCTCCACCGAGTTCGGCATGGAGAAGAACAAGATCCCGGGCGATGGCGTCGTCACCGGGTGGGGCACCGTCAATGGCCGCAAGACCTTCGTCTTCGCCAAGGATTTCACCGTGTTCGGCGGCTCGCTGTCCGAGACGCACGCGCTGAAGATCACGAAGCTGCAGGACATGGCGATGAAGGCGCGAGCGCCGATCATCGGCCTCTATGACGCCGGCGGCGCCCGTATCCAGGAGGGCGTCGCCGCGCTGGCCGGCTATTCCTACGTGTTCCGCCGCAATGTGCTCGCCTCGGGCGTGATCCCGCAGATCTCCGTCATCATGGGCCCCTGCGCCGGCGGCGACGTCTATTCACCCGCGATGACCGACTTCATCTTCATGGTGAAGAACACCAGCTACATGTTCGTCACCGGCCCCGACGTCGTGAAGACGGTAACGAACGAGGTCGTCACGGCCGAAGAGCTCGGCGGCGCCTCGGTGCACGCCACGCGCTCCTCGATCGCGGATGGCGCCTTCGAGAACGACGTCGAGACGCTGCTCCAGATGCGCCGTCTGATCGACTTCCTGCCATCCAACAACACCGACGGCGTGCCGGAATGGCCGAGCTTCGACGACATCGGCCGCATCGACATGTCGCTGGATACGCTGATCCCCGACAATCCGAACAAGCCCTACGACATGAAGGAGCTGATCCTCAAGGTCGTCGACGAGGGCGATTTCTTCGAGATCGCGGAGGCGTTCGCCAAGAACATCGTCACAGGCTTTGGCCGCATCGCGGGCCGCACCGTCGGGTTCGTCGCCAACCAGCCGATGGTGCTGGCCGGCGTGCTCGACAGCGATGCGTCCCGGAAGGCCGCGCGCTTCGTCCGTTTCTGCGACGCCTTCAACATCCCGATTGTCACCTTCGTCGACGTGCCGGGCTTCCTACCGGGCACCGCGCAGGAATATGGCGGCCTGATCAAGCACGGCGCCAAGCTGCTGTTCGCCTATTCGCAATGCACCGTGCCGCTGGTGACCATCATCACCCGCAAGGCCTATGGTGGTGCCTTCGACGTCATGGCCTCCAAGGAGATCGGCGCCGACATGAACTACGCCTGGCCGACCGCCCAGATCGCGGTGATGGGCGCCAAGGGCGCGGTCGAGATCATCTTCCGCAGTGACATCGGCGACCCCGACAAGATCGCGGCGCGAACCAAGGAATACGAAGACCGGTTCTTATCGCCGTTCATCGCCGCCGAGCGCGGCTACATCGACGACGTCATCATGCCGCATTCGACAAGAAAGCGGATCGCCCGGGCGCTGGCGATGCTGAAGGACAAGAAGACGGAAATGCCGGCGAAGAAGCACGACAATTTGCCGTTGTGAGGGCACGCAGCCCGGATGAGCGCAGCGACATCCGGGTCTTTGCCTAAGCCCAGCATGTCGCTTCGCTGATGCGGCCCACCAACTTCTTCTGAATTCGCATGACCGAAGACGATCCGATCGATGAGATCTCCGATATCGAGGCGCGGATCGAAGCGCTCGCCGAGATAGCCGAGCGGTGCCGGAAATACATTCTGGCGTCCAAGATCGCCATCGGCGGCGGGACCGCGCTGCTGCTCGTCACGATCCTCGGTCTGTTGGGATTAGGCCAGACCGCCGCGCTCGGATCGATCGCTCTGGTGTTGGGTGGGATCGTCTCGCTCGGCTCGAACGTCAGCACGTTGCGGCAGACGGACGAGGCCATCAGTGCTGCGGAGGCGCGTCGTTCGGCGCTGATCGGAAGCATCGATCTTCGCGTCGTTGCCGATACGCCGCTGAAGCTGGTGTGACGCGACGCGTCGCACGCCCCTACGCCGCAGTCCTGAGCGTCAGCACCTGCAACTCCGCGCGGCATTCGGCTGCGAAGGCCTGAAGGCGTTCCGCGGTTTGCTGGTCGAGGATCGCCTTTGCCAAGCGCTCGGCGCGGGCAATCTGTTCTTTGAGATACGCGATACGGGCCATGGGTCACCTTTCGCCTCGAATAATTTGAGGCAAATTGCTTCGTTCCGATGGCTATGAGCGTACGCTTACCACCGGGTTAATGATGTGCGGCAGGTCACGCTCGGCGGGCCGCATCCCCCGCGGCGAAATGCGCCATCTGGTCCGCGCGGGCTTTGAGGAAGGCCGGGCGGGCCGTGGCCCGGGCGAGGTAAGCGCGGCAGGCTGGGTAGCTCGCAAGTCCCTCGAAGCGGTCGACGGGGCGCAGCACGTCCGACATCAGGATGTCGGCGACGGAGAAGGACCCCGCCAACCATTCGCGGCGGGCCAGCACCGGTTCGAGATGCTTGAGACGAACCGTAAGGAACCCGTCCAGGAATTTCCATGCTGGCGTGCCGTCCGCATTGCCCATGAAGTTCAGCATCGCCCAGGGCAGGCTCGCCATCTCCACCGAATTGAGCGCGGCGAACACCCATTTCGTCGCCTCGCTGCGGCAGCGCGGATCCGATGGCATCAGCTTGTCGCTGCGCTCGCCGAGATGCAGCAGGATCGCGCCGCTCTCGAAGATCGAGAGGTCGTCATCGGTCAGCCACGGCACCTGGCCGAAGGGCTGGTGCGCGAGATGTGCGGCGCCGCGGTCCTCGAACGGCACGCTCGCGACGCGATAGGGCAAAGCGGCTTCTTCGAGCGCCCAGCGCACACGGAGATCGCGTACGAAACCCCTGGGCATCTCGGGAACCCAGTCGAAGGTGGTCAGCGTGAGGTCGGCCATGTCGTCTCTCCGTGTCTTGGCTCAGACCAAGGACGAGCAAAGGGCACGCATTCCGACACCGGTGACAACTGTTTTTGTCGCCGGCGAGTGAAGCGGCTAGTCTTCGCTCAAACAATGGGAGGAAACCCGATGCCATCAGCGTTCTTCGTCGTCCGCGCCACCGTCACCGACGCGAGCAAGCGCGCCGCCTTCGACAGATGGTACGAGACGGAACATCTGCCCGATGCGGTGAGGGCGTTCGGCGTAGCCAAGGCCTGGCGGTTCTGGAGCCTGGACGATCCCTCGCTGCATCAGGCCATGTATCAGTTCGATGACGAGGCGAAGCTCGCGGCGATGCTGAAAGGTAATGCGCTGAAGCGCCTGACGGCCGACTTCAACCGGGACTGGCCCGAAGTGACGCGCACGCGCGAGACGCTGGTGCTGGCGCAGGAGTTCGCGACGTAGGCGACAGGCGATACCGTCCGCTTCTCATCGAAACTGAACGCATGATTCAGCTTCGGTTCATGTCGTCACCGCGACACTTCCTCGGCATCACGGGCACGATGATCCAAGAGGAAGAAGCCATGGAGCGCCGAAATTTTTTGAAACTTGCACTGGGGGTGACGGCGGGAGCCGCCGCCTTCGCTGCGACCGCGCAGGCCGCGCCGCTGTCACCGCAGCCGCTCACTGATCCCACCCGCATGCCGCAAGGTCACTCCGACGCTCATCCCGCAGTCACCACCAGCGAAGAAGCCGGGCAGGTGAAGCCTGAGCAGGTGCACTGGCGTGGGCGCGGCCGGCATTGGGGCTGGCGCCACCGCCATTGGGGTTGGCGTCGCCGGCGCTGGCACCGCCGCCGTTATTGGTAAGCCCGCGGCAACCGCGAATTGGACCGGGGATCGCCGCTGGCGGTCCCCGTCTCGATTCGGGAGGCGCTCAAGGGAGACCGTCGACTAGCGCCAAAACGAAATTGGCCGCGCAGGCGGTCCCGCGCGGCCATTTTGCAATGCGAAAGGATCAGAACGGACGGCAGCGGCCGGCGTACCAGCGGAAGCCATAGGGGCACGCGCGTGCGCGGGGCACCACGACGACCGGCGCCGGGGCGACCACTACGGGCGCGGGGCGCACAACGACTGCCCCGCGCATCGGACGGCAGCCGCCATAGGGGCCACGATACCAGCCGGGGCCGCAGCCGCCGGCGGCGCTGGCCGCTTCGCTGAAACCGACGACCGCGCTGGCGAGCATGGCGGCGGCGAACAGGTATTTCATTTGATCTTCCTTCTGGTCCTTCGGGAGAGGCTTAGGGGATGGCGCTTGCGGCGAACAATGAATCAACAGACACGATTCGACACGTTAAATCGGGGGCGTGCCGACACGTCGCGATCCAAGCCTGCCAATCATGACCTGAATGCGGCATGAACATTGCTCCGCATGCCGCTTCACGCGATGGCGACGGCGCTAGCGGCCAAGAAACTCCAGCACCAGCTCCCGATACTTCTCCGGCGCCTCCAGGAAGACGAGATGGCCGCTGTCCGGGATCACCTCGGCCCGCGCATTCGGCATCTTTGCGGCGAGCACTTTCGCGAGTTCGGCATTCTGCCCCATCTTGGCGCGCAGCGCCTCCGGCGCGCTCACTCGTCCCGGCGCGTTGTGATCGTCGGCGCCCATTACAAACAGCGTGGGCAGTGTGATGAGCGGGATCTCGTGTGCCACCGGCTCGCGATAGATCATCTGGCCGGAGCTGACGAAGGCACGCAGCCAGCGCGGATAATCGGGGCTGCCCTTGATGTTGAAACGGGCATCGATGAACGGGGTGATCGCCTCCGGCGGCAGCTTGATCGAATAGTTGGTCTGGAGCTGCTTGCGATAGCCGTCCGCCGTGAGCTTGTCCTCGGTCTCGATCATCTTCTCGGTCGGCGTCGGCGGCACGTAGAGGCGGTAGTCCTCCAGTCCGATCGGCGCGGTCAGCACCAGATGGGCGATGCGGTCGGGATAGGCGCGGGCGATGCGCACACCGAGCATGCCGCCGAGCGAATGAGCGACGATCTCGGCCCTGTCGATCTTGAGATGATCGAGCAGCGCAATCGTGTTGCGCGTCAGCGTGTCGAAATGGAGTTCACCCTGCGGCTTGGAGGATTTGCCGAAGCCGACCTGGTCCGGCACGACGACGCGATAACCCGCCTCGCTCAGCATCTTGATCACGGGGGCCCAGTAGCTCGACGGGAAATTACGCCCGTGCAGCAGCACCACGGTGCGGCCGTTCGGTTGCGCGGCAGACACGTCCATATAGGCCATGCTGAGCTGCTCGCCGTCATTGACGAGCGGCAAAAGGTGCACGGGATAGGGATAGGCAAAGCCTTCGAGCGCGACGCCGTAGGGCTCGCGCGGCGCGGTGTCGGCGCGGGCGGATGTGAGCGGGAATGCGAGGAGGGCGGCGCAGAGCGCGGCCCGGAGGAAGCGGTTCATTGGGGGTCTCGTGTTTGGAGCCGTCATTCCAGGGCACGTCGACGACGCGAAACCCGGAATCTCGAGGTTCCGAGTTCGCTGCTCCGCATCGCCCCGGAACGACAATGCGCATAAAGTGATGGATGGCCGGGTCAAGCCCGGCCACGACAACAATGGGAGTTCACACGGCATTGTGTGCCGTCACGCAGCTTGCGTGATCAGTCCTTGCCATTCCCGAACAGCGCAGCGAACTGTTTCTCGCCGGTGCGGGTGAAATTCACAACGCGGCTTCCGGGCGTGGCGTCGCGTGCGGCCCATTTGAGTTCGGCGAAGCGCTGCATCATGGCCGCCCCCAGTGTGCCGGCGAGATGATGCCGCCGCTCGCTCCAGTCGAGACAGGCCTTGCACACCGGGCGGCGCGGATGGGTCAGCATGTCGGGCGAGATCTGCAAATGCTTGGCGAGGAAGCGCTCGCCCTCCGCCGTCAGCTCGATCTCCTGCTTCTTCTGCCTGACCAGCTGCCGCGCGCGCATGGTGTCGAGCATCTGCACGCCGAGATCGCCGGCGAGATGGTCGTAGCAGATCCGCGCGCGCCGCAACGCCGGATCCTTCGGCCCGGTGCGCACGCGCATGTGGCCGGTCCGCGCGGCAAGCCCCGCCAGGCCCTCGAGCACGCCGGCGACGTCGTCATCGGTGAGGCGGTAGTAGCGATGCCTGCCCTGCTTCTCCGGCTCGACGAGGCCGCCGGCCTCGAGCTTCGACAGGTGCGAGCTCGCAGTCTGCGGCGTGATGCCGGCCTCCTGCGCCAATTCGCTCGCGGTCAGCGCACGGCCGTTCATCAGCGCGGTGAGCATGTTGGCGCGCGCGGGATCGCCGACCAGGGAGGCGACCATGGCGATGTCAGGACCTGATTTCATGCTTCGATGGTAGCCGAAGCATCAACGTCCGGCAAGGAGGTAGGTTTTCACCAAGTCGTCATTGCGAACGACGGCGAAGCGATCGTCACTACTTGACCCTCATCCTGAGGAGCGCGCCTTTGCGCGCGTCTCGAAGGAGGAAGGCCCGGCTGGTGGCCTCGCCCTTCGAGACGCCGCGCACGCGGCTCCTCAGGGTGAGGGGCTGACTTTGGTGATCGCTGCGCTCGCAAAACGACGGAAACACAGGAGCCCACCATGTCCATCACCGTCTTCATCCGCTACCAGCTTGATCCATTCAAGCGCGCCCAATTCGAGGAATATTCGAAACGCTGGCTCACCATCATCCCGAAATGCGGCGGCGAGCTGATCGGCTATTTCATGCCGCATGAGGGCACCAACAACATCGCCTTCGCGCTGATCACCTTCGAGAGCCTGGCCGCCTATGAAGCCTATCGGGCGCGGCTGCGGCAGGACGCCGAAGGCATGGCGAACTTCCATTTCGCCGAGGAGAACAAGTTTATCCTCGCGGAAGAGCGCACCTTCCTGCGCAAGGTGGTATTGTAGGCCACGACATCGTTAGCAGGAGACGCCCATGATCGCTGTGATCTTCGAAGTCTGGCCGAAGCCGGAACACCGCCAGGACTATTTCGACCTCGCGGCCGATCTGAAGCCGATCCTGCAAACCATCGACGGCTTCATCTCCGTCGAGCGCTTCGAGAGCCTCACCGAGAAGGGCAAGATCCTGTCGGTATCGTTCTGGCGGGATGAGGCGGCCGTGCAAGCCTGGCGCAACACGATGGAGCATCGCCGTACCCAGGCCAAGGGCAGGGCGAAGATCTTCGCCGATTATCATTTGCGCATCGCCAGCGTCATCCGTGACTACGGCATGAATGATCGCGAGCAGGCGCCGAAGGACAGCCGCGCCGTGCACGACGCACATTAGCGCTGCCCCGGGCGCGCCCTTGCGCTGCCCGGCGCGCACTAGCGCTGCCCGGGCGCGCACTAGCGCTGCCCTGAATGCGCGCCTATGTCTTCGCGGCCAATAAGGGAGAGAAACATGCACGTGACAACCGCTGACAAGCGCGCGACGTTCAGGAAGATGCACGAGAGCGGCTGCTTCATCCTGCCCAACCCAGTCGACGTCGGCAGCGCCAAGGCGTTGCAGCATCTCGGTTTCAAGGCGATTGCGTCATCGAGCGCGGGCTTTGCCTGGACCATCGGCAAGGCCGATAATCACGTCAGCGTCGAGGAGGTCTGTCAGCATCTGGCAGCATTGAGCTCCGCCGTCGACATTCCCGTGAATGCGGATTTCGAGGGCGGCTTTGCCGTCGAGCCGGACAAGGTCGCGGACAATGTCGAGCGCTGTGTCCGCACCGGCGTTGCCGGCCTGTCGATCGAGGATTCCACCGGCGACAAGGCCAAGCCGCTCTACGACCGCGCGCTCGCGGTCGAGCGGATCAAGGCCTCGCGCGAGGCGATCGGCGACAGCGGCACGCTGCTGGTCGGCCGCTGCGAGGCTTATCTGTGGGGCGTGACCGATCTCAAGCTGATCATCGACCGGCTCACCGCCTACGCGGACGCCGGCGCCGATTGCCTTTATGCGCCGGGCCTGAAGAGCCGCGAGGACATTGCGGCGGTGGTGAAGGCGGTGCATCCAAAACCGTTCAATCTCCTGATCGGTGGCTCCGGCCTGTCGTTGCAGCAGGCGGCCGATCTCGGCGTGCGTCGCATCAGCGTCGGCGGCTCGCTCGCCCGCGCCGCCTGGGGCGGTTTCATGCGCGCGGCCAAGGAAATGGCGGAGCAGGGGACCTTCACCGAGCTCGGCAACGGCTATTCCGGCGGCGAGCTGAACAAGATGTTCAGCTGAGCCAAAGGAAAAGCGGCGGACCTTTTGGGTCCCGCCGCTTTCGTAGCCTCTCGCTGTCATGCCCCGCCTAGTGCGCAATTGCGCACGGGACGGGGATCCGCTACGCCGAGGCTTCTCGATTTTAGCCACGACCGTCTCGGAGTGCTGGGCCGCCCGGTCAGTCGGGCGACGACAGCTATCGTGTTACTTTTACTTCGCGCCGTCAGACGGCGTCTGCGTATCGGGCGCCGGCTTGCTCGGTGCCGCACCCGTGGTCACGCCCGGCCCGGTGTTGTTGCGCGGCGTTACGTCGCGCATGCCGGGAGGCGCGGTCGGATTGGTCGGCTGCGTCTGCGCGGTCTGCGACGTCGGCGCGTTGCTGGCCTGGTTGGTCGTGCTGGTATTGTTCAGGCCGTAGAACACGGCACCGAGCACCAGCGCAATCGCGACGGCGAACAGCGCAACCTTGCCGCTGGAGGCGGGGCCTTCGCCAAGCTCCGGATCGGCCTGAAGGTCGGCATCCCGGCGCGCCGCGCGAAGATACTCATCGTCGGCGAGGTTCGGGCGGTACGGATCGTTGGGAAAACGGTCGTCAGCCATCGATTGGTCTCCTCGGGTTATTGCCGCGGGACAACCCATGGATGCGAGATTCCGTTCCCGGCGCTTTATGCTTTCGTCGCATGTTGCTCCGGCCACGGGAATCAGGAACCTGTCCATGGGAACCGTGGACCAGGTTCCACAGAAGGAAAACAAATCCATGTGGAGCCTGCTGCCGACGGACGGCGTCCTGCATGTTCTGGCGTTGGTCGCCTTGACGGCGGAGGGCATGACGGCCGCGCTGGCCGCCGGTCGACGGAGCATGGACTATGTCGGCGTTTGTCTTCTCGCCGGCGTGACCGCGCTTGGCGGTGGCACGCTGCGCGACCTGTTTCTCGGTCACTATCCTTTGGTGTGGGTCGCCAACCCGATCTACCTCGCGCTGCCGGGCGGGGCAGCGCTGCTGACGATCCTGATCGCGCGGCTGGTGCATCGGCTGCACCTCGCATTCATCGTTCTCGATGCGATCGGCCTCGTCGTCTTCACCATGATCGGCTGCAATGTCGGCTGGCAGATGGATGCCTCGCTGCCGATCGTGATCGTCTCGGGCATGGTGACGGGCTGCGCCGGCGGCGTGCTGCGCGACGTGCTCTGCAACGACGTGCCGCTCCTGTTCCGATCCGAGCTCTACGCCAGCGTCTCGGTCGTGACCGGGCTGTTCTACGCCACAGCCTTCGGTCTCAATCTCAATGCCGAGCTCTGGACGATCCTGACCTTCGTGCTCGGCCTCAGCTTCCGTCTGCTCGCGGTCCGCTACAGATGGGAGATGCCGAAATTCGTGTTCACAGGGGATGAAAAGAAATAGCGCGCTTTCTTCGCCTCGAAGACTTGGATTGCTCGCCAATGACGGAGAGAGGGCGACGGCCCGGACCTACGGCTCTTCCTTCCTGGCCTTTGCCACCTGCGCCGACGTCACCATCGGGCCCGCATTGCCCCAGGAATTGCGGATGTAGTTCGTCACTGCCGCGATCTCGTCGTCGGACAATTGCTTGGCATAGGCCGGCATCTCGGCGGTGTTGGGCGCACGCGGCGTCGTCACGGTGTGGGCGCCATCGAGGATGATGCGCAAGGTGGAGGACGGATTGACCGATTGCAGCAGAGCGTTGCCGGGCAGCGGCGGATATATCCGTGGGCTGCCTGTGCCGTCGGCCTCGTGGCAGGCGACACAGAGCTTTGCGTAGACCGCCTGGCCGGCCTTCATCTCGGCAATGTCAGCCGGCGTCACGATGGTCTCGCGCCGCGCCGGCGGCAGGCTCTTCAGGTAGACCGCGATCGCACGCACGTCGGCATCGCTCATCTTCGAGGTCGAGTTGACGATCACCTCCGCCATCGGCCCGCCGGCATGGCTTTTGGCGTTGCGGCCGCTTTGCAGATATTCGGTGATATCGTCGGCGCTCCACGACTTCAGCCCGGTGCGCGCGGCGCCGTCGAGCCTTGGGGCATACCAGCCGCCGACCTCGTTGCCGGACAGCGCCTGCGCTTGCTTGTCCGCGCCAAAATAGTTCTTCGGCGTGTGGCAGGCGCCGCAATGGCCGAGACCGGTGACGAGATAGCCGCCTCTGTTCCACGCGGCGCTCTGGCTCTGGTCCGGCTCGAACAGGCCAGGCTTAAAGTACAGATAGTTCCAGACCCGCATCAGCCCGCGATAACCGAATGGCCAGCGCAGCTCCGGCGGCTTGTTGCGGTTGGCGACCGGCGCCAGCGTTCCCAGATAGGCCCGGATCGCCAGCGTGTCGTCCTTCGTCATCCGCGTGAAATAGGGATAGGGAAAAGCCGGGTAGTAGTTCGAACCGTCAGGCGCGAGGCCATAGCGCAAGGCGCGCGTGAAGTCGGCATCGGTCCAGGCGCCGATCCCGAAGTCGCGGTCTGGCGTCAGGTTTGGCGCGTAGATCGCACCGAAGGGCGTATCGATGCGCTTTCCGCCCGCGAACGGCTTTGCCGGATCGGCGGTGTGGCAGCCCGCGCAGTTGCCGGCCTCGACCAGCATCTTGCCGTAGGCGATCAGCTCCGGCGAGGGCTCGGCGGCGCGGGCTGCGCCTCCAACTGCACTGCACAACGCCAAACCCGCGAGAGCCGAGCCAGCCAGAATCGTCCGCATCGAAAGCCTCTCCTGCGACCAATCGACGTCGTCCCGCAGTATAGGGGCCTCACGTCATTTCGCGACGGCGGGGGTATGGTGACACAAATTGAAAATGCCCAGCGTGTTTCAGGCCACGAAATTGCGATTTTTACCCGGCGCTCCCTTTGCTCCAGATTTGTGATGCGGAGCGTGAAATTTCCGACATAGAGTGGCGGAGATGGTCGGCGCGCCCTAGCTAAAAATGACGGGCAGGCAACGGCTTAAGTGGCCAAAGGCCAAGAAGGGCGGAAGAGGACAGCATGGGCATCAACCAGGGTCCGATCAGTCTCGATCAGAAATACACCCAGCAAACCGGACACGTTTTCACCACGGGCATTCAGGCGCTGGTGCGCCTGCCCATGGCCCAGATCCGGCGCGACCGCGCCAACGGCCTCAACACCGCGGGCTTCATCTCCGGCTATCGCGGCTCCCCGCTCGGCGGCTATGACCAGCAGCTCTTCGCCGCACGGAAGCATCTCGAACAGTACAACATCAAGTTTCAGCCCGGCGTGAACGAGGATCTCGCGGCGACCGCCGTATGGGGCTCGCAGCAGCTCAACCTCTCGCCCGGCGCCCAATATGATGGCGTGGTCGGCATCTGGTACGGCAAGGGCCCCGGCGTCGACCGTTGCGGTGACGTCTTCCGCCACGGCAATGCCGCCGGCTCGGCCAAGAACGGCGGCGTGCTCTGTCTTGCCGGCGACGACCATGGCGCAAAATCCTCCACCGTCCCGCATCAGTCCGACCATGCCTTCATCTCGGCGCTGATGCCGTATCTCTATCCCTCGAGCATCCACGAGATGATCGAGATGGGTCTGCTCGGCATCGCGATGTCGCGCTACTCCGGCTGCTGGGTCGGCATGAAGGTGATCACGGAGACGGTGGAGACCACGGCCGAGATCGACCTCACCGACGAGATGAAGCCCTTTATCATCCCCTCCGATTTCGAGCTGCCGCCCGGCGGCCTCAATCTGCGCTGGCCCGACGACCGCTTCGAGCAGGATCGTCGCCTCCAGGACTACAAGGGCTTTGCCGCGATCGCCTTTGCGCGCGCCAACAAGGTGAACCGCGTCACCATGGATTCGCCGAATGCCCGCTTCGGCATCATGGCATCCGGCAAGAGCTATGAGGATGTGCGCCAGGCGCTGCGCGAGCTCGGGATCACCGAGGAGGTCGCCGCGAAGATCGGCCTTCGCCTTTACAAGATCGGCATGCCATGGCCGCTGGAGCCGGAGAGCGTACGGCAGTTCGCTGTGGGGCTCGAAGAAATCTTCATCGTCGAGGAACGGCGCGAGATCGTCGAGAACCAGGTCAAGCAGGAGTTGTTCAACTGGCGTGACGACGTCCGCCCACGCATCGTCGGCAAGATGGACGAGCACGACAAGCGCTTTTTGACCTTCGCCGCCGAGCTCAGCGTCGCCTCGCTTGCGACCTCGTTAACCGAGCGGCTGCTTCGACTTAATCTCAACCCTGAAATTGCGGAGATGCTCCGCGTCAAGGCCGACTGGTTCAACGGCCGCCAGGCCACGCAGATGCAGGCGGTCGCGCCCATCTCCCGTACCCCGTATTTCTGCTCAGGCTGTCCCCACAACACATCCACGAAAGTCCCCGAAGGCAGCCGCGCCATGGCCGGCATCGGCTGTCACTTCATGGCGCTGTGGATGGACCGCTCGACCGAAACGTTTACGCATATGGGCGGGGAGGGCGTGCCCTGGGTCGGCATTGCGCCTTTCACCAAGGAGAACCACATCTTCGCGAATCTCGGTGACGGCACCTATTTCCATTCGGGCATTCTCGCCATCCGCCAGGCGATCGCCTCCAAGGCGAACATCACCTACAAGATCCTCTACAACGACGCCGTTGCCATGACCGGCGGTCAGCGCCATGACGGCGATCTCTCGCCGCAGCAGATCACCCAGCAGCTTTACGCCGAAGGCATCCGCGAGCTCTATCTGGTCTCGGAAAACCCCGATGCTTACCCGGCCGACACCATCGCGCCAGGCGTGAAGAAGTATCACCGCGACGAGCTCGACAATGTCATGAAAATGTGCCGCGAATACAAGGGCACGTCTGCGATCGTGTTCGTGCAGACCTGCGCGGCCGAGAAGCGTCGCCGGCGCAAGCGCGGCTTGATGGAAGACCCGCCGCGCCGCGTCATGATCAACCCGGCGGTCTGCGAGGGCTGCGGCGACTGCTCGGTGCAGTCGAACTGCATCTCGGTCGAGCCGCTCGAGACCGAGTTCGGCCGCAAGCGGGCTATCAACCAGTCCTCCTGCAACAAGGACTATTCCTGCCTGAAGGGTTTCTGTCCGTCCTTCGTCACGATCGACGGCGGTGCGCCGCGCCATCGCGCGCCGGCGGAGCTCAGCGAGATCGGCGAGCTTCCGGAGCCGGCCTCACGCCCGAGCCTCGACAAGCCGTACAACATCGCAGTCGGCGGTGTCGGCGGCACCGGTGTGCTCACCATCGGCGCGCTGCTCGGCATGGCCGCCCATATCGAGGGCAAGGCCTCGATGATCCTCGACATGTCGGGTCTCGCGCAGAAGGGCGGGGCGGTGCTCAGCCACGTCCGCCTGTCCGATCATCCGGCCGAGGTCACCTGCTCGCGCATCGTCACCGGAACGGCCGATCTTGTGCTCGCAGCCGACGAGGTGGTCGCGGTTGCCAAGGACACGATCTCGCTCTGCGACTCCAGCCGCACCCGCGGCATCATCAACAGCCACGTCATCCCGACCGCCGATTTCGTCCTCAACCGCGACTTCAATTTCCAGACCCGCAAGCTCAATGCGGTGCTGGAGACGGCGCTGCACAAGGATTCCGTGTTCTTCGATTTCACCAAGCCGGCCGAGCAGCTGCTCGGCGACGCTATCGCCACCAACATGATGATGATGGGCTATGCCTATCAGAAGGGGCTGTTCCCGCTGTCGGCGGCGTCGATCGAGCAGGCCATCGAGGTCAACGGCGTCTCGATCAAGATGAACAAGGAGGCCTTCCGCCTCGGCCGCCTCGCGGTCGCCGATCCCAAGCGCCTCGCCGACATGCTGAAGGGGACGGACGAGGTCGTTGTACCCAAGACGCTGGAGGCGATGACGTTGGACGAGATCATCGAGCATCGCGCCAAGCACCTCACCGCCTATCAGAATGCTCGCCTGGCAAAACGTTATCGCAAGCTGGTCGACCAGGTCCGCGAGGTTGCGGTGAAGGGCGGCTATGGCGAAGCGCTACCGCGCGCCGTCGCGGTGAACTACGCCAAGTTGTTGGCCTACAAGGACGAATACGAAGTCGCGCGCCTCTACACCGACGGCGCCTTCGAGCAGCAGCTCCGCGATCAGTTCGAGGGCGAGTTCAAGTTCAACTTCAATCTGGCGCCGCCGATCCTCAGCCGCGGCGTTGATGCGCTCGGCCGTCCGAAGAAGCGCGCCTTCGGCCCGTGGATGCTGAACGTCTTCCGCGTGCTGGCCAAATTCAAATTCCTGCGCGGCACGCCGTTCGACATTTTCGGCCGCAGCGCCGACCGCAAGCTCGAGCGCGACCTGATCGCCGGCTACGAGAAGGACGTTTCAACCGTGCTCGGCCTGCTGTCGCCGGTCACGCATGACACCGCCGTGGAGCTGCTGTCGCTGCCCGACCGCATTCGCGGCTATGGCCCGGTGAAGGAGAAGGCCGTAAACGACGCCAAGGCCCGCTACGCCCAGCTCGCCGCTGACCTCGCCAACCCGCCGCCCGCGCCAAGGCAGATCGCGGCGGAGTAGGTCTCCTAGACCTGCGATTTTCCTCTTTGAAATCAACCCCGTTCTACTGTGCATGGGGTTGTTTTCGTAAAAAAGAAAATCGCTTGCGCGGTCGGGCAAAACAGCTTTAGGACTCGGCTGTCGCCTGCATCATTGGCGAGGAGCCCTTGCGACGACGCAATCCAGCACAAGAGGCGGACCGCATTTGCGCCAAGCCGCTACCCTCTCGCGGGGCGGAATATTTCCGCGCTTGCCAAGCAGGCCACCGCGGTTCAGAAAAACGGAGCAAGAAGAAACGCGAGCGGAGACCTGAAGTTTGACCATCAAGGGCAAGGCCTACATTGCCGGGATTTTTGAACACCCGACCCGGCATGCGCCGGACAAATCCACCGCCCAGCTCCACGCCGAGGTCGCCAAGGGCGCGATCGAGGATGCCGGGCTCTCCAAGGACGATGTCGACGGCTATTTCTGCGCGGGCGATGCGCCCGGCGGCGCTTGGCCGATGGTCGATTATCTCGGCCTGAACACCAAAAAACTCCGCCATGTCGATTCCACCGAGACCGGCGGCTGTTCCTACATCATCCATCTCGGCCACGCCGCCGAAGCGATTGCGGCAGGCAAGTGCTCGATCGCGCTGATCACGCTGGCCGGCAAGCCGCGCACCGGCGTGATGCCGCCGCGCGCGGCCGGCGCAGAGGTGGATTTCGAATCCGCTTACGGCGCGACCACGCACAATGCCTATGGCATGTGTGCCATGCGCCACATGCACGACTATGGCACCACGAGCGAGCAGCTCGCCTGGATCAAGGTCGCGGCCTCGCATCATGCGCAATATAATCCGCATGCGATGCTCAAGGACGTCGTCACCGTCGAGGACGTCCTGAACTCGCCGATGATCTCCGATCCCCTCCACCGCATGGATTGCTGCGTCGTCTCCGATGGCGGCGGCGCGCTGATCGTGACGACGCCAGAGATTGCCAAGAGCCTGAAGAAGCCTCAGGTGCGCCTGATCGGCCATGGCGAGGCCATGAAGGGCCCGCGCGGCGGCAAGGATCTCGACCTCACTTATTCCGCCGGTATCTGGTCCGGCCCGCGCGCCTTCGAGGAAGCCGGCATCACGCCGAAGGACATCAGATACGCCTCGATCTACGACAGCTTCACCATCACCGTCTTGATGCAGCTCGAAGATCTCGGCTTCTGCAAGAAGGGCGAGGGCGGCAAGTTCGTCGCCGACGGCAATCTGATCTCCGGCGTCGGCAAGCTGCCGTTCAACACCGACGGCGGTGGCCTCTGCAGCAATCATCCCGTCAACCGCGGCGGCATGACCAAGATCATCGAGGCCGTCAGGCAACTGCGCGGCGAGGCGCATCCGAAGGTGCAGGTTCCGAATTGCGATCTCGCTATCGCCCATGGCACCGGCGGCCTGTTGGGTGTCCGCCACGCCGCCTCGACCGCCATTCTGGAGCGCGTGTGATGAGCGAAACAAAAAAATACCCGGCCCCGGTGACCAATCCCGAGACCGCAGCGTTCTGGGACGCGGCGAAAGAGGGCAAGTTCATGATCAAGCGCTGCACCGCCTGCGGCGAAGCGCATTACTTCCCGCGCGCGATCTGCCCGTTCTGCTATTCCGACAAGACGGTGTGGGAGGAAGCGTCGGGCGAGGGCACGATCTACACTTACAGCCTGATGCGGAAATCTCCGACGGGCCCTTATGCCATCGGCTACGTCACGCTGAAGGAGGGGCCGTCGGTGCAGACCAATTTCGTCGACTGCGATCTCGAGAAGCTGAAGATCGGTCAAAAGGTGAAGGTGGTGTTCAAGCCGACCGAGGGCGCACCGCTGCCGTTCTTCACGCCGGCCTGATTGCTTTCTTCCTTCTCCCCTTCTGGGAGAAGGTGGCATAGGCCGCCTCCGGCGGCCGTCCTTAAAAGACGCCAAAGCGAAGCTTCGGCTTTGGCGCCGGATGAGGGGTATCGCTCCGCGGAGAGATTGTTTGATGCGGAAGCAACCCCTCACCCAAATGAGTTTGCCGCACCGTCCTCGCTGCCCTCTCCCACAAGGGGAGAGGGCACTTCAACTGGCGGTGCCGAAGACATTCGGGAGGAAGACAAACAACATGTCCGCCAGATACGAAGAACTCAAAAGCCTGAAAAACATCGGCCAGAAATACGCCTACACCGACCGCGACGTAATGCTCTACGCCTATGGCATCGGCCTAGGCGCCGATCCCATGGACGAGAAGGAGCTTGCCTTCGTCAACGAGGGCACGCTGACGCCGCGGCCGCTCAAGGTAGTGCCGACGTTCGCGTCCGTGGCAGCGTGGGGGTCGGGTCCCGGCGAGATGAACCTCAACCGCGTGATGGTGGTCGATGGCGAGCGCGACATCACCTTCCACCAGCCGCTGCCGGTCGCCGCGAACATCACCGCCGATTCCTCCGTGCTCGAGGTCTACGACAAGGGCAAGGACAAGGGCGTCGTGATCAGTCACCAGACGGTGCTGAAGAACGAGAAGGGCGAAAAACTGGCAACGCTGGTCGCTTCGCGCTTCGCCCGTGGCGACGGCGGCTTCGGCGGTCCGAACCTGACGCAGCCGGATCCGCACAAGATTCCGTCGCGCGCACCCGACAAGACCATCGACATCACGACGCGCCCCGATCAGGCCCTGGTCTATCGCCTCTGCGGCGACCGTAACCCGCTGCACTCCGACCCCGAGTTCGCCAGGAAGGCCGGCTTCCCGCGCCCGATCCTGCACGGCATGTGCACCTACGGCATCACCTGTCGCGGCGTGCTCCAGACCTATGCCGATTACGATGCCTCGGCCTTCCGCCAGCACGTTGCCCGGTTCTCTTCGCCCGTCTATCCCGGCGAGACCGTGACCATGGACCTCTGGAAGGACGGCAACGTGATCTCGTTTGAAGCCAAGGTGAAGTCGCGCGGGGTCACCGTGATCAAGAACGGCAAGACGGTGCTGGGTTAGGTCGGTCTCGTGCCCCGGACGCAGCGGAGCACGCGGTGATGCGCTGCTGAGCCGGGGCCGGGGATGCTCGACGAAGAACTGGGTCCCGGCTCTGCGATGCAGTTTCACGCTGTATCTTGTCCGGGACAAAACAAAAACAGGGAGACGCCACCATGGGACTACTCGACGGCAAGGTTGCGCTGATCACTGGTGCAGGCGGGGGGCTCGGTGAGGCCTATGCAAAGCTGTTCGCGCGGGAAGGGGCCTCGGTGGTCGTCAACGACCTTGGCGGGCCCCGCGACGGCTCCGGCGCTGACAATTCCATGGCGCAGCAGGTGGTCGACGCGATCAAGGCCGAGGGCGGCAAGGCGGTCGCCAACGGCGCCGACATCTCCACCATGGAGGGCGGCCAATCGGTGTTCGACGACGCCATCAAGCACTTTGGCCGGGCAGACATCCTGGTGAACAATGCCGGCATCCTGCGCGACCAGACCTTTCACAAGGCCTCCGAAGCCGACTGGGACAAGGTCATCAAGGTCCACCTGAAGGGCACCTTCTGTTGCACCCTGCCGGTGTTTCGCTGGATGCGTGAAAACGGCGGCGGCGTCATCGTCAACACCTCCTCGACCTCGGGCCTGATCGGCAATTTCGGCCAGACCAATTACGGCGCGGCCAAGGGCGGCATCTGGGGCCTGTCCAACGTGCTGGCGATCGAGGGCCGCAAGTACAACATCCGAATCTGGACGCTGGCGCCGGGCGCGCTGACCCGCATGACGGCAGACCTGCCCCGCTATAAGGAGAACCCCGGCGCGGCGCTGGGGCCGGACGGCATCGCGCCGGCCGTGCTATACATGGTCAGCGACTTGTCGGGCGACCAGACCGGCAAGGTGCTGGGCGTGTCCGGGCCCCGCGGTGTGCGCGAGATGCGGATGATGGAGATGGAAGGCTGGAAACCGCCGCACTCGGGCTGGAAGGCCCAGGACATCGTTGATCATGCCAAGGAGATCTTCTTCTCCGAGGAGCAGATCAAGATGGGGGCGCGGCGGTTTTAGGCTGAGTTGTCGTTCCGGGCCGATGCGAAGCATCGAACCCGGAACCTTGAGATTCCGGATCTGGTCCTTCCGACCATCCCGGAATGACAAAAGAAAGAGAGACGAGACGAACATGAAACTCACCGCCGATGCCAAGGGCACTTTCGCAATCGCGCCGACGCCGTTCCACGACGACGGCCGGATCGACGAGCGCTCGATCGACCGCCTGACCGATTTCTACGAGGAGATCGGCTGTGACGGCGTCACGGTGCTCGGCATTCTCGGCGAGGCGCCGAAGCTCGATGCCGCCGAGGCCGAGCAGGTGGCGGTGCGCTTCGTCAAGCGGGCCAAGAAGATGCAGGTGATCGTCGGCGTCTCTGCGCCGGGTTTTGCCACCATGCGCTCGCTGGCAAGGGCCTCGATGGACGCCGGCGCGGCCGGCGTCATGATCGCACCGCCACCATCGCTCCGCACCGACGACCAGATCGTCGGCTATTTCAAGCAGGCTGCCGAGGCGATCGGGCCTGACGTGCCCTGGGTGCTTCAGGATTATCCGCTGACGCTCTCGGTGGTGTTCACCCCCGCCGTGATCCGCAAGATCGTTATGGACAATCCGAACTGCGTGATGCTCAAGCATGAGGACTGGCCGGGGCTGGAAAAGATCTCGACGCTGCGAGGCTTCCAGAAGGACGGCTCGCTGCGTCCGCTCTCGATCCTCTGCGGCAATGGCGGCCTCTTTTTGGATTTCGAAATGGAGCGCGGCGCCGACGGCGCCATGACCGGTTATGCCTTCCCCGAGCTCCTGATCGATGTCGTGCGCCTCTCGAAAGAAGGCAAGCGCGATGCCGCGCATGATCTGTTCGACGCGCATCTGCCGCTGATCCGCTACGAGCAGCAGCCGGGCGCCGGCCTTGCCGTGCGCAAATACGTGCTCCAGAAGCGCGGCATCATCGCCTCGAGCGCCCAGCGCAAGCCCGGCGCGACCATCACGCCGGCGGCGAAGGCGGAGGTCGAATACCTGCTGTCGCGCGTCGCCCGAATCGACAAGCGCGCCAATCTCGGCCCGCAATCCAGCGCCGCAGGTTAGCCGCATGCCTGAAGCCATCGCATCACGCCCTGCCTCGACGATCCTCCTGCTGCGCGACGGCGCGGATGTCGATGGCAAGAGCCGCGACGAGATCGAGGTCTTCATGATGGTCCGCCATCATCAGATCGAGTTCAACTCGGGCGCGCTGGTGTTTCCCGGCGGCAGCGTCGATGCAGGCGACAAGGAGATCGTGGCCCGCGCCGACCTCTATTCGGGCGGCGAGGGCTTAAGCGAGGCGGACCGCGGCTTTCGGATCGCGGCGATCCGCGAGACTTTTGAAGAGAGCGGCATCCTGCTGGCGCGATCGAAGGATTCGGGCGCACCGGTCGATGCCAAGCGTGCCGGCGAGATCGCCGATGCGCACCGCGTCGCGCTCAACGAGCACAAGGTCAGCTTCCTCGATATCCTTGCCGATAACCGTCTTCAGCTCGCGCTCGAGACGCTCGTGCCGTATGCGCACTGGATTACGCCAGAGGGCATGCCGAAGCGGTTCGACACCTGGTTCTTCCTTGCGGCCGCGCCGCCCGATCAGCTCGGCGCCCATGATGGTCGCGAGTCCACCGACTCCATCTGGGTCTCGCCGCGCGAGGCGGTGGAGGGCGGGGCGAGCGGCCGCTTCAAGCTGCCGTTCCCGACCACCCGCAATCTGATCCGGCTTGCCAAGCAGGGCAGCGTGAGTGCTGCACTGGAGCACGCCCGCGGGATATCGATCGTCACGGTCATGCCTGTGATGACCAGGACCGAAACCGGCCGCCAGCTCCGCATCCCCCGCGAGGCCGGCTACGATGGCGAGGTGTTCGAGGTCGGCGCGGTCGGCTAGATACTTCGATGCCAAACGAAGTATCGGCGGCCGCGGACAAGCTAGGTTCTGTCCATCGCGAATGGATGGGACGCAAGTCATGGACAACCGGCAGGGTACCAACATCGCCGTCGAGCTGGCGTTGCTGGTCGCGCTCGCAACACTCTGGGGCGGCTCCTACACTTTCATCAAGCTGGGCGTTGCCACCATTCCGCCGGTCACGCTGATCGCGGCGCGTACCACGATCGCGGGCCTCTTGCTGCTTGCCGTCATGCGGGCGCGCGGCATTGGGATGCCGACCGACCGCGAGACCTGGCAGCGCTTCGCCTTCCAGGCCGTGCTCAACAGCGTCATCCCCTGGACGTTGATCGCCTGGGGCGAGCGCCATGTCGATGCTGCGCTTGCTACGATCCTCAATTCGGCCGGGCCGATCTTCACCTTCCTGCTCACGGCGCTGATCACCCGTCACGAGGCGACGACGCCGCGGAAGCTGTTTGGCGTGATCGCCGGCATGGCCGGCATCCTGCTGATCGTCGGCGTCAATGCCTTCCATGACATCGGCAGCGGCCTGCTGGCGGAGGCGGCGATCGTGGCCGCGACGATCTGCTATGCCTGCGCCGCGATCTTCGGCCGCAGTTTCAAGGGGCTCGACCCCATGGCGCCGGCCGCCGGCTCGCTGCTGGCGGGCGCAGCCGTGCTGATTCCGGCCTCGCTCGCGATCGAGCAGCCCTGGACGCTGTCGCCTTCGCCGGTTTCCGTATTGGCGCTGCTCGCGCTGGCCGTGTTCTCGACTGCGGCGGCCTTCGCGATCTACTTCCGTCTGATCCAGACATTGGGCTCGGTCGGGACCACGGCGCAGGCCTATCTGCGCGTCCCGATCGGGGTTGCCATCAGTATCGCCTTCCTCGGCGAGACCTTGAGCCGGACCGCCTGGATCGGTTTGGCCTGCGTCGTCCTCGGCGTTGCCGCCATGACGATCCCGGCCGGGCGGCCGGCAAGCGTCAAGAGCTCTTAGTCCGAGACGAAGAGAGGCGGCAGGCTCCGGATATTAAGGATATTCGTCGGCCACAGGCATGTTCCCCCGGGGGCGCAATACGTCGTATATTGGGCCTCCAGCAGCCTGGTCCTCAAAAGCCCTAATGTCCGCCGAATTGATGCCGATCCCAGAGAAAAAGCGAACCTTCTCGCTCTCCATCGGCCAGCTCACCTTCGGCAGCTTCCTGTTGGTGCTGGCGGTAATTATCGTCACCTCGACCGCGAGCGTGATTGCGATCCGGCATATCGACACCACCTTCGCCGAGCTGCAGCGGCTCCAGAGCGTCGGGGACCTCGCCGAGGACATCGATCGCCGCATGAACGAATTGCGCCTCGCCGCGCGCGACTTCGTCACCGATCCCGGCGCCGGCATCCAGTTCCAGCAGGTGGGCGAGGCGGCCTCCGCCTTAAGCGATATCCTGAAGAAGACCCGCATCGAGCTCGCGCCCGAGCAGCAGGACATGATCGACGGGGTCACCGAGCGGCTTGCGACCTATCGGACGGGCCTGGAGCGGATCTCGACCCTGATCGACCGCCGCGCCCAGCTGCTCGCCGGCCTGCCACCGCTGCGCGACCGTTTCGACGCGGCCGTCGCCGGCACCACGGACCGCGAGCTGGCCTCCCGCCTGTCCGAGGCGCAGAGCCGGATCGCGCTCGGGCTGCTGGCGCGCAACCCTTCCGCGGCCGAGCAGGCCGCGGAGGGAATGCGGGCGATGGACACCGCCGATAGCAAGCTGAGGTCGGCCGTCAACGATTACGCCGAGGCAATCATGGCGGTCGCCGTCCGCGAGCGACAGATCGCCGACATCGACCGCGAGGTGCTGGGCACCGAGGGTCGCCTGATCGGCCGCGTCACCGAATTGCTGCGCGAGGTCAGTTCGCGCCGCGGCCACGTGCTGTCGCGCGATTTTGCCCGCACGCTGACCGAGGCGCGGTGGCAGAGCATCGTGCTCGGCACGGTCGGCGTGCTGATCGGCATCGGCGCCGCGCTGTTCGTGGTGCGAAGGACGGTCCGTCCGCTCGCCCAGATCGCGCGCTCCATTCGCGCGCTTGCGGCGGGCCAGAAGGACACGTCGATCCCGTCGGCCGACCTCGACAACGAGATCGGCGACATCGCGCGCGCGGCCGAAGTGTTCCGCCGCGCGCTCGAGGAGGCCGACACGGCGCGCGAGGCGGCGGTGCGCGCGCTCACCGAGCAGCGCCTCGCCGAGGAGAGCTACCGAAAACTGTTCGAGGGCTCGGTCGATGGCATCTACGTGACGACGCCGGCCGGCGACCTCCTCAACGCCAATCCGGCGCTGGCGCGGATGATGGGTTACGACAGCCCGCAGCACCTCATCGACAGCATCAACGACATCGCCCATACGATCTACGTCCACCCCGAGGCGCGTGCCGAATATCAGCGGCTGATGGCGCGCGACGGCATGGTACGCGAGTTCGAGTATCAGGTTCGCCAGCGCAACGGCAACATCCTGTGGCTCTCCGACAGCGCCACAGGCGTGCGGGACGAGCAGGGCAACATCGTCCGCTACGAGGGCACGCTGCGCGACATCACCGACCAGAAGCGGGCGGAAGATGCCATCGCCGAAGGCCGGCGCCTGCTCCAGCAGGTTATCGACACCGTGCCGGCGGTGATCAACGTCAAGGATCGCGACCTGCGCTATGTACTGATGAACCGCTATATGGCCGGCATCTTCGGCATCGAGCCGGGCGACGCGCTCGGCCGCACCACGGCCGACCTGATGTCGCGCTATGGCGCAGCCAAGTCCGACGAGAGCGACAAGCGCGTGCTCAAGCTCCGCAGGGGGCTCGGCTTCTATGAGGAGGAGTACAAGGACGCCTCCGGCAACATGCGGCAATGGCTCGTCAACAAGCTGCCGCTGCTCGACGCCGAAGGCGAGATCGAACGCATCGTCACCGTCGCGCTCGACATCGGCGAGCGCAAGCGCGGCGAGCAGGAGATGCGCAAGGCCAAGGAAGCTGCCGAGACCGCGCTGCGCAATCTGCGCGAGACCCAGGCCTCGCTGATCGAGGCGGAGAAGCTCGCCGCGCTCGGGCGCCTGGTCGCCGGCGTCGCGCACGAGGTCAACAATCCGGTCGGCATCAGCCTCACGGTCGCGTCCGCGCTGGAGCGCAAGACCGCGATGTTCACCGCCGAGGTGGAGCGCGGCGAGCTCCGCCGCTCCACGCTCAACGAGTTTCTCAACACCAGCCGCGATGCCTCTTCGCAGCTCGTCTCCAATCTCAACCGCGCCGCCGAGCTGATCCAGTCGTTCAAGCAGGTCGCGGCCGACCGCAACTATTCGGACCAGCGCAGCTTCGACCTCGGCGACCTCACCGAGCAGGTGGTGATGAGCCTGCGACCCGGCCTGCGAAAGCACAATCTGACGCTCAATGTCGAGTGCCAGCCGGATCTCATCATGAACAGCTATCCCGGCCCGTACGGCCAGGTGCTGACCAATCTGTTTCTCAATTCGGTGGCGCACGCCTTTCCGGACGGCCGGCCAGGGACCATCGACATCCAGGTGCGCGAGTCCGGCAAGGACAATGTCGAGATCGTCTTCTCCGACAATGGCTGCGGCATGTCGCTCGACGTCCGCCGCCGCGCCTTCGATCCGTTCTTCACGACACGGCGCGATCAGGGCGGCACCGGCCTCGGCCTGCACATCGTCTACAGCATTGTCACCAACCGGCTCGGCGGCCGGCTCGATCTCGATTCCGAGCCGGGCGGTGGCACGCGCATCCAGATGATCCTGCCGCGCACAGCGCCGCTCGAGCAGGCGGCGGAATGATCAGGTCGCGGACTCGCTAGCGCCGCGCTGCCGGCGATCGTTACCCGCGAACGAGAGCCGCGCCCAGGATGAGACACCCGGCGCCCAACGCGCGTGTCAACGTGATCGGATAGCGCGGCAGGCCGAACAGCCCGATGTGGTCGAACGCCAACGAACCGAGCAACTGACCCACGACGATCAACGTCAACACCGTCGCCACGCCGAGGCGCGGCACCATGAGGATGCTGGTCGCGATGAAGATCGCGCCGAAAATTCCCCCGGTCCATGCGATCAAAGGCGCTCGTCCGGCCAGGGCGGCAGCGGGTATCGGCTCGCGCACGACGATCAGGACCAGCAGCAATGCGATTGACCCGCCAAGATAACTCACGAACGCCGCCCACCTTCCTGATTGCATGGCGTTGCCAAGGCTGGCGTTCAGCACCTGCTGAAAGGCGAGGCTCAGGCCCGCGGAGAGGACGACGAAGGGTGGCAGAAGCTTCATGCGCGGCTCGTAATGGCATGGAGAGGTGGCGCCAGCTTAGCGCCTGGAGCCAATTCACGTCTGGAACGAAATCGACCGTCTCAATCTGCGAACGCGCAACGGTAGGCGGCAGGCGTTGCGCCGTAAGCGCGCCGAAACAGGCGACCAAGGTGGCTCTGGTCGGAGAACGAGCCGGCATAAGCCACGTCCGCGACGGTGTCGCCGCACTTCAAACGCGAGCGTGCCGCTGCCAGTCGCAGCGCAAGACGATAGGCGGCAGGGGTCATTCCAATCTCTCGCTTGAACTGCCGAATGAAGCCGTCGGTCGATCGGCCCTGCCGTGCCGCGATCGTGCGGATGTCGAGATCGTCGCACGAGACCAGCTCCCTCAGTGCGGCACGTTTGGCCGGCAGCGTCAGACGTCCCGGGCACGGATCATGCGAGCCGATCGCGTCGAGCATCTCCTCTGGCAAGGTTGCCCGTGAGTTACGGATGTAGAACGGCTCCGAGATCCCTCTCACCGCCGCATGATCGCCCGGTAAATAGAGATGATTGACGATCGAGCCCGCGCCGCCGTGCGAGGCGTGCGGTACGCCCGCCGGGATGACGACGATATCGCCCGAGATAGCGAGAAACTCTCCGAATGTGGTCATGTACATGCGCCATCCCTTGCGGACGGCGGCGACCTGGACATCGGCGTGAAGGTGACAGGCGAGCGCGACCGCCTGTGCCGCCTCGAGCTGGCCGAGCTCGATCGCCGAGTCACGTGCCCATGGGCGATATGTCCACGGTCCAGGCATCCTCACTGCATACGATCTATTGCTCAGGATGTCAGGAGGCTGCTGCAGACTGGTTTGGGCCGGGCGTCATGACTTATTGGCACGCCCTAATCGACGTCGGCGAGCCTGCGCAGCGTCGCGCCGAAGATCTGGCTGGCCTTGCCGACCAGCGCCGTGCCGGTCATCTCCCCGCGCGTCTCCGTAAAGGTGCCACTGACGCCGATGCCGACCGGGGCGGGGCCGCCGAACAGTGGATTGTCGTCGCCCCGTGGCGAGGTGTGGCGCTGCACCAGCACTTCGCCCTTGAAGGTGTTGTCCTTCACGATGTAGCTGCCGGTGTAATAAAGGTAGGCGTCACCGCCAAGAATCTTGCCGTCGCGGAAAAGGATCACGCCGCTGCCTTTGCCGACCCGCCCGTCGAGCAGGCTCACGTGAATCGAATAGAGGCCGTTCTTCATCACGTCCCGCAGGCCGGCCGCCATCGCCCAACGGCGTAACCGGTAGAGCATTTATGCCAAAGCGCATCCGCACGCGCAACGCGGCAGTTTGCCGGGTGGCAGGGGCATAGCCGTCGCGAGCCGTGAGTGTTCCGGCTTGTGCGTGACGCCGTCATGACGGTCTGATGATGAGGCGAGGCCGGACGTTGCGAGTGGAGTTGGCCCGCGAAATGCATAGCCATTGTCGCACTGGCGGCGGAGTGCTGGAGCAAGACGAACGTGAGCAACTGGATCGATTCAGGCGGCGTTGAGCCGCGTCTGTACAGTGTGCGTCCCGCGAATTGCAAAAGCGAACGACGGCGGAGCGGCAGCGCGACACGCTGGCGAAGCTTGACAAGGCTCGCGTGCGCCTTGGCCCTGAGTGCGCTCGCGGCCTCCTTCGGGCATGCGCGTGACCGTGGCCAGTTCGCGAACACCAATCCGGATTTGAAGGCCTGGTTCGACGGCTTGCGAAGCGGCAAGGGGCCTTGCTGCTCGGACGCCGACGGCTCGGCCGTCTCGGATTCCGATTGGGACAGCAAGGACGGCCACTATCGTGTCCGCATCCCGCGCTACAGCTCCGGCATCGACGGCCAGCCGCAGGAGCTCGTCTGGGTGGACGTGCCCGCGGAGGCCGTGATCTCGGAGCCGAACCGGGTCGGACGAACCATGGTCTGGCCGATCTACGGCTCCATGGGCGTCACCATCCGCTGCTTTATGCCTGGGAGCATGACATAGGCCACCAGGCGACGCTTCGCCCGGAGGGCCGATGCCTGATGCCGCCCGCGCTGCATCAGGTATACTTAGTGTCGCGCTCGAGCAGTTCGATGGAGATGCCTTCGGGGCCACGGATGAAGCAGATGCGTATGCCGGGCCTGATCGTCGTCGGCTCGCGTGTGAAGGTGACGCCCTTGGCCTTGATCTCGGCGGCGACGGCGTCGATGTCCTTTACCGTCAGACCAAAATGGTCGAGGCCCTGATGCGGATGCGGAGGAGGCGGGCTGACGGCGCCGTCGCCTTCGAGCGGCGCGATGAAGATCCTGGCCCCGCCAAGATTCACGTCGATCCGTCCGGGCGCGCGCACGATCTCGCCACCGAGGATATCGCGCAGCCAGGCCGCCGTGGCCTCCGGATCAGGGCTGCGCAGATGGACGTGATCCCAAGTGACGACTGGCATTTCATTCTCTCCCAACGGGGTCTTTGATGTTGCGGCGCATGTTAACGGCCCCTGCCGGTGATCACCACCGTGCTTGCCGATTCGCAACGGCGGGGAACCTTAGTTCGTGTTCCCGATTAAGGTAACCAGTGGCTCGGTCCGGCGTCGGACGGGCGCAAGCCGCTGTCGGTGACGAAAACCATGAACGCTGGGCTTGACCGGATCGGGTTGAGGCGTTTCGCCGGAATCAGCGAGCGATTGGCGCGGGCTGTGACGGTTGCGAGCGTCTCGTTTGGCCGAAGTTTGCTGTGGTTGCTGGCAGCGATCATCGTCGGCTGCGGAATCTGGATGCTGCTGCCTCTCTCCAAAAGCAATGGCGCTGAGTCGGGGACATCGGAGCTGGCAGCCGTCGAGACGGCTCCTTCAGGCGATTCGGCAGCCGCGGGCGCGCCGGCTGCCGAAACTCGGGCGCCGGCAATGGCAGAACTCGGTCGTCTCAGGATTTCATCGCAGACCTGGCGCCGCGGCGGCCTCGGCTCGAAGGCGCTGGTGACGTTCACGCTGCGAAACGACAATGACTATGCCGTAAAGGATGTCGAGATCGTCTGCGCTTTCGCGCGGCGCGACGGCAGTCATCTCACCGATCGCGGCCGTGTGCTGGCGGACCCCGTCAGCATGAAGAGCCGCAAGACCTATGCGCATATCCCCGTCGGCTTCGTCAATGTGAATGCCGATCAGGCGAAGTGTTCACTGGTTGCAGCCCGCCGCGCGTAAAAGCGCTGCATTCTCCGGTAGCGGAAAAGTTACCGCCGCAAGGCTTGGCCAAAAAACTTCGCGTCGCCATTTGAACCATACGGCTGGGCTAGGAACCAATTAGAAGATCGCCTGTTGAGGCGGAGAGCCCACGCGGGGATGCGGGGGGCGGAGCGCGGCAATGCCCATCTTTCGGTATTTCATCTTTGTCGGTGGAGCTTTGCTCGCACTGTTATTTGCCGTGGATTTCGTCCTGCCGGCGTCACCAGTGACGCAAGCTGTTGCGACCGCGAGCAACGACCAGCCACTGATCCGGATCCGGTCCGATCGCCATTTGCCTGAGCGTGTCGTGCTCGACACCAGCCAGCCGACGATTGCCGCGCCTGCGATGAAGACCGCCACCGTCGCGGCGCCGCAGCCGCCGGATACCGCGTCGGCAGCGGCCCTCGCGGAGATGTCGGCCAAGGCGCGGGTGCGCGAGACCTTTGCCCAGTTTACCCCTGGCGCCAAGGCCGACGCCGCCAAGAAGCCGCAAGTCCAGGCTCAGCCCAAGCGTAAGGTCGCCAGAGCGCACACCGCCCCGCAATATGGTGGGCCGCAGTATGGTGGGCCACAACAGTTTGGCCGGCCGATGCTGGTGGCCCAGCAGCCGCATTTCGGTCTTTTCAACACGACCTGGTGAGAGCGCCTTCGACTCGTCTCGAACGGAGGCGGGTGGGGCTTTATATTGGGCGACCTCTCTGCTAATTCGAACCCACCCGAACGCCGTCCGCTGTGCGGCTCTCCAACAGTGGTCAGGCGCGTCTCGGTTGCGGCCCAATCTTTGGGCCGGGGCGCTCGTAGCTCAGCTGGATAGAGCATCGGATTTCGATTCCGAGGGCCGGAGGTTCGAATCCTTCCGAGCGCGCCACGCTTATTGTGTCCAGCCCGTATCCAGCCCGGAGACATAGGTAACAGGTCGTACCTGAGCCATGGGTGACAAACTCGTGCCGAGCGGGTTCTCGAAGGTTGCAGGGTTTACGTCACGCATTGGTGGCACACCCTCTGATTGCTCCGCCCGCGCTTTCACCATCAACCTCGGGCGCCAAGGGCGCGCCCTTGCGGGCTTCCAGATGCGTCTTCTCGCAAAAGCGAAGGGGCCCTCGGGCCCCTTCGATATCACCAGCGGCGATAGCCGTAGCCATAATAGCGTGGGCCGTAGTAGCGCGGCGCATAATACCGGGGGCCGTAGTATGGCCGCGGTCCGTAATACCCATAATAGTTCGGACGCCACCAGCAGCGTCCCCAGGCGTTGCAGACCATACGGACCTGCTCGACGTCGGAGACCTGCGGAGTTGCAGGCGCGGGCGCGATGGGCATGGCGGACGCCGCCGGCGATGCCGCGAGGGCACCGAACAAGGATGCGGCGACGAGGCCAATCTTGAGCTTCATGATGTCTTCCTCCGCTGACGCGGTGCAGGATATCGATGATGTTCTGATCAAATTGTGGCGAACCCGAAATGTAATGCTGATGAACAAATCTTCGGTCAGCCGAGCGTCAGGCATGATCTTAACGGCACCAAACCATCTCCGATTCAGTGTTGCGCTTGCGCCGGCAGGTGCTCGCACGACGTGCCGCCATCCTTGATCCTGCGCAATTTGCGGGGCCTGGGCGGCCGTCTCGATGTTGACGTTAGCGCGGGCGAGACCTGGCCCTGACCATGGTGGCTCAACCGCGCGCGCTGGCATGATACGCGCCGATTATTCCGACGTCGTGCAAGGCGATTCAGCGCGAGATCGGTAAGGACCTCGTCTAGCTGCCAGTCTACGCGATCGAGAAGCAATTGCTGCTCTCGGGCGTCGCGAAATAAGAACGCCCGCGGGAAGGACGCGGCGCTCCTCAGTAGCAGGGGTGCCGGCGGCCGTCCTGGCCGATATAAGCGGCTGCGCTGCGGTAGCAGTGGTTGGTGGACGGGCCGTCGTAATAGGCAAAGGTGCCGGGGGTGATGCCGGGTCCGTAATTGTGCAGATAGCTGATCGGGTAGGGCAGCGGGTTGGCGTAGGCGCGGTGGTAGCGGTGATGCCCCCGCGCCTCCGCGAGGCCAGGGGCTAGGGTTGCAGCCGACAGGACAGCAACTGCGGCTACAAGCTTCAACTTGCTCATCTGATTCTCCGGAACCTGCGCGAATGGGTCGGCTATTTATAGCAATTTCGGGTGGTCAGGACATCGGTCCGGAGGCTCGGAATCATGCCTAAACCGCAGATTTCCGGGTGGGTGCGACAGAATTGCCGGAGATGCGGTCGAAAGCTGCCCATTTTTGGCCTTTTCGGGATGCTTAACGAATTCCCCACACAAGTGTGACCAAATAGTATTCGGTTTAGAATCCCTCGCCGGCCTTTTGGGGGCTCCTTCGAGGCCGGTCCATTCCTGAAGGCTTTCGCCGCCACGTCGCCATGCGCATCATGCTTCCGAGCCTGCTGTTGCTCTGCCTCGCCGCCGCTACGCCGGCGCGCGCCGAGCTGCACATCACACGCGACCACGGCGGCTATGTCGAGGAGTACAAGGCCAAGTACAAGCGCGTGCGAGAGAAGGGCGAGCGCGTCATTATCGACGGCATCTGCAATTCGGCCTGCACGCTCGTGCTTGGCATCGTGCCGATGAACAAGATCTGCGTGACGCCGCGCGCCAGCCTCGGCTTCCATCAGGCCTATTACGACAAGGCCTTCACCTTCGGCATCAAGGTCACCAGCGCCGAGGGCACCTCCGATCTGATGTCCTACTATCCCGACAAGGTGAAGGACTGGATCCGCCGCAATGGCGGGCTCACCACTGATATGAAGAAAATCAAGAACGGGGTCGAGCTCTGGAAAATCATCGACCCCTGCCCGGAAGAGTGGTGAGCGGCTGAGCCGCGGCTTCCCGCTGTTCGTCGCAGCGCAGCATCGCTCGTCCGGAAATTCGTATTGCCGCATGGAGCCCCATCGGGCATGGAGGCGGCAATGAAGCACAATCCGGAAGCGCTGACCGCCCGCGCGGCGCCGATCCTGTTCGTCCTGCTCTGGAGCACCGGATTCATCGGCACGAAATACGTCGTCGACAACGCCGATCCCTTGACCTATCTGGCCATCCGCATGGCGATCGTGGTCGGCCTGATGGCGATCATCGCGGCGATCGCGCGGCCGAAATGGCCTGATGGCACCGGCATTGCGCACAGCGCGGTCGCCGGCATTCTGGTCCACGGCTTTTATCTCGGCGGCACCGCGATCGCGATCGCGCATTCGATTCCGGCCGGCCTTTCCGCGCTGATTCCGGGTTTGCAGCCGATCCTGACCTCGACCATCGCCAATCGCTGGCTCGGCGAGAAGGTGACGCCGGTGCAATGGGCCGGCCTCGTGCTCGGTCTCGGCGGCGTCGTCCTGATCCTGCACAACCGCCCGATGAGCGGCGAAGCCGGGCTCGGCTGGCTCGCCTCGGTGGTCTCGCTGATCAGCATCACCCTCGGCACGCTCTATCAGCGCCGCTACTGCAATCACATCGACTGGCGCGCCGGCAATCTCGTGCAATACTTGGCGGTCACCATTTTCTTCGCGATCGGCGCCTTTCTGTTCGAAGACCGCGTGGTGCACTGGACGCGCGAATTCGTGCTCGCGCTCGCCTGGCTGGCCGTGGCGCTCTCGATCGGATCGATCGGGCTGTTGTACTGGCTGATCCGCCACGCCGCGGCAACCTCGGTCGCGAGCCTGTTCTACCTGGTGCCAGCCGTGACGGCGCTGATGGCCTACCTGCTGTTCGGAGAAAAGCTGGACGCAATTGCCATTGCCGGCATGGCGCTCTGCGCCACAGCGGTCTTTGTGGTCAATCGACGCTCCTAGCGGTTTCCGAGCGTTGCGGTCAGCGCTTGGCCTTCTTGGCCTTCTTCTTCGACTTGGTGGCTTTCTTGGCGGACTTCTTCGCAGATCTCTTGGCGACCTTTTTCGCGGCTTTCTTGGACGACCTCTTTGCGGCTTTCTTGGTGGTCTTGTTCGCAGCCTTCTTGGCCGTCTTTTTGGCAGCCTTCTTCGCCGCGACTTTCTTCGCGGCTTCCTTCACCTGCTTGACGGCGGTGACCGCGGCGTCCTTGGTCGCTTCCACGGCGGTGGTGATCGTCTCCATCGCCTGCTCGGTGATCGGCTTCTCGTTGTCCATATCGTCCCCATGGTTTGAACGAAGCGATAACGATAGCGGGTTTCACAATTGTGTCAAAGCAACGTTCAACCTGTGCGGATCTTTGCGCAGGCGGCGAGCGCGGCGCCCCGGTCGCGTGATCGCTAACCGGCTGCGGAGTGGGCGGGTGGCCGGACAGGCGGAGATCCCGCCGAGCTAGACGATGAAGGGCGAAGCGCTCGGCGTGGTGAGGGGCTTGTTTACGATTTGGAAAGGATGCCCGCGTCGGCGGTGGGAACGGTCGTTAATGGGGCCGTAAGCCGATTGCATCAATATGCAGGAGCTACGGGGGGCACTCGATTCATGTCCAACTTTCTAACGGCGAAACTTCAGCCGCAGTTCAAGCTCGGCACCAAGGCAGTCCTGTGCGCCGTGCTGCTGATCGCCGTGAACACGGCGCTCGTGGTCGGCGCCGGCTATTGGTCGCTGACATCCGCATTCAATGATCGTGCTCTCCGCGACATCGAGGTCAATCTGCGCACGCTGGCGCTGGCCTTTGCCGAGACCGTTCCAGACGTCAAGATCACGGTGAGGGATGGCGCAGTCGTACGCGCCGAGATCCCTAAGATGCCCGAGCTCAGGGATCACGCCATCGTCGATCGCGCAGTGTCCTATGTCGGCGGCAATGCGACCCTGTTCGTGTTCGACGAGGCGAGCGGACAGTTCGTGCGACGCTCGACCAATGTGAAGAAGGAGAATGGCGATCGCGCGGTCGGCACCCAGCTTGCCGCCGATCATCCGGGACAGGCGCCGCTGCGTCGTGGCGAGGCCTATAAGGGGCCGGCGACGCTGTTCGGCAAGTCGTTCATGACCGCCTATTTCCCGATCTTGGACGCGACCGGCAAGGTCACCGGCATTCTCTATGTCGGCATCCCCATGGCCCAGTTCGAGAGCATGCTGTCCCAGGCGATCTCGAGCATGGCCGCGGCCGCCGGTCTCGCGGCGCTCCTGGTCCTGATCCTCACCTTGGTGATCGTCCGCCGTGTCACGAAACCGCTCACCTCGGTCACGCACTCGCTTACGGCGCTTGCCAACGGCCAGAGCGACGTCGCGATCGAGTGCGAAGATCGCGCCGACGAGATCGGCGAGATCGCCCGCACCGTCGCCGTGTTCAAAAGCAATTCGCTGGAGCGGGCGCGCCTGCGCAGCGAGCAGGCGGCGGCAACGACTGCGGCAGCCGAGCAGCGCAAGGCGGAGCTGCGCAGCTTCGTCGAGGAGTTCCGCGGCAGCGTCGGCGGCATTCTCGACAAGGTGCTCGCATCGTCGGGCGAATTCGAGCGCGTGGCACGGCAACTCACCGATGTCGCGCGCTCCACCGCCGATCTGTCGGCGCGGTCGGCCGGAGCCTCCGAAAACGCCTCCGAGCACGTGCGTTCGGCAGCGTCGGCCTCCGACGAGCTGTCCCAATCGATCTCCGAAATCACCCGCCGGGTGCAGGAATCCAACGAGATCTCCGCCGAAGCGGTGCGGCAGGCCGAGGCGACCGACCAGCGCATCGCGCAGCTCTCGGAAGCCGGCGCGCGTATCGGCGACGTCGTCAAGCTGATCACCTCGATCGCCGAGCAGACCAACCTTTTGGCGCTGAACGCCACCATCGAGGCCGCCCGCGCGGGCGACGCCGGCCGCGGCTTCGCCGTGGTGGCCCAGGAGGTCAAGACGCTGGCCGGCCAGACCGCCAAGGCAACCGACGAGATCTCGAACCAGATCGAGAGCATGCAGCTCGCGACCGAGGAATCGGTCGCCGCCATCAAGGCGATCAGCCACACCATCGAGCGCATCAGCGGCATCGCCGGCTCGATCTCGGCTGCGGTCGAGCAGCAGAAAAGCGCGACCCACAACATCGTGGCCAGCGTTCGCGCGGCGGTTTCGGGCACGGCCGATGTCGCCGTCAATGTCCGTCACGCCGCCAAGGGCGCGAGCGAAACGGGCGAGACCTCGAGCCGGATGTTTGCCTCCGCCCAGGCGCTATCAGGCGAGAGCCTGCATCTGAAGGCCGAGGTTGACGGCTTCCTCGACCGCGTCCACGCGGCCTGATCCGACGCGGTCATTGCCGGACGTCCAAAGGACCGAACTCTGGTGCGCAATTGCGCACCAGAGCATCTCGAGATCCCCCGGTGCGCAATTGCGCACCTGAGGTCTGGTCCGTCGGACCACCCGGGATGGCAGTTGGGTCTATTTCGGCTGCGGCACGATACGAATGTAGGGCTTTGGCTCCTTCCAGCCTTGCGGGTAGATCGTCTTGGCCTCGTCGTTGGAGACCGAGCCCGCGATGATGACGTCCTCGCCCTGGCTCCAGTCGGCCGGCGTCGCGACACGATGCTTCGCGGTGAGCTGGAGCGAGTCGATGACGCGCAGGATCTCCTGGAAGTTCCGCCCTGTCGTCATCGGATAGACCAGCACCAGCTTGATCTTCTTGTCCGGCCCGATGATGAAGACGTTGCGGACAGTCTGGTTGTCGGCCGGCGTGCGGGTGAGGGGATCGCCCGAGGTCGAGGCCGGCAGCATGCCGTAGAGCTTGGAGACGTTGAAATCGGTGTCGCCGATCATCGGATAGTTCGGCGCGGCGCCTTGCGTCTCCTTGATGTCCTCCGACCATTTGGAGTGGCGGTCGACAGGATCGACCGACAGGCCCATCAGCTTGACGCCGCGTTTGTCGAATTCCGGCTTCAGCTTGGCCAGCGCACCGAGCTCGGTCGTACAAACCGGCGTGAAGTCCTTGGGATGCGAGAACAGCAGCGCCCAGCTGTTGCCGATCCAGTCATGGAACTTGATCTTCCCTTCGGTGGTCTCAGCTTCGAAGTCGGGGGCGGTGGCGCCGATCGGAAGTGTCATTGTTCTACCTCATCTCTTTGAATTTACTATGGAATTCATCTCGGGCCGTCATCATCAGTATAGGATTTTGGCGAAGCCAAGTGAACCGGCTCAAGTAAAATGTGAATTCCTTCTTCGAAAGGCCGATTTTCTAGCACCTTTCTGTGACCGTGGCGCCTGCGGCGAAACATCTCCACCCGGGGTGACACGGTGCCGATTGCCCCGATAATGCCGTTTACGACTTCCATCACGCTCGCCCGGCGCTTCCTAGAACCAAAATGGTCCTGACAGCGACCAATTGGCAACCATCTAGAAAAGTCGCGACCCCGGTATCGAATCGTTAACCACCCCTTTACGTCGGCATGAAAATGCTGGCCGATCAGAAGAAGTCTGGAAGTGAACTATGTCTGCCGCTGCGCCTAAGCCTACCGAGTCGTTGTCCCTCGAACCGTCCTGCCGCGATACGGCCGCCCATGCGCTGACCATCGTGCGCGACGGCGTGATCACGGGCGAAGGCCCGACCACCAAAGGAAGGGTGCATTTCTCCCGTTCGCTCGATGCCGACGACACCGCCTGGTGCGTACGCATCCTGACGGCCACTGCCGTCAACGACCAGCCGGTGAGCCGCACCGAGGCCGAAGTGTTGTTCGAGATCAACGAGGCCGCGACCGAACGTACTGACGGTGGCCGGTTCGACGACCTGCTCGCCAAGGCCGTTGCCCATTATGCAGCCAGCGCCTCCGGCCTGAAGGTGCCGCCGCGCAGCGTTGCGCTCTCGGCCGACACCGACATCGAGAGCTGGGCACCATCCTATGCCTCCAAGGTCAACAGCGAGATGCTGGAGTGGATCGCCGGCCAGATGCGCGGCAAGCGCCAGAACAACCGTCGCCTAATGGCGATGGTGGCGACCTTCCTGGGCGCCACCGCATTGCCTCTGGCGGGCCAATTGCCGAGCGTGTTCGACATCGGCATGTAAGGTTTTGAGCATTTAACATCTACGCGCCCCATGCAGACGCGATCGAGCGGCGGGGTCATTTCCCCGCCGTTTTTTGTTTGCCGCCCTCAAGCTCGAGCCCGAGCGTGCGGCCGGGGAAGCCCGCGGCATCGAAATAGCGCTGGCTGCCGACGCGCTGGAAGTTCAGCACGGTCATCAGGCCACCCTCGGCCGGTTTGGACTTCAGCGTGCCGGCATAGGCCTTCGGCATCGTGCCATTGAGCAGGGCCTCCGAGATCACGCGGCCGACCAGAACGCCGTTCTGCGCGCCGCGCAGGCCCAGGAGCCGGGCCGCGGTCATGCCGACGTCGGCGTTGCTGACCGGGATCTCGTCGACATAGCCGGCTTTGAAGTCCGGACCAATCGCGGCCATGAAGTTCATGGTGTCGCCGCGGCTGAAGCTGCCATGCATGCCCTGGCCCTGGCGCAGCACGGTATCGGCGACCTGCACCGAGCAGTTGGTCGGCGCCTCGCCGCAATCGCTGGCATAGGAGCGGAAGTTGACGACGATCGACGGCGTCGGCGTCGCCGCATTGCCGCGCAGATTGATGCTCGACAGTGGCAGCGTGCCGGGGAAGCGGCCGAGCGAGTCGTCGACGAACAGTCCGGAGACGTAGTCCTGCTCGAGCAGCGCCTTGATTGTCTTCGCCGCCAGCGTCCTGTCTTTGTTGGGCAGATAGATCAGGTCGGAGCCGCCATTGGTCGCGACGACGAGATCGGGCTTGGTCGGATCCTTGCCGAGCACGCCGTTACCGGCCTTGGGATGCTTATTGCCTTCGATCTTCGCATTTTTGTCGTTGGGGTCGAACAGCGGCAGGTCGAGCGCTTTGGCGAGGTCGAGCGCCAGGAAGCCCATCGGCAAAAAGTCCTTCGGCGTGTCGTCATAGCTGATCTTGGCCGAGGGGCTGGTCTTGCTCTCCTTGGAGATGGTCGAGAAGCCGTGGTCCGCGGAAACGATGATGTTGGTCGATGTGGCGAGCCCGAGCTCGTCGAGCGCCTTGCGGAGCTGGGCTAGGTTGGTGTCGGCATTCTTGATGCCAGCCATTGAGGTGGGACCGTTGATGCCGGGCATAATCTGATTGAGGCTGTCACCGGTATTGTGCTGGCTGCCGTCGGGGTCGCGCGACCAGAACACCAGCACGAACGGCTTGTTGCGCGCCTTGAACATCGGCAGCACCACCTTGGTGGCGACATCGGCAAAATAGGCCTGTTGCGCGACGTTGGCGACGGTGGTGCCAGGCGTTTTGGCGTCGCCCGCCTTGGAATTGTCGCCGCGTGGTGGCGTGGCGGTGGGCAGGCCGGCCTTGGTCAGCGCGTCCTTCACCTCGTCCGACAGCGCCACACCGTTCTTGCCGCCGGTGGCGTCGTCGAACACGATCGAATGCAGACCGGGCTTTTCGGGCTTGTCGGTATGGTCGAACTGATAGGTCGGACCATGCTTGCCCAATGCGGCGGTGCTGAACCCCTTGTCGCGGGCCATCTTCAGGATGGTCTCTTCGTTCAGATAGTTGCCCTTGAAATGCTCGTCGATGTCGCCGAGCACGGCATCGTTCTCGATAAAGGGGACCACGGTGTCTCCGGCGGGGACGGAGGTGTAGTTGGTCCAGATCGTATTGGAGAACACGCCGGTATCGCCGAGATAGTGACCGGTCGACATCGCCGAGCCGTTGGCCATGGTGAAGGTCGGGAATAACGAATGCGGGTTCTTGAAGTTGACGCCCTTGTCGCGGACCTCGGCCATCGCTGGCGCGGTCTCCGGTGTGACCTTCAGCGCGCAAAGACCGTCCGGAATGAACAGGATCAAGTTGCGGGGCGTGTTGTTCTGGGCAGAGGCAAGTCCGGAGGACAGGAATGTCAGTCCGGCGGACAGCAACACCAGTGAACGGCGCATCAAATCTCTCCCTGCGGTGAGGCGGCTCGGCCGCGACCGCGGCCCCCCGGCTTCGTTTAGTTTCGCTGCATGACCGTTTTGTTACAAGAGCGAGAGGTATGCAAATCGGGGGCAGAGCGGTCGCGTGTCCCGGACTCGCTGCAGCGCGCAAGCGGTGCGGCCTCCGGGGCACGAGATGTGGTGTTAGGAGCAACTGTCTCAACGCCGTCATTGCGAGCGTAGCGAAGCAAATCCAGACTGCGTCCGCGGCGGCAGTCTGGATTGCTCACATGGGGGTTTGGTGTGTCAAGATTTATGATCAGCTCTTTGTTCGATTGCAGGCCAGCTCTTCGTCCCGACCGTGGGATCTTTCGG
>NZ_JADPJR010000120.1:0-40057 GCF_023073535.1 Bradyrhizobium sp. 179 | reverse complement strand
CGATAGTCGCTACCTGCAAGCTCAACAGCGTCAACCCGGCTGCCTACATCGCTGAAACACTCGAGGCGATCATCGACGGTCATCCCCATAGCAAGATCGATGATCTCATGCCGTGGCGATTCCGCAAAACGTCAAGCCAGCCTCAATAGGTCACGGCTAAGCGCTTACGATCGTATCTCCCGGCTTTACTTGATTGGGAGAAACCGACGCAATCGTTGGCGCGCCCAAAGCCGGGACCGTGAAATTGGCGATCGAATTCGCGCTCCCCGCGGGCGATGTAATGAATACCGGCCCCGTCGTTGCTCCCGACGGCACCGGGACCGTGATTTGCGTTGCGCTGACCGCTGTTGGAGACGCAGGCACACCGTTGAACGATACGGTTGTATTTGCCAGAGACCCAAATCCCGTACCGAAGATCGTGACGACGTCGCCGGCGCGGCCGCGGCTTGGTGATGCCTGCGCCACAACGAGATCTGTTATCGGCCTGCGTACTACCGAGAGGATGTTGCCAACTGCGTCGTAATTGTATTGCGCACTGCCATTTGTCGGATCCACCACCACAGTCAGTCTGCCGGCGGGATCGTAATAGTATTGTGCACTGTCGGCCCACACAGCGGCACAACTGCCCAACCAGATCGCAAGTGCCGAGACAAGAACGGCAATTGCCTGGGGCGCTATCTTGTTTCGTTTTGGCTTGGGTGGGGCGAACGCTGCGATCTTGAGGAGAGAACCGGGCACATAGGACGCCAGAATCCGGCGAACAACTGCAAATGCTTGCATACGGCACCACCAGCGCGACAAGGCAAACGCCCTCCAGACCTGAAGGGGCGACGCCAGATTCCAGAAGGATGGAGAGTAATTCCTGTCCCGCGCCTAGTGAGACACAAATCTCGCACAGGTTGCAAGTCTATTTCTCAATGTATCGAAGCTCACCACTTCAAAAAGACTGGTCCACTACCCTGCGTCGCATTGTTCGTGATCTGAACATATGTGCAGCTAAATACTTGAGAGCACAGCGGGGTGTCGCGAGCTTACGAACGACGGAACTCGACTGCGTCTCGTCGATATCAGCTCGGAAATATTTTTTTGACGGCGGCTCGCCTCGACTACTCAAACGGTCAGGGCGCCTCGCGCACACTCGCATAGAGCCAAGACGCTAGACCGAGTCCCATTGGCATCGCGCTACCCGCATCTCGTTCATCGACAAATCTGCCGCCTCAGGCCTCGCTTATCTTTCAATCACGCGCGTGGAACTCAGCTCGCCTCAACGTTTTCCACAGCTTGGATACAGGCGTTCTCCGCGACGCTTGGTTCGACAACGAAGGCATTATCGCGCGTTATCTCTAATTTCCGCGCGAACGACTTAGGCAACCAATCCGAGCGTTCTACCCTTCCGCTTGATTCTCTCTTTGACAACCTTGGAAAACAACTTCACTACTATACGTGGTACTCTCTGCGTACGGCAGTATGAAACAAGTAGTCGACATTGCTGGATTTGAGCTTGGTGTTCGTGTTTGCGGGATCTTAAATTCGGCTGCCCGCTGGTGGATCAGCGAGCTCGTCCAATCAGTTCCATCGTCGATCCGACGTAAACTCGCGCCGCCGCTCCAAAGACGTATTGCCCGAGTACAGGGCGAGCAAGTCGAAATCAGGGATGGCAATCTTCAGGCTGGAAACTGGAAAGTACTGCATCATCAAGCGGACGGCGACGCGTCAAAGCCTGAACCCGTCGCGCTTCTGCTGCCTGCTGCCATGGTATTGCGACGCACGATCGAGCTCCCGATCGCCGCCAAGGCTACGCTGCAAGAGACAGCCTCGTTCCAAATTGCGCGCGTGACGCCATTCAAGCCGGACGAAGTGCACTACGTCACACGGTGTTTGGCGCAGGACCGTCGAACGAAGACCCTTCGCGCCGAAATTGCGGTAACACCGCGCGAAGCGCTCAAGCGTGTACTTGAGAGCCTCACGAATCACGCTCTCCAGCCGACGGCGATTTTCGTCGAGGGCGATGCCTCGCAGCCGGCTTTGGATTATCTCCCGCATATTGGCGCAAAGATTGCGCCCAAGACTCAGTCTTTCACGAGATGGGCAGTTGCCGTCGGCGTTTTGCTGCTGATCAGCTCGCCTTTTGTGGTTGCATTTCGGATCCATTTCCTGGCCGAAGCATCGCGAAGCCAAGCAGCTCGTGCTGCAAAAATTGCCGCCAAGGCGTCTGACGCGCAGGCGAGGCTAGACGCGCTCATCGCATCAGAGAGCTTCTTGCCGGATCAACTGCGCGGCCCAAACTCCCTGGAATTTCTCGATGCGCTCAGCCGCCAGATACCAGACACCGCCTGGGTATTTCGTCTCGAAATCCGGGCAAGCGATGCCGTCCTCTCTGGCCTTACGTCTGATCTTCCGGCGCTGCTGCAGCAGGTTGCACGTCCGCCGTTGTCCGCACCCGAACTGGCCGCGCCGGTCGTGCAGGGCGTTGCAGGCGGCCCGACGAGATTCGAGTTACGCGTACGGTATGGGTCAGATCAATGACCTTGTCGCCGCTTGCAGGTCGATTAATTGCATGGGGACTTCTCGCAAATCTGTGCTGGGCTGCTGGGGCTTTTGTTGCCACCCCCTTATTGAGGCAAGTCGCCCAAGATCGTGAGACCATTGCAAGCTCGAACGAATTGCTGGCTCGATATCGCCGTCTCGAAGCCAGCTTGCCAGCTATCCAAGCCCAACTCGACGAACTCGAAGGCAGGAGCAACTCCGGCCGATACTTCATTGCATCGGCGTCGCCTGCGCTGGCCGCAGCCGAGATGCAGAACTCCCTTCGGGGTCTGGTCACGGGCAGTGGCGCTGTCTTGCGCAACAGCAAAAGCCTGCAAGCCGCGGCCGAGAAGGGATTTGACCGCATCGCCCTTGACCTCGACCTCACAGCCTCCGCCGCCGAGTTTAGCAAGCTGCTGCGAGCGGTCGCCGGCGCCGAACCAATCGTCGTCGTGGAGCGGGTATTTGCACAAGTGCCCGAGACCGGCGCAACAACAACGGCCGCAGACGGGCAACCCGCCCTGAATATAGGCCTGCGGCTTGTCTCCTATGCAAGGCGGATAAAGGGAGGCGCCAAATGATTGTTGTTTGGTCCGCCCAGCTACGCGCCGTACTCGCTCTTGCGGGCGGCCTTGGCGCCATCACCTTGGGATGGGCAGTCTCAGCCAATACCGAGATGCCAGCCTCGACCTTGCCACCAAGGGTGGGGGAGACGCTTTTGCCGCAGATGCCCCCGCGCAACATGGCCTCGAGTTTCCAGGCGATCGTCGAGCGTCCTCTATTTTCGCAGTCAAGGCGGCCAACACCTCCCAAAGTCGCCGCAGTGGAGCCGAAGACTGAAGCGGTTTCGGCACCGCCACCGCCCCCCTTGGCCGCGACGCTCATCGGAATCATCATTTCACCCGACGTGAATTCCGCCGTCCTTCGGCTGAGCAGCGGCAAGAGCGTCACCGTCGTCGAAGGCGGCTCGATAGAAGGTTGGGAGCTCAAGCGGGTGAAGCCCGATCTCGCCCAATTTCGATACAAGGACGCCAATCTCGACCTCTCTTTTCCGGTTCACCAAAGTTCGCCAGCTCAAGTCGCCCGGACGACCGCTCCAGGAACGCTCTTGCGCAGAAGGCAATAACCGATGAGGTTTGGTCGTCACCAAGTTCCTTTGCCGCGGCTGCTCGTCGCATTTTCGCTTTCAGCGGCGCTCGGCGCATGCCAGACCTTTGGCCCGGCCATTCCGGATCAGGCACTGGACGACGCCAGCCCAGGTCCTTTTGGGCCGTTTCGATCGTCCATGAATGCAGCGCCAAGAACGGGAGCTCCCCTGCCTTCCGCAGACGCGGCAACCGGGGCTAGCGCGCCCATCCTGGTGCGCGGCACCAACGACCTGCCGGCCATAACAACCGATGCCCCGACCGCGACCGTCAAGAACGGCGAGTATGTGCTCAATTTCGACAACGTGGATATCCGCGATGTTCTCAAGGCCGTCCTCACGGACATGCTTGGGATCAATTACATCGTTGACCCCGCCATCCAGGGAACCATTTCCCTGCGTACGGCCAAGCCTCTTTCGCGTGCAGCTGTTTTGCCAGCGTTCGAGGAAGCTCTCAAGCTGGCTGGTGCAGCTCTCGTTCCGGGCTCCTCGGCCTATCAGGTCGTGCCAATCGCGAACGCGGCACAGCGCGGCCCAATCGGCGTCTCGGGAAACTCACTGGGCCCAGGGTATCAAGTCAGGCTCGTTCCTTTGCGTTACGTCACCGCGCCCGATGTTCAGCGGATCCTCGAGCCCCTGGTGCCGCCCGGAACGGTGATTCCGGCAGGTGCGTCCAACGCGAGCCTGATCACGCTGGCGGGCACCGCGAGTGATGTCGACCGTGCCGAGCGAGCGATAGAAATGTTCGATGTGAATTGGCTACGCAGTCAATCCTTCGGACTATTTCCCTTGCGCTACTCCTCAGCCGCGAGTGTCGCGGAAGGCCTCAATAGTGTCATAGGCAAGCAGGGACCGCTGGCCGGCGTCGTTCGGATCGTCCCCATAGCACATCTCAACGCCATTCTGGTCGTCTCGAAGAATTATGCCCATGTCGAGGAGATGCGGACCTGGGTCGAGCGCTTCGACCGCGGCCGCAACGTATTAAAGCCCCGCCTGTTCGTCTATTACGTGCAGAACGGGCGTGCGAAGGACCTTGCAAGCGTGTTGACCAAGGCTCTCTCGCAGTCCCGGGGCGGCACCACGTCAGTTCCGACCAGCCAGTCCACCGTCCCGGCGGGCGACGATCTTGCCCCTGCGACCGAGTCCCCGCAGCCGAGTTCGCCGGGACTCAGTTCGCCACTTGTCAGCTCCTCGGGCGGAGGCTCCGGCGCCGTAGCGGCGTCACTCACAACAGCGGCCGGCTCAATTACCGCATCCACGCCGGACAGCTCAGCGAATGATGCCGGTGGTGCATTGACCGACCTGCGGATCACCGCTGACGAGCCCAACAACGCTCTTCTAATCATGACGACACCTGAGCGATACGCTCAGGTCGAATCCGCGCTGGTCAGGCTCGATGCCGCTCCGTTGCAAGTCATGCTTGAAGCCTCGATCGCAGAAGTCGATCTCAACGACGGCTTCCGGTATGGGGTGCAGGTATCGCTGAACAATGGTGCCTTCTCTGCCTTAAGCTCGGCGGTTGCCGCAGCGGCGTTGGGTCCAAGTACCGGCGGTCTCTCGGCCGCCCTCCTCCGCAGCGATATCAAAGCCACGTTGGACTTTCTGTCCAACTACACGACCGTACGCGTGATCTCGGCGCCGAAGCTGATGGTCTTGAACAATCGAACCGCGTCTCTCCAAGTGGGAGACCAGGTCCCTATCGCAACCTCTTCATCCGTCAGCAACATCACACCTAACGCGCCGACCGTTAACTCGATCCAGATGTACGACACGGGCATCATTCTTCGCGTTACCCCCCGCGTGAACCGCAACGGGAGGGTCCTGATGGATATCGCGCAGGAGGTCAGCCAGAGCGTCCCGACCACGACCTCGACCTTGAACAGCCCCACCATTCAGCAGCGTCGTGTCTCCACCTCGGTGGTTGTCGAGGATGGGCAGACTGTGGCCATCGGAGGACTGATAAAGGACAGTCGTGCACGCGATCGCACGGGCGTCCCATGGCTCAAGGACATTCCCGGCGTCGGGCCTCTTTTCGGAACGAGCGACGACCGGATCGATCGAACCGAGCTTTTGGTCCTGATCCAACCCCATGTCATTCGCAATGCCGCCTCCGCCGATGCGGCGACAGATGAACTCAGTGCAAAACTTCCGATGCTCCATGACAACTTCCGTCCGTCGCGACGCCCCTGAACACCGCGATAGAGGCTTTGCCCTCGTTCTCGTGCTCTGGGCTCTGCTTTTGCTGTCGGTCCTGGCCGGCAGCTTTTCCTGCTCGAGGCCCGGGCGGGAAAGACCATTGCGAATACCGCGGTGCTGCAGCTGCGAGGCCGCATGATCGCGGACGGTGCAATCAACCGGGCCATTCTGTCGCTGCTCGACCGGCGTGACCCGCTGCGGCTCTCCCTTGACGGCACGTCTCGTGAGATCGACTTCCTCGGAGCCCGTGTCGTTCTCAGCTGTGAAAGCGAGGCTGGAAAACTCGATCTCAACACTGCATCGGTCCAACAGCTCCACTCGATCTTTCAGGCGCAGGGGCTTTCGAGCGACGATGCTGAATTCATCGCCCGGCAGATCGAGGTTTGGCGCTCTCCGCTTCGCAATTCACCGGTGGAGTCTATTGCTGCCTTGTACACGGAGGCAGGTCGCACATATGGCCCCCGCTTTGCTCCATTTCGATCCATCGGCGAACTTCGTCTCGTCCTTGGAATGAACGATGCACTCCAGGCTGCCGTTGCACCCTTCGTAACGGTATGGTCCAGCAGTGGAACGGTCGATCTCGGCGTCGCGAACGACGCTCTTCTCCAAGTCCTCGCATCAGGAAGCGACAACTTCGCCTCGACTCAGTTGGCGGCCCGACAGAACGGCAACGCAGCCGGAGCTACCCGTGCGCCAACCGCAGGCGAAGCCCTTACGATCGTCGCCAGCGTTGTGTCGTCGGGTATCTCCGTAAAGCGCTCTGCTTCCGTCCAGATTTCGGGCGATCGGAATGAGCCTTATCGAGTGCTGGCATGGCAATAGGAAGATCCTTGATGCCCACGAAGCAGTCGACGACGTCGGTTCGGAAAGCGAGCCGACGACGCAGGCTACCGCTGCGCTTCGCGATCACTTTGGGAAGCGCCATCGTGCCTCTAGGCGTTGCGGCAATCTCAATGTCGAGTGCGACGGCCGATGCCCCTTATCCAGCTTTGGTGTCACTGGGTGAGCAGCTTTTTCGCTCGCCTTTGTTGTCGCGCGATGGATCAACGTCATGCCAGACCTGTCATATTCCGGCCCTCGGCTTTTCCGGCGATCGCCCCCTCGCCATTGGCGTTGCGGGCTTCGTGAGCAGCAGGCACGCTCCGTCGCTCCTAGGTTTGGGCGAGGCAAAGTCCCTCATGTGGGATGGACGAGCTGCTGATCTTCGCAGCCAGGCGACCCTTCCTCTTGAATCGCCCGAAATGGCGATAGACTGGCCCGTCACGCTGGAGCGCCTGAATTCCGATGAGACCACGGGCAAGCTCGCCACGGCATTCGGCGCTGCCGCTGTCGATCGGAACCTGGTCCTGGATGCGCTTGCAGCCTATGTCGCCTCTCTCGTACCGGGAGAATCTCGCTTTGACCGCTACAATCTCCGGCGTGACGAGCGCTCTCTGACATCTCAAGAACTGGCCGGCTTCAGACTCTTCACTAACAAGGCGCGGTGCGCCGGTTGCCATCTTGTCAACGGGCAGCAAGCGCCTTTCACGGACGGACGTTTCCACGCAACAGGTATCGGTTGCAGGGCCGGCTCATGCGTCGATGCCGGCCGCGCCGCGGTTACCGGCAATCCATCAGACACCGCCGCTTTCAAGACGCCGGGTCTGCGTGGCGTCGCGTTGCGCCGATATCTGATGCATGACGGGAGCATCTCCTCTCTGCGAGCGGTAGTGGAACGGTACAACCGAGGAATTGACGAAGCACCCGCTCTCGATGGCCGGCTTGGTCCTCTTTACTTGAGCGCCGATGAGGTCGACGCGATCGTCGCATTCCTGGACGCCTTGACGCCTGAGAACCTAATCACCGCGGACCCCGTTTCGATAAGCTCCAACACCAAGGAGACTAAGTGATGCGAGCCAATGTTGTCATTACGCCATTCCGCCGCAGAAGGCGCCGCGATTTCGTCCGCCTCCAATCCAGGTCCGCCGGTTCTGGCGACGATGGATTTACACTGCTGGAGCTTCTGGTGGTGGTTGCAATTCTCGGCTTGCTCATCGGCCTGGTCGCGCCTGTCGCTCTCCGGCAGCTCGGTGGGGCCCGCGTTTCCATAGCCCAACAATCGATCGAGCGGCTCGGTACGATTCTGGAGATGTACAAGCTTGACGTTGGCGGCTTTCCAACGACCGAGCAGGGTCTTCAGGCTCTCATAACGCGACCTGCGTCAGCGCCGCGATGGAACGGCCCCTACGTCAAGGGAGACGTGGTCCCGGTCGATGCCTGGGGCCGGCCTTACATATATCGCAGTCCCTCTCAGCGCCACGGACGCGATTACGACCTGTGCTCGAAAGGTGACTCCGGGGACTCGAGCGGTAACGGTCCGGACCTGATCTGCAACGCTTCATGATCGGCATTACTCCAACGACGGCACAGTCATGTCGCAAGAACTTCAGCTTTCGTCCTGGGCGCTCCCGGTCTGCCTTTCGCCCATAGCTGGCAGCTTTGCCGGTGTGATCATTCGGAGGCTTCCCCAAAAGCGCGATATCATCTGGTCACGCTCGCGGTGCGACGCCTGCGATACCGATCTTTCACCTGTGTGCCTTGTCCCTATCATCAGCTATCTTGCGCTGGGGGGACGATGCCGCACCTGCCGTGCAACGATATCACCGTTCCATCTCGCGATCGAACTCTCCTGCGTAGCGGTCGCCTGCTGGGCCGCCATGGTCGACCGGACCCCGCTTTGGCTGTGGGCTGCCTGCGTCCTCGGCTGGACGCTTCTGGTCCTGTCCTGGATCGACGCCGAGCACTTTCGCTTGCCAGATGCGCTGACGTTGCCCCTCCTCGTCTCCGGATTAGCCACGCAAGCCTTGCTTGCACCTGAACAATTGCCCGCGAGCCTCGTCGGGACATTGCTCGGTTATGCCAGCTTCAGGACGATCGCGGCGGGTTATCGGGCCCTCCGCGAGCGCGAGGGTCTCGGCGCTGGCGACGCAAAGCTCATGGCTGCAGCTGGGGCCTGGCTCGGGTGGAGCGCCCTTCCGGACGTGGTGCTTGTCGCAGCTCTTCTTGGGATTCTGGCAATCGTGCTCGGCCGGCTGAACGGGCGGGCAATTGATCGGAGCGCTGCTATTCCGTTTGGGCCATTTCTATCAGCGGCGATCTGGCTAACTTATATCTACGGCCCCATGTTGCTGCACCAGCTCAATTGAGGCAATCCGGAGAGCCACAAGCTCTGTCCTAGTTCGAACATGGCTGGTCCGAGTCGAGTATCGAACACGGTCCGGTGGTCAGCATCGGGGCTACAATCAACTCTTCGGTCTGGCCACGCCAAGCAAAGCGTATTCGTACGAGTTGGGGAAGCCGCTCCTGAGTCCGCCAATCGTCTGCCCATCGGGCCTGCTGATCATCAGCCGCACCGAAATATGCGAATGCTCCGTCGGTGACACCGTCCAGAATTTCCTCTACCGGAATCGACACGGCAGTCTTGCGGGCGGACGGCGACTCCCGATCGAGGTGCCAGGCCATCTTGAGCTTGCCGTCTTCAGCGAATTCGACGGTGTAAGCGACGATATCTTGGGCACCGAACCGCGGCGCCAATGGCGCAAGAAACGTGATGCGATCTCGATTTCCCTCAAATCGTGTAGTCCCATGCGACCAACTACCGAGTTTTTCCGCCGATACACTTGATAACAGCTGCCTCATCTGCCTGCTTATCGCCATGAGCTCTTCGTTGTCGCCGTTGCGCAGCAATGTCCGCTGCAGGGTGCCGGACGCCGTATGCAGGCCGGAGGCGACCAAGGCTCCGAGCATCCCCGTGAGCGCAAGAACAACAAGCAATTCCAGCAGCGTCAGCCCGGCGTCTTGGGATCGACGAGTTGAGCTCATGGCAGCTTCGGACTGATCAGGAATGTCTTGAGGTGCAGGACTTCTCCGCGACCGTCGGGCGGGACAATATCCAGGCTGACAACATGGCCCTGCAAGGACGGTCTGGGCCCCTCTGCTTCGATTGGATCAAACGGCTCGAGGCGGAGGTTCCAGTGCTGCCCGTCTCTGAGATCTCCACGGAGGGCGCGTTGGTCGAGCACAATCGAATGGCCCAGTGAGGCGACTAGGTTTTCTGCGTCGTTCGCACTTCGCCTAGCCCGCTCGGAAGAGCTACCGGCGAGCAAGCCGCCACCGACCGCAATATAATAGGCGGCAACGCCAGTAATGAGAATGACGAGCGCAACCAGCATCTCGAGGAGCGTGTATCCGCGGTCGCCAGGCGTCTCAATCATGCAATCGGACCTTCCCGTCGAACCCGCGCACACCCACACGGATGGCGGAACCTTCCCCTAGTTGCACGATCAGGCTTCCGCCAGTTGCACTGCCGTCGGGAAAGAAGCGAATTTCGTCTGCGGGGAACGAGACAAGCGAGCCACCAGACATCCCCAGCGTCAGAGACATGCCGGTCGGCAAGGACTTGTGATGCCCATCGGGAAGAAGCCGGTATCCATGCCCGTCAGAGACCAGCGCCGTCACCTGCCCACGCCGAATGGCCTCGTCACGGCTCAGGCGCAGATCGACAACTAGCGCATGCGCACTCGCTCGCAATCGCGCGCCTTCGTTCAATCTCAACCTCGGGAGCGACATCGCAGCAAGGCCCCCGAGGATCGCCAGCACGACTAATAATTCCAGCAAAGTGAACCCTATGTCGGCCCGCGTGGTGATGGTGCGGGACATCTTCAATGCAGGAGATCGTTGATGCCGAGCACGGCAAGCATCACCGAGGCGATAATTCCCGCCACGAAGCCACCGAGGCCAATCGTCAAGATGGGAATAAGCAGCGCCAGCGCCCGATCCAGCGTCCGCTGAACCTCGGAGTCCAGCAGATCCGCCAGCCGAAGCAAAATCGAATCGAGACGTCCCGTCGCCTCTCCGATCTTGACCATTTGCACAGCAAGTTCAGGAAAGACGTTTGCCTGCGCAAGCGGACCGGCAAGTCCGCTGCCTTCCCTGACAGCTCCGATAATGCTTTCAACAGCCTCGATGATCGTCCGATTGCCGAGGACGGGACGTGCGAGCATCAAGGACGGCGCGAGGGTTATCCCGCCGCTCAGCAACGTGCCCAATACCCGGGCAAAGCGGGCGGCCTCAGCGCGCCGTATCGTCAGGCCCAACACGGGAAAACGCAGCATGATCGCGTCTCTTCGGCTGCAGACGTTAGGGTCGGCAAGGAGGCGGCGTCCAATAAGGAAAGACAATGCGGCAAAGGCCAACCCCACCCACCAAAACTGTCTTAGTCCGGCGCTTGCGGCAAATGCCATTCGTGTCATCAGCGGCAGCCGATCGCCGGCCTCGGCGAAAATGGGCTCGAGCTGTGGAAGGACGGAGAGCAACACCAACAACACGGATCCGACAGCCGTCGCCAGTAGCACAGCCGGATAAATGAGAGCAGAGCGGACCGACTGCCGTACGGCCTCGGCGCGAGTAAGATGATCCGCCAAACGGCCGAGGGTCGCACCCAGAGCACCGCTCGCCTCACCGGCTCGGACCATGGCAACGACCAGAGGCGGAAACGTATCAGCACTTGCGGCCATGGCGTCGGAAAGACCTGCTCCGCTGCGAAGACGCCTCAGGAGTTCTGCGGCAACGTCCTTGACAGCGGCCCGGCCCTCCGATCGAGCAAGCAGGGATAGCGCTGGCTCAAGGGCAACCCCCGCGTCCAGCAATAGCGCGAGGCGGCCTACCAGATCCGCGGCAAGTTTTGGTCCGCCGCGCTGGGCACCGCCAATCTCTTGTGACAGCAGAGCCCGCAAGCCGCTGACCGGCTCGAAGGGCTCAAGAGTTAGCGGCACATTGCCTTGGGACTGCAACCGCGCAGCAGCCGCATGTCGGTCGGCCGCCTCCAGGCGTCCGCGCGCGATCGAACCATCTGGAGCAACAACCTTATACTGGAACTGGGCCATCGTGTCCCACACGTACCGGTGGCCATACCTAAGACCAACACGTCGTCATGCTCAAGTGACTCGCGTCGCGGCGAGCACTTCCTCAACAGTTGTCTGTCCGGCAAGCGCCTTTTCCATGCCATGAGCCTGCATGGTTCGCATACCCTGCGCGACAGCCGTCCGTGCGATCTCGGCTGCAGACGCTCGCCTCAAGACCATGTCGCGCACCGTATCAGTTAGAGACAATATTTCGACGATCGTTGTACGACCTCGATAGCCGCTTCCGCCACACGAGGCACAACCGCCTGGCTGAAAGAGCGGCATCGGCTTTTCGCTAGGAACACCCAACCGGCTCAAATAGCTGGCACTCGCATCATAGGGTATCCGGCAATCGGTGCACAACGTCCGCACCAACCGCTGGGCAAGAATGGCATTGCATGTCGATGCGATCAGATAATCCTCGACCCCCATGTCCAGCAGACGGGTCACGCCAGTTGCGGAGTCGTTCGTATGCAAGGTCGACAGCACCAAATGCCCGGTCAGAGCAACTTGAACCGCAATCTGCGCCGTCTCGAGATCGCGAATTTCACCAACCATGACCACATTGGGATTGTGTCGCAAAAACGAGCGCAGTGCGCGCGCAAAACTAAGACCGATGCCCGGCTGTACCTGCACCTGCTGGACGCCGCCGAGTTGGTACTCCACAGGATCCTCAATCGTCATCAACTTGCGGTCGGACGTGTTTAGCAAGGAAAGAGCTGCGTACAGGGTCGGGGTCTTGCCGCTTCCAGTCGGGCCCGTGACGAGGATCATTCCGTGCGGCGCCCGGAGCAACGGCGTCAACTCCGCCATGGCACTCTCGTCGAAGCCCAGCGCATGGAAATCCAGCTGAACCTGAGTCCGGTCGAGCACGCGGATCACAACACTTTCGCCATGCGACGTGGGCGTCGTTGCTACACGGAAGTCGATCTCCCGACCACGGACCGCATGGGCAATCCGTCCATCCTGTGGCAATCTTCGTTCGGCGATGTCTAGTCCGGCCATTAATTTGACCCGGCTTACGACGGCGTCCCGTAACCGCAGCGGCACCGGAGGATCCAACACGTGAAGCCTGCCATCCACGCGCAGGCGCACGGTCAAGCCGTCCGCGGTGGGCTCAAGATGAAGATCAGAACCTCGCTCATCAACGGAGCGACCGAGCAGATTGTTCACGAGACGGATGACGGGCGCGTCGCTCGCCGCTTCACGCAACCGATCGAGATCGGACGTTCCGAGCCCCGTCCCGGCAAGATCGTCGGGAATGCCCGGCTCCGTTTCACCTGCAGCTTCTGCTGAATTGTGCGAAAAAAGTCGATCGAGTGCCGTATCGATGTCGGTCGGCAGCGCGATGTATCGAGGAACCGGATGTCCAACGAATAATGCGACAGCCTCAGCGGTGGCATCGTCGAGGGGGTTTGCCATCGCCAACGCCAACTCTCCGTCGGACTCTTGGGCGAAGGGCAAAGCGCGCGTTAGTCGCAGGAAGGCCGGGCTGAGCCCACCATAAGGCAATTTGTCACTCGGAAGCGCTTCCGCACTGATACGCGGCAAGTCGAGCGCCCTGGAAAAGGCGTCCGCCATCTGATGTTCTGTGATGAGTCCAAGTCTGGTAAGCGCAAATGAAATCGTCTCACCGGTTTCCGTAGACAATCGGCGCGCTCGTGCTAGCGATTCTTGATTTAGGTGTCCAGCGTCGACCAATAACGATATTGGATCGCGTGACTGTCCGCTCACGTCCGCAGTTGACATCGCTTCTCGCGCCGAAACTCAACGCACATTTTCCCTTAGCTGAATTCCTCTCTATCTGCAACCTTTGCTAGATGCGAGCTTGTTAGCATTGCTCCTCGAAGCATGGGAGGACGTACCTCGCAGTAGCGAACTGAGAACTGTGGCACTTTCCCCGATCAACCGGATTCCACGAAACTTTTGCTGCGGTCGGATGTCGCAAGATTTTTCTTGATCTCCCGGTGCACACGTCGCGCACAGGCGACCTCCTAACACATTGAAAAACTTGAACTCTCGTTCCAATCCATCATTGGACGACTGCAGATCGCATCTACTGAAGCCGACCCACGTCTCACCCATACCGCGCTATGCTGCCGTTTCGCAGCATCGAGTACTGGTCGATTGTTGGGGTGAGTGATCGCTGACTTTGATCAGATGACCTCGGCAAGCTGCGACAAGCGAGGATGAGACGTTCGTAATTTGCGACAGCGGCAGGTTCCCGTTGCAGGCGGCAACGCGAGTAGTCTCTCAGCTCACCTGCGGCTCTGGCGGCGCCTTAACAGGTAATGACCCAGAGAATGCCTCGTTTTGGGGCTGTCCAATCTAAGCTAGGTAAAGCCCAACGTGCTCAACACGAGAACGGATCACTGCTCGCAGTTCATCGTACCTATGCCTCTGCTGAGTGTTCGAGCGCGAAACTTACGCGTCGCCCTGCGGGCCGGGCTGTTGGCTGCGCTGAAGCCCCGCACGCGGGTCTTCCCGCTTGCGGGCTGCCATCCCTGACGCAAACGTCCCGAATCGCCGGCCAACAACATCTGCTGGTCCGATCGGAAGCAGCGTCACGTGTACTCGGATCTGGCATTACTCCATGCGTGCGCGATGCCGACGACCTTGAGTGCTTTTGAATAGAACCATTCGCAAAGCAGCGTACGCTTGGTTATCCGCGGACCAAGCATGTGCGTTTTGGCAGTCCATGCTTCCGGCTTCCGGTGAAAGACCAACCCCGCTCTCGAATGGGCTTTCCTTGTTCTGGTGCGGCCGTCCACGGTCAACCCGCAAGGGGTTCGCTACGCAAGCGTACGACCTCTTCGGCTTCGCCTTTCGAGGTGACCGCAGCCACCCCCGAACACGTCGGCGCCTATCGAGCGGGGATGGTCCCCGCCGCAAGACGGGAGCCTTCAATGTCGCACAATCTCACTCTCGCTCAGAACCACGCCTTCGATCTCGCCCGCACGCTGATGGTGCCAGTCATCCTTTTCCAGGCTGACAATGAATTCGGCGTGATGGTCGCCAGCGAGTACGACGGCGATCAAGACGCCATCGTTCATGAGTACGACCCCTGGTGCCCGGCTCATTGAGCCGGGTGACCGGCTGCCGCTGGCGCCTTTGCCGGCCGCAAGGGAGGCTTCGCCGCGCCCGATGACGCGGCGCCTAACGGTTGGTCAGCGCGCCCTTGCAGTCGGCAGGCTTCGCGGCCGGTCGGGATGCTCCGCAAGGCTGGGAGCAAGAGAGATCAACAAAAGAAAGGAGCGGACTCGCTTGCGCGAGACCGGTGCAGAGAAATGGACAAGAGAGAAATCGAAGAGCTGCGCCAGAAGGTCGGCTGCGCGGCGGTGCTGGAGAAAGACGGCTGGAAGGTCGATGTCAAGGAAAGCACCCGGCGCGCGATCAAGTATCGCCGTGACGGCAACATCATCATCGTTATCCACGAAGGCCGCGGCTGGTTCGATCCGTTGTCGCCGGCGAGGGGAGACGTGTTTTCGCTCGCTGAACATCTTGGCGCTGATGGTTTCGTCGAAGCGTGTGACCGTGTTGCAGATATGGTTGGTTTCCTTCCGAAAGCACCAGCGTGGCGGCGGCCGGCAAGGCTGAAGGTGCCTGGGTCTATCGCTGAGCGGTGGGGAAATCGCCTCAAGCCGCGCTCGGGCTCGCGAGCATGGCGCTATCTCACCGATGAACGCGGGCTGCCGGGCGAAATCGTGAAGCAGGCGGTCGCCTGCGATCGTTTGCGTGAGGGGCCAAAGGGCAGCATGTGGGCGGCACATAGCGATTCTGCTGGAGCGCTCACGGGCTGGGAGGAGCGTGGGCCGGCATGGCGCGGCTTCGCCAGTGAGGGCGCCAAGGATCTGTTTCGCTTCGGACCGGCAAGATCCGAGCGGATTTGCATCACGGAGGCGGCGATCGATGCAATGAGCCTCGCCGCCATTGAGGTCCACCGCTCCGACACCCTTTATGTCAGCACCGGAGGCGGCTGGTCGCCGGCGACCGAGGAAGCCATCCGCAGCTTGGCCAAGCGCGCCAACGCCCGGCTTGTGGCAGCAACCGACAACAATCGACAGGGTGACGTCTACGCCGATCGCGTTCGTACCATCGCCACGGACGCGAGCGCGCAGTATGCGCGATTGCGACCGTGCGCCGGCGATTGGAATGAGGATCTGACGGGGCTGGCGAAGAGACTGGAGAACAGCTGAGCACGTTGATGCCGGAGGCCTGCCCGACGCGCCGGTCGCGCGGCGTCGTTCCCGCATGTTCGCAATGGAGGGGCCCTGCCCCTGAGCGATGCGACAGGCAAGTCCGAATAAGGAGGGAAAAATAAGGAGGCCGGTAAACAGCTGCCGCATGCCCGGCCGGCGCGTCAAGGGTGAAGCTTCGCCCGCGTTCCGCGGCCCTTGACCCACCGGACGGCGAGGCGGCCGCCGAGGAGGTGTGATGAAGGACTGAAGTGACGAAGAGATCAGGCGGATAGCTCGCGCTTCAGTCCGGCCAGGCCAAGAGGAGCCGCCGATGCACACCTCACCCACCATCCGTAAAGTCTTCGAAGGCGTCGCGACCCGCCCCGAGATGTACCGCATGTTCAATCGCCATCGCGGCGATCCGGCGATCGCTGAAGGCGACGCCGCCCACCTCTTCGCCGGCGAGTGGTTCGAGCTCGCCGAGAGCGAACACGACTACATGCTCGAGATCCTGCCGCCACTGTGGATGCGAGGCGACATGTTCGCAATGCGCGAATTCATGACGGCAAGCGTGACAAGCGTTTTCCTGTCACTGTCGATTGATGGCCAGATGCGCTGGTTCCACGGCTACTGCGACCTGTCGGACAGAGCGTCGCCGGAGCGGATGAAGGCCGCGATCATCGAGCGCGAGTCTCGTCCTGTCCGCGCGATGACGCGTGAGGAGCGGCTCGAGCACATCTGGTCGAGCACGCATGACGACTACCGCGGCTACGCCGGCGAGCGCTGGCCGGCCGCCGTGCGCGGCCACCGCACCGTACTCGTCTACGCCGGCCAGCATGGCACCGCGCTGAAGCTGCTGGACGACCTCACCGAAGCGGAGATCGCAGCGAAGCTGCCGGTACAGCTCCGGCACCTGCCGGAGGCTGTCGCGGCCTAGCTGGCCGCGCGCCCTCCTCGACCTGCCAACAGCCCGGCTCTGCGCGGGGCTTCGCGGCTTCAGCACAGGGCCCCCCGTCGGCTCTCCCGTCAACCCCGCAGGACCGTGCCGTCCGCCGCAGCTCGCGGCGGCGGCGGTCGCGCGCGCCCAGCAGGAAGGACATTTCCAATGGCGCAGGACGACCCTTTCACGATCGACCTCTTCGGCAACACCGCCCTCTCCTCTAGCCTCGGCCTCGGCGTCACCGCCTTCGCCGCCGACTTGGACGGCAACGACCACGACGACGACCCGCCGCCGCCGGCCGCCGCCGGGCCGGCGCTCGCACCTTTGCCACCTTGTGCGCCCAAGACGCGTCTGCGCGGCGAACACTTTCACCTCGCCGGCGACCGCGGCCTGGCAAAGGGCTGGAAACAGCGTGCCCGCGACAGCGTCGCGGCCATTCGGCTCGCCGTGCGGATCGAGGCGGAGCAGCGGCCCGCCTCGCCGCACGAGCAGCGGCAGTTGATCCGCTTCACGGGCTTCGGCGCTTCCGAGCTCGCAAACGGCGTTTTCCGCAAGCCGGGCGAATCCGAGTTCGCGACTGGCTGGGGGGAGATCGGCGCCGACCTTGAGGACGCGGTTGACGACGCCGACTACGCTTCGCTCGCGCGGTGCACCCAGTACGCCCACTTCACGCCCGAGTTCATTATTCGCGCGATCTGGGCGGGCCTGCAGCGCCTCGGTTGGCGCGGCGGCCACGTGCTGGAGCCCGGCATCGGCACCGGGCTGTTTCCGGCGCTGATGCCGGACGAACTCCGCGAATCCTCCCACGTCACGGGCGTCGAGCTCGACCCCGTTACCGCGCGCATCGCCCGGCTACTGCAGCCGCGGGCGCGGATCGTCACAGGCGATTTCGTGCGCGCCGAGCTGCCGGCGAGCTTCGATCTCGCCGTCGGCAACCCGCCCTTCTCCGACCGCACCGTGCGCTCGGATCGCGCGTACAGGTCGATGGGCCTTCGGCTGCACGACTATTTCATCGCGAGGGCAATCGACCTCCTGAAGCCCGGCGCCCTCGCCGCCTTCGTCACGAGCTCCGGCACGATGGACAAGGCGGACGCCTCGGTGCGTCAGCACATCGCGAAGTCGGCCGACCTGATCGCAGCCATTCGCCTGCCCGAGGGCAGCTTCCGCGCCAGCGCCGGCACCGACGTCGTCGTAGACATCCTGTTCTTCCGCAAGCGCAAGGTCGGCGACGCCGAAGGCGACCTGTCGTGGCTCGACCTCGACGAGGTTCGGCCGGCAGCGGAAGACGAGAGCGCGATCCGCGTGAACCGATGGTTCGCGCAGCGCCCGGATTTTGTGCTCGGCGCGCACGCGCTCGCGTCCGGTCCCTTCGGCGAGGCCTACACGTGCCTGCCGCGCGAGGACGACGACCTCGAAGCGACGCTCAAAGCCGCGATCGGCCTCCTTCCGCAAGCCGTCTACGACGGCGAGCCGGAGGTGATCGATCCCGACCTGGAACAAGCCGGTGATCCATCTGACGCCGATTGGGCCGCCGATCGCCACGTGCGCGAGGGCAGCTACTTCTTCGACAAAGCCCACGGCTTGATGCAGGTCCTCGACGGCGACCCGGTCGCGGTTAAAGCGCGCAAGGGCCGCAGCGCCGACGGCACCCCGGAAAAGCACGTGCGCATCATCCGGAAGCTGATCCCGGTCCGCGACGCCGTGCGCGAGGTGTTGAAGGCGCAGGAGCTCGACCGACCGTGGAAGGACGCGCAGGTCAGGCTGCGCATCGCCTGGTCGAATTTCGTCCGGGACTTCGGCCCGATCAATTTCACGATGGTCTCGACCGCCGAGGACGAGGAGACCGGCGAGGTGCGCGAGACGCACCGCCGGCCAAACATCCAGCCCTTCCTCGACGACCCCGACTGCTGGCTGGTCGCATCGATCGAGGATTACGACCTCGAGACCAACACCGCGAAGCCCGGGCCGATCTTCACCGAACGCGTGATCGCGCCGCCCGCCCCGCCAGTAATAGCGAGCGCCGCCGACGCGCTCGCCGTCGTCCTCAATGAGCGCGGCCGCGTCGACATCGACCACATCGCCGAGCTGCTGCGCCGGGACCGCGACGATGTCGTCGCCGAACTCGGCAGCGCAATCTTCCGCGACCCGGTGGACGGCTCGTGTCAGACGGCGGACTCCTACCTGTCGGGACACGTGCGCGACAAGCTGAAGATTGCGGAGGCCGCTGCGGCGCTCGACCCCTCCTACGAGTGCAACGTCACGGCGCTGCAAAGCGTGCAGCCCGCCGACCTCAAGCCCTCCGACATCACGGCACGTCTGGGCGCGCCGTGGATTCCGGCCTCCGACGTCGTCGCCTTCGTCAAGGCGACAATGGACGCCGAGATCAGGATCCACCAGATGCCGGAGCTCGCATCGTGGACAGTGGAGGCACGTCAGCTCGGCTGGATGGCGGCCGGCACATCGGAGTGGGGCACCGACCGCCGGCACGCCGGCGAGCTTCTCGCTGACGCGTTGAACAGCCGCGTCCCGCAGATCTTCGACACGGTCAAGGACGGCGACAGCGAGCGCCGCGTCCTCAATGTCGTGGACACTGAGGCCGCCAAGACGAAGCTCTCGAAGATCAAAGACGCCTTCCAGCGCTGGATCTGGTCCGATCCCGATCGCACCGACCGCTTGGCGCGGGTCTACAACGACCGCTTCAACAACATCGCGCCGAGAGCCTTCGACGGCTCGCACCTGAAGCTTCCGGGCGCTTCTGGCGCCTTTGTGCTTTATGGGCACCAGAAGCGCGGCATCTGGCGCATCGTCTCGGCTGGCTCGACCTATCTCGCCCACGCGGTCGGTGCCGGCAAGACCATGACGATGGCCGCCGCTATCATGGAGCAGCGGCGGCTCGGCCTGATTGCCAAGGCGATGCTGGTCGTGCCCGGCCACTGCCTGGCGCAGGCCGCGCGCGAGTTCCTCGCGCTCTATCCGAACGCCCGCATCCTCGTCGCCGACGAGACCAATTTTGCCAAAGACAAGCGGCACCGTTTCCTCGCACGCGCGGCGACTGCAACCTGGGACGCGATTATCATCACGCACAGCGCATTCCGCTTCATTGCGGTGCCGTCGGCGTTCGAGCAGCAGATGATCCAGGACGAGCTCGAGCTCTACGAGACGCTGCTGACCAAGGTCGAGAGTGAAGATCGCGTCTCGCGCAAGCGCCTCGAGCGATTGAAGGAGGGCTTGCAGGAGCGCCTGGAATCGCTTTCGACTCGCAAGGACGACCTGCTGGCCATCTCCGAGATCGGCGTCGACCAGATCATCGTCGACGAGGCGCAGGAGTTCAGGAAGCTCTCCTTCGCGACCAACATGTCGACCTTGAAGGGCGTGGATCCGAACGGCTCTCAGCGCGCCTGGGACCTCTACGTCAAATCCCGCTTCGTCGAGACGAAGAACCCGGGCCGCGCGCTCGTGCTCGCCTCCGGCACGCCGATCACCAACACGCTCGGCGAGATGTTCTCGGTCCAGCGCTACCTCGGCTACGCGGCGCTCCTCGAGCGCGGCCTGCACGAGTTCGACGCCTGGGCGAGCACATTCGGCGACGTCACGACCGAACTTGAGCTGCAGCCCTCCGGCAAATACAAGCCGGTGACGCGCTTCGCCACCTTCGTCAACGTGCCGGAGCTCATCGCTATGTTCCGCTCCTTCGCGGACGTGGTGATGCCGGATGACCTGCGCCAGTACGTGAAGGTGCCGGCGGTCTCGACCGGCAAGCGCCAGATCCTCACCGCAAAGCCCTCGGCGGCATTCAAGCGCTACCAGACCCGGCTCGGCGAGCGCATCAAGGCGATCGAGGAGCGCGACCGCGCACCGGAGCCCGGCGACGACATCCTGCTGTCGGTCATCACCGACGGCCGCCACGCTGCAATCGACCTGCGTCTGGTTGATCCGGATAGCGACAACGAGGCCGACAACAAGCTGAACATGCTTGTGGGCAATGCCTTCCGCATCTGGAACGAGACAGCCGAGAGCAACTACACGCGCACGGATGGCAAGCCCTTCGAGTTGCCCGGTGCCGCGCAGATGATCTTCTCCGATCTCGGCACCATCAGCGTCGAGAGGAGCCGCGGCTTCTCGGCCTACCGCTGGATACGCGACGAGCTGGTCCGTCTCGGCGTGCCGCCGGGCGAGATCGCCTTCATGCAGGATTACAAGAAGTCGCAGGCGAAGCAGCGCCTGTTCGGCGACGTGCGTGCCGGCAAGGTCCGCTTCCTGATCGGCTCGTCTGATACAATGGGCACCGGCGTCAACGCGCAGCTTCGCCTGAAGGCATTGCACCACCTCGATGTGCCCTGGCTTCCGTCGCAGATCGAGCAGCGCGAGGGTCGCATCGTGCGGCAGGGCAACCAGCATGATGAGATAGACATCTTCGCCTATGCGACCGAAGGCAGCCTCGATGCGCAGGTGTGGCAGAACAACGAGCGCAAGGCCCGCTTCATCGCCGCCGCGCTCTCCGGCGATACCTCGATCCGTCGCCTTGAGGACATGGGAGAGAGCCAGGCCAACCAGTTCGCCATGGCAAAGGCCATCGCGTCGGGTGACCCGCGCTTGATGCAGAAAGCTGGTCTCGAGGCCGACATCGCGCGGCTCGAGCGTCTGCGGGCCGCGCACATCGACGACCAGCACGCGGTGCGGCGCCAGATGCGCGACGCCGAGCGCGACATCGAGCTATCCGTCCGCCGCATCGGCGAGATCAGCCGGGACGTCGAACGTCGCGTTCCGACCGCCGGCGACGCCTTCACCATGGCGGTGACGGGAGAGCTGTATAGGGAACGCAAGCCCGCTGGCCGCGCATTGATGAAGGAAATTCTGACTCTGGTCCAACTTCAGCAGGAAGGCGAGACCGTCATCGCCTCGATCGGCGGCTTCGACCTCGCGTACAGCGGCGAGCGCATCGGTCGCGACGGCTACCGTTACACCACGATGCTGCGGCGAACCGGCGCGGAATACGAGATCGAATTGCCGGCGACGGTGACGCCGCTCGGCGCGGTCGCCCGCCTTGAGCACGCGCTCGACGACTTCGAGGGCGAGCGTGAGCGCTACCGCCAGCGCCTGGCCGACGCCCGCCGACGGCTGGCGTCGTACGAAGCTCGCGATGGCGGCGACTTCGCTTTCGCCAACGAGCTTGCCGAAAAGCGCCGGCAGCTTGTCGAGGTGGAGAAGGCCTTGGCGGAGGATGGCGAAGGCACCCAGGAGATCGCCGCGGCCGCGTGAATAAAGATTGAGAAGAGAGAAAGGGACAAGGCCCGTTCGCAGATCGAGCGGGCCGTCGACGCTGGCGCTCAATCGCCGCCTGCGCGATCCCCGCCCGTCGTCCTGCGCAGGGCTTAGGCCCTGCTGGTCCTGCCGGGCAGGGATGCTCGGCCGCAGTTGCACCGGCCCGCCCGCTCCGCAGGGCACAGGGGTGTCTTCGGGACGAAGACGAGAAAGGGCCGGCTCCGCCGGTCCGCAATCCCGAACAAGGAGCGTTCCCATGCAACTCATCAAGGTCGATCCGCGCGCGCTGAAGGAGAACCCTGATCGCATGCGCCAGACGAGGTCGACGCCGCAGGCTGACGCCCTGCTGCTGGCCACGATCAAGGCCGTCGGCATCGTCCAGCCGCCCGTCATCACGCCCGAGACAGGCGGCGGCAACGGCTATTTCATCAACGCCGGCCACCGCCGCGTGAAGCAGGCGATCGCCGCCGGCCTCGAAGAGATCGACGTGCTCGTCGACGAGGCAGCGAACGACAACGGTGCCATGCGCTCGATGGTCGAGAACATCGCCCGCGAGGCGCTGAACCCGGTCGACCAGTGGCGTGCGATCGAGCGCCTGGTCGCGCTCGGCTGGACCGAGGAGGCGATCGGCGTCGCGCTCGGGCTACCGGTGCGTCAGATTAGGAAGCTGCGCCTGCTAGCGAACGTGCTTCCCGCCATGCTCGACCACATGGCCAAGGGCGACATGCCGAACGAGCAGCAGCTCCGCACCATCGCCGCAGCCTCGCTCGACGAGCAGAAGGAAGTCTGGAAGAAGCACAAGCCGTCGAAGGCCGATCCGCAGGTTTCGTGGTGGAGCGTCGCCCAGGCCCTTCAGAAGACGCGCATGTATGCGCGCCACGCGAGTTTCGGCGACGAACTCGCGCAGGCCTACGGCATCCACTGGGTCGAGGACCTGTTCGCACCGGCTGACGAGGACAGCCGCTACACCACGGACGTCGAGGCCTTCCTCGGCGCGCAGCAGGAGTGGATGACGGCGAACCTGCCGAAGAAAGGCATCATCGCCGAGACCACCAACTACGGCGAGGTGAAGCTGCCGGCGAAGGCCGAGCGCGTCCACGGCAAGCCGGCGAAGTCCGACTGTACGGCCATGTATCTCGATCGCGACGGTCGCGTGCAGACCGTGCACTACCGTATGCCAGCGGCGAAGAAGCTGAAGGGCAAGACCGCCGCAGGATCGGAAAACGCTCCGGACGATGTCGGCGAGGTCTCGAAGCGCCGTCCCGACGTGACCCGCAAGGGCGCCGAGATGATCGGCGATTACCGCACCGATGCGCTGCGCGAGGCGCTCGGCCGCGCTCCGATCGAAGACGACACTTTGATGGCGCTGCTGATCCTCGCCTTCGCGGGCCAGAACGTCTCTGTGACGACGGGAAGCGGCGGGATCTATTACGGCCACAGCCGGCTCGCGAAGAGCGCGGCGGCGCTGTTCGACGCCGACGGCAAGCTCTCTTTCGACATGGACACACTGCGTGTCGCGGCGCGCACCATGCTAGCCAACGTGTTCTCGTGTCGGGAGAACGCCACCAATAGCGGCATCGTCGCTCGCATCGCTGGCCAGGCAATCGGCGCGGACGCCTACTTGCCGAACTTGGGTACGGAGGAGTTCCTTTCCTGCCTGTCGCGCACAGCCCTCGAGGCGTCGTGCAAGGAGACGCCGGTCCTGCCGCGCCAGCGCGTTAGGGACACGCGCGCCGCGCTGGTCGAGCACTTCAAGGAGGGCCACTTAGTCCACCCCTCCGCGCTGTTCGCGCCCGACGCGACGAAACTCTCCGAGTGGCTGTCCTCCGGCTCGGCCGCCCCGGACGACGAAGACGAAGCCGATGAGGACGTGGACGGCGCGGGCGACGAGCGCGCCGACGGCGACGCCGACGCTGAGGCGTTCAGGGAGGCGGCCGAGTAGTCGCTCCCGACGTCCCCCTCCGAACGATCTCCCGCCGCCGGTCCCCGCCGGCGGCGGTGCTGTTTCCACGCATGCGCAAACAAGGAGGACACGATGTCCGCGCACATGATCTTCGACAACGCACCGATCGGCTCGATCGTCGCATGGTCCGACGGAACGCCGCAACCGCCGGCGCGCTTCAGGAAGAAGCTCGCCGCCTGGCAGACTAGCAACAGCCGCGGTCGCTTGGTCCGCAAGCAGGGCGGACGAGGCATCGGAAATGTCTCGCTGTCGACTTTCTTCACGCTTCACGAAGCTGACTACGGCGCCGGCGGCGCCGTGGCCATTCGCGTCCCCCGGACGTTTTCGCTCGAATCGAAGCTCCACTTCGCTGTCGTCGAACGTCCGCCTATCGGCTCGGTGCGCGTGTTCGACCGCGCCGGCGACGGCGGCGAGCTCGTCTATCTCGCGACCAATGAGGTCGACGCCAAGGAGTGGCTGACACGCCACGGCTATCCGGGCGCGGTGCTCCAGGAAGTGACTGCCGACGAGGTCGGCGCGGACGCCGTCGAAGGGAGGGCAGCATGAACGCTTCTCTCCCGCACGAAACCCTGTCGGACCCGACCTCCGGAAACCCGGAGGTCGAGTACGGACGCAGTGCCGAGGGCTTCCTCGCGGCCCGCGTGGGCGAGACCGCCTTCGCGATGCTGCCGGCGCGTCGCGGCGGGCACTATCTCGCATCCGGCTGGCGCATCGGCCGGCCGATCGCGGAATGGCAACGCGCGGACTTCTATGGCTATTCCGGCGCGCTGGCGGACGAGCCCGCATTCCGATCGATGGTCGCGGAGAACGCCGAACACCAGCGCGAAAAGCGTGCGCTCGGTCGCAAGGATTTGCGGTTCGCGGCGAACACGCCGTGGGGCGCCTCGCAAGGCGCCACCCTCTACGCCGACGGTGTGGTCTGCCACTCGACCGCGGGCCACGGTGGCTTTCACCTCTCCGCCGAGCGCAACCGCAGGGTCCATCCCATGCTGCGCTCGGAGGGTGGCTGGTACGAGGAAGACGCCGAATGGGCGATTGTCGCGATCACCTTTCCGCAGCTCTTCACGGCGTTCGAGCGGTGTTGCGCCGAGAGAACCATCAAGGACAGTTGGCCCGACGCCTGGGAGGCGATTTCCGGCACGACACTCCAGCCAGGCGAGTCCCGCGAAAAGGATCGCCGCGCCTTCAACCACGAGCATGCACGGGACTGGATTGTTGTTTCCGCCATCACGTCCAAGCGCGTGAGCGGTTTTGTTGAGGTCGTTGCAACGCTCGGCGGGAAGCGCGGGCCCGGGACTGAGGAGCGCCGCTTCCTCGTCCCGTCGGACGAGTACCAGATCGGCCGCTTCGGCTTCGTGATCGACGAGGCCCGCCACCAGGTCTACGGCGGCCCCTCCGACTTCGCCGGCTGGAGGTGACCCATGCCCTGGCGACTCATTGCCAAAGCCTTCGGCTGGCGCATGGCCACTGACGAGTACGGCGAAACGCCGGTCCTCGTCGTCTGGCATCCGCGGCTTCGACGGCATTTCACCGGCACCGACGCCTGGAGGTGCGCCGTGCGCGTATCCATCCGCGCGCCGAAGCCCTACCCGGCTGACGTCCACAGAAAGGAGATTCAGCCATGAATGCCTTGTCGGCGTCGATCTCCTCATGCACGTGCGAGAGCGCCATCGCCTACGCACTCGATGGCATCCTTACGCCAGGCATGCGCAAGCACGCTGGCATCGATTCGGCACGGGGCGTCACTGGCGACGACGTCGCTTCATCCATCGCCGCGGTGTCCCTCCCGGACGACAACACTCCCGACGAGCCCGCCCTTTCCTCTATGGCCTGTAAGGACGGAGCGATGATTGAGCCTCAAGTTCAACGCTTCCTACTCGGGCGCATGAAAGCCGCGCAAGCCGAGACGCAGCGCCGTCTCGGCCTCATCGAGCGCCAGATCGCGTCATGCGCCGAACGGCTGACGATCACGGACGAAGCGGCGGCGGCGCGCCGATAGCGCCTCGAACTGGACGAACGCAGACGAGCGGCTGTTTCAGCAGCACGTCGCGGAGCTCGCCCTGGCTCGTCGCGGCGATATCGACGCCCTCACGCGAAAGCTCGATCGGCAGGAGACGGCGATCGCCGAGTTTCGGGCGCGCCATCGGGTTTCCGCTGCGTGGCGGTGAGAGACGAAGGACGCACCAATTGGAGTGCGAGCGGAGCGCGGACACTTGGTGTCGAGACGGAGAGTTCAGTAGGTCTGGCCCAACCTCTCACGGTTTCGGCGGCTCGCTGCCCCTTGGCGGACGCTCCCTCGGTTTGTGCTGCGGTCTGAACCGGCCGCGGTCCGCTTCAAGGGCAAGTCGCGAGGCGATCGGCGGCCGCCGTCTCGCGATGGGGGGCCGCGTTCTTCGCAGGCCTGAGGGCCCGCTCGGCCTTTGGCCCACCCATGCTCGCCTTGACAGCCGCCGCCCCCTGAAGCGGCCCGCTGAAGCCGGTTCTGGTCGACCGCACCCGAGGGAGCGACGGCAAAGGGCGATCGCTCCCAAGGCGAAACCGAGAAAGGATATCACCATGACCAAAACTGCTCGCTCCTCTCGTGCCAGCGCCCGTGTCATCCCGCTTCGCAAGGGCACCACGCTCGATATGGTCCGACTCGCCTGTCCAGACACAGCGCAGGCACAGCGCATCTCCGAAAGCTTCGGCCTCGCAATCCTGGACAGCGACGGTATCCGAGATCTGCATGAGCGGCTCATCATCGAAACCGCCGACGCGCTCAAGGATGGCCTGAGCGAACGCGCCATGCAGATCCACCTTCAACGGATCGTCGGTGCCTTCGTCGGATCGGCGCACGGTGCCGGCCAGTTCTACACCCGAGCAGTCACTGAAGCGCGCGATGCCACCGCCAAGCTCGCCAACGACAGCCGCGATGAGGACCTCGATGGTCCGGTTGGCTTCGATAGCCAGGCACAGCGCAAGCGTGAATTCGCCGCCGACATGGGGCTGCAATCCCACGCGCTTCGCATGGCCGCCGAAGGCGCCGTCGCCGCCTACGAACAAGTCGTCGGCGAGGCTTGGAAGCCTTTCGAGCGTCCTGTCGACAGCACGACCGACACCGTCGGCCGGAAAGCGGCCAAGGCGCAGATGTCGGCGTTCGACTGACCGTTGGCGCGGGGCCTCGGCCCCGCGCCTCTTCCACTGCTGCCACCTGACAGGCCAATCGCGAGACCGGCCCCTTTTTCGTGTCCCCGCAGCAACAAAGGGGCCGCCGCCCGTGCTGCTCGCCATCGTCGGCTCCTCCCGGTCCGTGGTCCTGCGCCGGCCCCGACGTCCGCGCAACGGCTTCGCCGTCCTTCGCGCTGCTTCGGCCCTTCGGGTGCGCGGACTTTGAGCCCGGCGGTGGCGGACCCCGTGAGGAGCCGCGATTGGCGCGGCCTCCCGAACGGAGGTTATTATAATGAGCAGGAACGGAGAAAAGTCGCGAGGCGACCTGTACGCCCGCATCACGGACCGCATCATCGCCGAGCTCGAACGCGGCGTGCGCCCCTGGGTTCAACCTTGGACCGCCGCGAATATAGCGGACCGCATCACCCGACCGCTGCGACACAACGGCCAGCCCTATACGGGCATCAACGTCTTGCTGCTTTGGTCAGAAGCCATCGCACGCGGCTTCTGCTCGCCGATCTGGATGACGTTCAAGCAGGCCAGTGAACTTGGCGCGCATGTCCGTAAGGGTGAGACCGGCAGCACTGTGGTGTATGCGAGCCGCTTCACCAAAACGGAGACCGACGCTCTCGGCGGCGAAGTCGAACGGGATATCCCCTTCCTCAAAGCCTATACCGTCTTCTGCGTCGATCAAATCGATGGCTTGCCCGTGCATTACTACGGTCGGCCGCCCGTCGTCGCATCACCGATCGAGCGCAACGCGCACGCCGACGCTTTCTTTGCCAACACCGGCGCGATTGTTCGCCACGGCGGCTCGATGGCGTTCTACGCGCCCTCGTCCGATCACATTCAGATGCCGCAGATCGAAAGTTTTCGCGACACGGCCTCCTATGTCGCCGTCAGAGCCCATGAGACCGTGCATTATGCCGATTTCCGGATTATGCCGCGCCGGTTACTGTTGCTGCGCACAGGTACACATGACGAGCGCGGCATGGCGGCATAATCAGAGCGCCTCCAGGAAGGCGAGCAGCTTGTCGTTGGGCCGATAGCGGCCGGGTGCGGCCTTCACCGGATGCGTGCGCGCCATCGCTCGTTCCTTCAACTGGATGTCGGCGTGGATGTACATCTGCGTGGTCTCGACCGATTCATGGCCGAGCCAGAGCGCGATGACGGTGCGGTCGACACCATTCTGCAGGAGCTGCATTGCTGCGCTGTGCCGGAGCACGTGGGGCGTGACGCGCTTCTTCTTGAGCGACGGACAGTTGGCGGACGCCGCCTTCACGTGCTTGCGCACGATCTGTTCGACGGCATCGCGGCTCAGCCGCTGATTGCGGTTGCTGACGAAGAGTGGATCAGTCTCTGCCCCGCCACGCTCGGCGAGCCAATCACGGAGCACCTTGACGCTGTCCTTTCGGATCGGCGTCGATCGCTGCTTGCGTCCCTTTCCCATACACCGGACGTGCGCGCCGGTGCCAAGTACGATGTCGCCGCAACTGAGGCCGATTAACTCCGAGACGCGCAACCCGGTCTGCAGTGCAAGGGCCAGAAGTGTCCGATCCCGCCGGCCGTGCCACGTTGAGAGGTCTGGCGCCTCTATGAGAGACGCGATCTCGGCACGTGACAGATAGTCGATGGCTCGTTTCTCATGCCGTTTTGCCGGCATCGCTAGAATGCGCTGACAATGATGGAGCAGTTGAGGCTCGTTCACAGAGACGTACCTGAAGAACGAGCGGATCGCCGACAGCCGTGTGTTGCGGCTTCGAGCGCTGTTGCCACGCGCGTTCTCAATCTGTGTGAGGAACTGACCGACCAGATCGGCGTCGATGTCGATCAACTGTAGCTCCGTCGGGGAGCGGCCAAGGCGGTCGGCTGCGAACTTCAGCAACAGCCGGAACGTGTCGCGGTAGCTCGTGACCGTGTTCGGGCTTGCACTCAGCTGCGTCGCCAGCCGCTCTGTGAAGAAGCGCTGCAGGTAGATGGGAAGCGGGTGCGTTTTCATCGCGCACCGCCTTTTCTTGCTGCTCCCTCTGCCAGGGAGCGCTCCGCGCGGTTCGCTGCGAGCTGCAACAGCTCCGGCACCGCCTCTATGTACCAATAGGTATGTTCGGGCCTCATATGCCCGAGATAGGTGCTGAGGCGCGGCATTTCCCGATCGGGGTCGAGCCCCTTGCGGTACCAGCCCATGATGGTGCGCACGGCGAACGTGTGCCGCAGATCGTGAATGCGAGGGCCACGCCCGTGCTTGCAGAAGCGCTGTGCCGCACGGAGCCCCATGTCCTGGGAGACGACCGCAAAGTTGTAACGCGCGCTACAGTCGGTCGGACGGCGACCGTCGTCGTTGCGGAAGAACGGGCCTTCTGTGGGCCCGAGCAGCCGCATGCGCTCGGCGCGATAAGCCGCGAGCCGGTGGGCGGTCGTCGGGGCGACGGGGACGTAGCGCGCCTTGCCGTTCTTGCCGCGCTTCACCGTGATGACGCCAGCGTCGAGATCGACGTCAGCATCATCGAGCTTCAAGGCTTCATTGATGCGCAAGCCTGTGACAGCGATGAGTCCGAACAAGGTCGAGCAGGTCCAGCCTCTAAGGCCATACCGTGATCCGAGCTTCGTGGCGCGGGAGACGAGCATCGCGACCTCCTCGTCCGAGTAGATGTGAGGCCTCGGCCGCTGCCATTTAGCCGGAATCAGGTCCAGCGGCGGCACCTCCGTTCGTTCGTCGTATCCCTTGAGCCAGCTGGCGAAGGCGCGCACCATGCCGAGCCGATGTGCCCATGTGTTGTTGTTGGCATGGCCATAGGCCGTCTTCCAGCTTAAGAACAGATCGACCGTGATCGTTTTCGCCCCCGCACGATCGGCGAAGGCGGTGAAGACCTTCAGAACGCGCTCCTCAAAGGTCAGATCGAAGCCGAGGCTACGACGAACAGCGAGGTAGTCGACAAGACGCCGCGAGAGGGTGATCATGAGCGACCTCCGTCGACTGGCCAGGCGGGCGCAAGCGAGCGCAGGCCCTCAATGTCATGCCGTGCGTAGATGGCCGTCGAAGCGCGCGAGCGGTGGCGAAGCACATCGCCGATCTCGTCGAGCGAGGCGCCCTTGCGCAACATACCAGTTGCGAGGCTGTGGCGCAGAAGATGCGAGCCGATGTACTTCTGAGGCGGCCTCAGTCCGGTCTCCTTGAACGCGGCACGTAGGGTCGTATTTAGGATCTGTGCATTGACGAACGGCCGGTAGGGCGGCCTGATGGAGACGAATAGCGTGCGCGACGTGCCGCGCCGGCCCTTCTTGATGTAATCGACGATGGCTTCCCCGGCATCCTCGGGCAGCGGCATGCGATCGTGCCGCTTGCCCTTGCCTCGGATCAGGATGGTGCCGGCACGCCAGTCGATGTCTTCGAGCTGGATCGCGATCACCTCTGGCGCCCGCAAGCCGAGACGGGCCATGATAATTAGCATCGCATAGTTGCGTCGGCCGACTGTGTCGGTCGCCCGGATCGCGGCGAGCAGCCGCTCGATGTCTTCCGGCTTCAACGACCGCGACAACTGCGATGCGCGCCCGGTCGCCACGCGCGGCAGGCTGGCCGCTAGATCGCGCTTCGTCTTGCCACTCCAGAACAGGAAGCGGAACAGGCTCCTGAGATGCGTCGGCGGCGTCCTATCCCGGTACGGGCTCTTGCGACCCATAACCTCGCGCAGGAACCTCACGATGTCATCGGGCGCGATGTCATTGAGGTTGCCAAGCTTGTCCCCGAAGCGGAACGTCATGAACCGATGGAGGAAGCGGACGCAGTGGTAGGTCGTTGCGTCGGCCAAGCCACGCTGTTCCCGGAGATAGGCTTCGTATTCCGCTGCGAGGCGTTCGATTGCGGTCGGCACCTTCTTCGGCGGCTTCGAGCGTTCGGCCATGCCGGCCTCGACGAGGGCATCGATGAAGCGTTCCAGGCAGTAGCGCTTCTGATTGTACTTGTTCGGGTGCATCGCCTTGAGAGCGGCGGCGTGCGTCATCGACAGCGTTCGCCCAACGAGCTGGCCCTTGCGGAGCCCACGACGAGCGACCTCCTCACAGAGCAACCGCGCGGAGCCTTCATAGGCCCGCATCGTCGCGTGTGCGTAACCTTGATCATTGAGCTTCTTTAGGAACTGCTTGCGGTAGGGCCGCAGCCAGTCCGGCGCGATATCGGCAACGGGGGTCTTCTTGGTTGATAAGGGCATGGTGCCTCCTTCCGTTTATTGGAAGGAACAGTTGCGCACACCCGATCAGACCGAGGCGACGCCCTGTGCCCTGATTTCTGTGCAAAAGGCGCGCACATTTATTTCAACCGCCGGGGCTGCTGGCTCGCCTGATCGCCGATGGCGGGCAGCGATACACTTGGGCGAAGACGGTGTTGAAGCGACGAAGGCTGCCGAAGCCAGCGCGTGCGGCAATCTCGGCCATCGGGAGCTTGGTCTCGTCGAGGAGCCGCTTCGCGCGTTGCACGCGCGCAGTTTGCGCAACCTGAACAGGGCTCGCGCCGAGATGCCTTTGAAAGAGCCTGCCCAGATGACGCGCTCCGACACCCAGTCTGTCTGCGAGACCCGCCACAGTACTGTCATCAAGCGCGCCGTCCTCTATTAAGCGTAGCGCTCGCTCTACCGTCGTCCGCGTACCCTTCCACGCCGGTGAGAACGGCGCTGTTTCCGGCCGGCATCGAAGACAAGGCCGGAAGCCTGCGGCTTCGGCCGCCGCGGCCGACGGGTAGAACATTACGTTCGACGCTCTCGCAGGACGAACTGGGCAGACAGGTCGGCAGTAGATCTTCGTGGTTCGGACGCCTGAGAAGAAGCGTCCGTCATAACGCCGATCCCTGCCCACCCGTGCGCGTTCGCATTCCTCGGCATCCAGCATGGGGGTTCTCGCGTGACGCCGGGCGACCGAGTCCGATTCCGGCGAGCCAAAGATATGCTCGAATGCTAAGCCAGTGTCCACTCAGCTGAGAGAGATCATGAGCCACGTTCTCGACAATCCCGTTTGGTTTGCACTGATCGGCCCGCAGGCGGATTTCGCACATGGACAAGGGTTAGCGCGGCACTTCTATCGTGATATGGCGCCGTTTTCGGCCGTCGAGGAGGCGACACCGGCCGCCTATGCGGATCTGGCTTCGGATCTTCCTTCAAATACGGAAGCTCGTCTCTTTCGACCATCGGATGAGGCGTTGCCGCCCGGCTGGCTAGCGATAGATGCATTTCCGATGCTGCAGATGGTGCCGAAGCACGATCGGCCCATCGCAGAAGACTATGCGGTACCGGATGATCTCACAGAGGCGGACGTGCTGGCCATGCGTGAGCTGGTAGATGTTGCCAAGCCCGGGCCTTTCGGGCCTCGGACGCATCGCCTAGGCCGTTTTGTCGGATATAGGGAGAATGGCCGGCTCGTTGCAATGGCGGGCGAGCGGCTGAGGTTGCCCAGTTACGTCGAGTTGAGCGCGATCTGTACTCATCCGGTCGCCAGGGGCCGCGGCCTTGCCGGCAAGCTGATGCGATGCCTGATGAATCGGGCAATCGTTAGAGGCGAGTCTCCCTTTCTCCATGTCCGTCCCGAGAACCGAGAAGCAGTGAGCCTCTATCATCGACTCGGGTTCACGGTACGTCGCGAGATTTGGGTTCTCTGGCGCAAGCCCGTCTCAGAGGCTTCTTGACGATGCCAATTCGCTTTGCCGGTTGGTCCGTGGTCTGGGTCGCCTTCACAGTAGCGGCGTTCGCATGGGGCATTGGATTCTATGGTCCCGGTGTCTTCCTTCAGACGCTGCATGCAAGCAAGGGCTGGCCGATCGCGACGATTTCGGCTGCGATCACTACTCATTTTCTCGTCGGCGCCGCGATCGTAGTCTATCTGCCTGAAGCGCATCGAGCGATTGGCATTGCGCGTGCGACAATGATCGGCGCAGTCTTGACTGCCGCCGGAATCGTCGCGTGGTCAATGACATTGTCACCTTGGCAGTTGTTTGCTGCAGCTTTCATTTCAGGCGGCGGTTGGGCCCTCACGAGCGGTGCCGCTATCAATGCAATGATCGCGCCTTGGTTCGACCGCGATCGGCCGATGGCCATAAGTCACGCGTTCAACGGCGCCAGCATCGGAGGCGTCGTGTTCACTCCGCTCCTCGTTTCCATGATCGACGGTATAGGGTTCCCAGCAACTGCGCTGGTCGTGGGACTCGCAATGGTCATTGTGGTGGCGCCTCTCGCGCATCGCTATTTGCGACAGGGTTCAGAGGATCTTGGGCTTGCACCAGATGGACAACCACTGGATCGTGCCCGACCGAGGCCAGAGTCTGAAGCACGATTGCCGCGCGCGGCGCTGATGAGGACTCGGGCGTTTGTCACGGTATCGACCGCGTTCGCGCTTGCGCTCTTTGCCCAGGTCGGCCTGCTCTCTCACTTGCTGTCGCGCCTTTCACCGGTACTCGGAACGACTGCCGCGGCGGCCGCAATGAGCTTGACCACCATCTCTGCCGTAGCAGGACGCCTGCTCCTTGGTTGGCTGATTGGCGACCACGACCGGCGCTATGCAGCCTGCGCTAACTTTCTGGTACAAAGCATTGGCGTCGTCCTGTTGTGCGTCACGAACTCGCCGCTACTTCTCCTGGTCGGCTGCGTGCTTTTCGGTCTCGGGGTTGGCAACGTCGCAGCAATACCTGCTCTGATCGCGCAGACGGAATTCCGGGCGGTCGACCTCGGTACAGTGGTGGCACTGGTGATCGCGACCAACCAAGCCGTGTTCGCGCTTGCGCCTGCCGCGCTGGGTGCCATCAGAGACGCTTCGACGAACTACACACTGTCCTTTGCAATTGCAGCGGTCATCGAGGTCGCGGCCGCCATCACCGTGCTGGCTGGGCGGCAAAGGCGACGCTGATTATGCCGGCATGCCGGGCCGGTTACGCGCACTTCTCTCAAGGGGCGTCGATCGGCGCGGCATAATCCGGAAATCGGCATAATGCACGTTATGCCGATATCGGCATAAGGCGCACTGGACCGCTCCCGCTCACCGCGTCAATCGCGATCTCAGCCGTTACTGCAAGGATCGGAGCGAACGCGCGCGCGAAGAGCTGATTGCCGAACTCGGGAGCTGCTTCCTCTGCGCTGATCTCGGGGTCTCTCCTGAACTGGAACCGCGGCCGGATCATGCAAGCTACCTCGCGTCGTGGTTGGAGCTCTTGTCTAATGAGAAGCGCTTTATCTTCTCGGCTGCCGCGCATGCGCAACGCGCCGTCGCCTATCTACACGACCAGCAGCCGAAGGCAGTAGTCGTCGAGGAGGCAGCATGATGAGCGCACTACGTAATTGGCGCCGGTGCTTGCCAGCCCTTGGTCATCCGGCGATCAGTGCAGAGACTGCAGCTCCTTGCTTGGCTGCTCGACGGCCGGGGCCCTTTATCCTTTGCTGCGGGATCTGACGGTGACCTTGCCTGCCTTCCTTCGAGGGCGGGCGAGTTCTGGGCTTTGCACGGGTGGTCGCTTTGCCGAGCAAATCTCGCTCGCGGCTTGCGGGTTCACCTTGCGGGCCGCGTAACTCCTGACGGTCGAGTTGCGCTTGCGTTCCTGCTTCGGGCCTCGACCAGCAAGCCTGAGGAATTGTCAGATGTGTGTTGGTGAGCGGTGATCGGGTTCCTGTCCTCGGTCTGGGTTTCGATGACCGCAAGTCATGTTCCTTGGCAGTTTCTTCTGGCACACCCACGTCGTCCTCGATTGGCATGTCTGACCGAAGGGCGTCGTCGCTAAGCGCCGCCTCGCTCTTACCCCCGCAACAGCCGGTTACGACTTTCTTCCCCTGGACCGCTGCGCGTCCATTCCTCGCGCAAGACAAGAAAGTAGTGCCCTGGCTGCCCTCTACTGCGTGCCGGCCCCTGCGGGGTGCGGGTCGATCGCCTCCGGTCTGTCGCCAGCCATCGAGGCCGCGATGGGCGCCGCCCGGGAAACTAAAAGGACACGACAATGGCGACCATCGGCACCTTCACCTCGAACGGCAGCGGCTTCTCCGGCTCGGTTCGCACCCTTGCGCTCAATGCCAAGGCCAAGCTGGTTCGGGTCGAGAACCCCTCCGACAAGGGACCGCACTTCCGCATTTTCGCCGGTAATGTCGAGCTGGGCGCGGCTTGGCAGAAGACCGCCAGGGACACCGAGCGTGACTATCTCTCGGTCAAGCTGGACGACCCGAGCTTCGCGGCTCCGATCTTCGCCACCCTGATCGAGGTGGAAGGCCAGGAAGGTCTTCAGCTCATCTGGTCCCGCCCCAGCCGGGACTGATCCCACTCACGGCAACGGCCCTGCCAACCGGCGGGGCCGTTACTGCGTGAGCCGGGTGGATCCACCGAGGACTGGCTCCCTCCAATGCTTCACCGCGCTGCCCCGCTTTCGCTCGCGCCGCTCTCGTTTAGACGCGCCTCGAGCGAGTTCGATGTCCGAAATACATATACAAACTTCGGACAACTGATCCGACAGGCGCGCGGCTTTTCAGAGAATCCCCCACGCCCGATAGCGTCCTCGTCCGGTCGCCTCGCGCAAGCCGAGCTCGGCCACCAGGTTCTGCGCGGCGCGCGGCGTGATGCCAAGTTCCTTGGCGATCATGCCGGACGAGACAATTGGGCGGGTCAGCACGTAGTCCAAGAGCGCCGGCAGCCGGGAGGTGGCGCGGCGGCCGTCGAGTTTGCGGGCGAGCAGGGCGCGCTGGTTCAGCCAGCGGTCATGGTCCTTGAGGCCGGCCGCCGCAGCCGCGGCGATCGCCTCGAGCTGGACGGCAAGTCGCGCCGCGATGTCGCGCGGCCGCCGGTGTTCACGCGGGATCGCCTTCAGCCCCTCGTGCAGGCACGGCAAATGCCAGCGGGACTTGCCGCGATCGCGCAACAGCGCGGCGGCCAGCAGCCGGCCGAGCCAGGGCGTGTGCTGTAGCGGTTCGATCGTGATCCAGGCCTCGGCCGAAATCGCCGCCGCCAAGGTCGGCGGCAGGTGACGGGTCCGGTCGAGGGTGGCGCGCCAGTCCTCGATCCGGGCGTCTTCGTCCCAGTCGGGATCGTAGACCAGCGGATCGCGCTCCGGCCGGAGGCGGCCCTCGCCGGCTAAGGTCTGCTCCGCGCGGACCATCGCGGCGTCGACCGCGGCGAAGGCGGCCGCAAGATGCTGGTCCGTCTCGATGAGCCCGGGCTGACCGTCGGTACCGGCCTCGTCGTCAGCGTCGAATCCGGCGTCGTCGCGCTCATCTCCCCTCGCCTTTTCCCGGTCGCCCTCCCTTTCCCGGCCGCGCAGGCCATCGAGGCCGGCGACCGAGAGCGCCCAGCCGGGTTTGGCGTCGGCGATGCGGCGGCGCGTCCGCAGCACGGCACGGGCTCGGGTCAGCTCGTGAGTTGGGGCGCGGATATCCATGCCGGCGTCGTGGAGAACCAGATCTTCGAGATGGACGAGCTCACCCTCCAGCCACAGACTGGCGCAGGCATCAGTATAATGGGTGCGCGCGACCCAGCCGTCGCGGATCGGACTTCTGGCCAACCGCTCGTCGAGGCGGGCGAGCGCATCTTCGGCGGCGGCGAGCGGACCGGCGAGCTGGGCCCAGGGCAACGGATCGGGGATGAAGCAGCTGTTTTGCAAGGTCTTGATAATCTTAACAGGAAACGACAAAACGGAAGCTAACATAGCTTTGGCTTCCGTCATAGCGGGGCCTGTTCCTGCCACCTCTCACTATCGATAGCCACCCCTTATCGAAGCGTTGGACACATCCGCAAATCAGCGATTCTGGCGAATCCAGAGACCGGAAAATCGCGCCCGCCGGGCCTCAGATCGACGAGAGGACGCTACCGCTGCCGGCCCCCCGCCCCTCTTCCGACGCACCCGCCTGGCGGCATCGACGCCTTAACTTTGAGCGACATCCGTATCGGCCGCGCTCAACTGTCGTCGTAAAGACTATCTCGAAAGGCCTGGTCCGCCGGCAGCGCATCGGTCTTCTCCCGACGCTGTCCGAGGTCTCGGGTGAACCTGACGCCCTCCTCGACAAGCGAAGCCGGCTTTGGCTTAAGCTCGGCATTGAGATGCTCGAACCCCGGCGTCATCTCCGCCGCCTCGATCGCGGCGATGTCCTCGTCGGTCAAATCGACAGTCCGAACGACGCTGCGATCGCGGTCGGCGGCCGGGCGCCGCGCGGCCGAACCGGCCTCGTCGACAGTCGGCGGCGAGATGGGCTGTTTCGGATGACTGGCCATGGCGCTTCCTTCCTTCCGCCCTCGATCCTAATGGACGGCGTCTTCCCGCGCAGCCTCTGTTGAAAATCGCCGCAGCATCATTTATAGTCACAGTGGTCACTATAGTCAGAGGAGCAGATCGTGACAGTCTCCCGTAAGACCCCCGCGCACGAATCCGACCACTGGACCGTGGCCGGCGCCAAGGCGCGGCTCTCCGAGGTGATCGAGCGCGCCCAGAGCGACCCGCAGATCATCACCCGCCACGGCAAGCCGAGCGTCGTCATCGTCTCGGCCGAGGAATGGGCGCGCAAGACCGTCCGCAAGGGCACGCTGGCCGAGTTCCTGATGGCCTCGCCGCTGCGCGATGCCGATCTCGATCTCGATCGTGTGCGCGATCAGCCGCGCGACCTTGATCTATGAATGTCCTGCTCGACACCAATGTGCTGTCGGAGGTCCGCCGGCCGGCGCCCGATCCAAAAGTGCTCGCCTGGCTCAATGCGATCGACGAGGACCGGACCTTCATCAGCGTGGCCTCGATTGCGGAACTCAAACGCGGCATCGCCCTTATGGGCGACGGCCGGCGGCGCGAGGCGCTGGCCGCCTGGCTCGCCGAGGATCTGCCGGCGCGCTTCGCCGGGCGGATCCTGCCGATCGACCCGGCGATTGCCGAGCGCTGGGGCGATCTGATGGCGCAGGCCCGCCGGAGCGGCTTTGCGCTCTCTGTCATGGACGGGTTTTTCGCCGCCACCGCGCTCGCCAAGGGGTTCGTGCTCGCGACCCGCAATACCAAGGATTTTGCGACGCTCGGCGTGCCGCTGTTCGACCCTTGGACCGATGAGAGGATGCCGGCATGACCGCTCCTGTCCGCCTTCCGGATGCAGCTTCTCTTGAAGCCGTCCTGGCTGGCCTCGATCCGGCCTCGGCCGACGCGAACCTCATCCCTGCCCTTGTCGCTGCCTTTCCAGGCTTCGAGTTTGGCCTCGCGCGGATCGACGACGATTATTGGCGCGACATCCGCTCCGTCATCCGGCCGGACGGCACGCGCGTCGGCGAGCTGCGGCTGTGGATGACGGCCGAACTTGCCAAGGATGGCGGTGATATCAAGGCGGTCTGGCAGCGTTTGAGGGGGACTGATCTCCAGATCACCGAATGGCGCGGCAGGAGCGCCTTCGTGTCGGCGCCGACCGGGCCGGGCGCGGCCGACTATATCCAGATCGCGCTCGGCCGCGAGATCGAATGGCGCGCCGGCCCGATCGTCAATCCAGATTACCGCCCGTACGGCAAAGAGGAATTGCTCGATCCCGCTTGGCCTCGCACCAATCAGCTTCCTGACTCCGATCGCCTCGCTGGTCCGGTCTATCGCCTGCTTGGCCGCGCCGGCGGTGCGATGTCCGCAGTTTTCTCGATCGCTGTGGTCGGATCGAGCGCGAGAAAAGCGAGGCCAACCGGCCGGAGCTGGAGCGGCGGATCATTCGCGAAACGGGGCCGGGCGGAACGCGCGAGACGCCGTTCCTGGAGGTGGTCCCCGACTATTTCGACGTCGTGCCGCGCGAGCTGCGGTTCTTTCAGGACTGGGAGGAATCGAGCGCCAGGCCGCAGCGCGTCTTCGCGCATTGGGCGCTCGATGCCCGCGATTATACCCACAAGGGCGAGCGCGAAATCGGCTTCATTCCGCGGCCGCTGCAGCCACCGAAGGAGCGGTTGCTGATGAGACCGGAGGTCTCGGTGCACGCGCTGATGGACCGGATCGAGTCCGTGGACCGCGAGGTCGGTCTGCGCTTCGGCTGGTTCTTCCTGATGACCCATGGCCATTGGGTCGACCCGGATGTCGGGCACGCTATCGCTGAAGGCCTGAAGGCCCAGCGCGTGCGCCTGCCCGATCCAGACGCCCGCGTGCTGCTGCGTTGGGCCGATCGAAGCTACGGCTTCTAGAAGAGATTGGTTATAAGCGACATCAGCTCTCGCTCGTTGCTCGCCGACCCGTAACCCGACGGGCGCTACCCTGTCAGCGATCTTGCCGATGGAGCGACGCGCCCTGAGCGGACCTTCTTTGGCGATGCGCGGGCCTTCGCGGCGCGTGAGGCGGATTGTTAGGGTTAATCGGCTATGAATGCCTCCCCTCTCTGTCTTCCCGAGGCTGATTTTCATCGACCCCATGCTGCCTGACCTCGATCCGACTACGGCCGAGAACAACCTTGTCTCGGCCCTCGCCTTTCCGGGTTGAATTCAGCGGGGCGGGGATCGACGAGGGCTATCGATGCGATAAGCAGTCGTGACTCGACTGGACGAACGTCGCTCTACGAGTTGGAGCCCGGATGACCGCGTGGCGGGACGGATGTTGTCAGCTGACAACATCCGTCCCTTGGCAATGCCGTGTTGTCAGCTGACAACAATTCGTTCCGGCGGGTGATTGGTAATCTGGCGCGAGCCGGCTAGCCGCTCCGCATGTCCCGATCAGCTCTATGAAAGGAGTACGCAGCTCGATATTAGCGATCGTACCCGCCACGCGATCTCCGGATCGGCTTCATTCGTCGGCCTTGCCGCTCCCAGAGGAGCGACTGGCCC
>NZ_JADPJR010000043.1:0-40631 GCF_023073535.1 Bradyrhizobium sp. 179 | reverse complement strand
AAGGCGTGGACTGACCCTGCAACCCTCGACACCCGAACGGCACGAGGTTGTCACCCATGTCTCAGGTACGACCTGTTACCCATGTGTCCGGGCCGGACATTTGTTTTCTTGGTAGCGGGGGAGGGACTCGAACCCCCGACCCCAGGATTATGATTCCCGTGCTCTAACAGCGGAGCGCGGTAAAGACGAGTCGCGACCGAGAGCCGATTTCGATCGAGAGAACGGCGCGACCTCCTTCGCCTCGACCCAGGGAATGAAATTGATGGCGTGCGGAGCGGGACTTCTGGCTGGGGCGGGAGGCATGGAACTCCAAATTGAGAAGCCCGCGCTGGCAAGAGCGACCTGCCCCCCGCCACGGAATCATGAGCTTCGAAGCCTAAGCCGAAGCAAGTGCGCCCGCGGAACGCGCCTTCGATCGCCCGCTCGTCTTCTCATCCGATCCTTTCGCCAAGGCAACCTTTCGCATTTCAACTGCCTTCGCCAAGCGCAGGTCCTTCTTTGCAGCTTCGTAGGCCGGCAACACCGCTTCCATCCACATCAGCATGCCTTCGGCCTTGAACACCACGCGATCGGCGGCGCTGTAAACGCTCTGGGTGATTGCAGCGACCTCGCGTGACATCTTGTCTGCGCCACTTACGCGATGATCCAAGAGCGCGGATGCGTACGCACCTTCGCCAAAATTCTCAAAGAAACTCGTGACAGACCGACGCTCGTCATGAGGGCCAATCCTGTTGGGCAGCCCGACGACGGTGAGCAGATCCGGCCATCCCGGCTTGCGTCCTGCCAGAGCATCAAGCGCATGATTCAACGAAGAAGGGGTAATCGCCTTATCCAGGTGAGCCGGCACGCTGTTATCGTTACGTTGTTTGGCGGCGAGAGCCCGCACGAGATACTTGTTGCGATCCTGCGGAAACGCCCAGGTCGAGACCGCGCCCAACTGTTGCTTCGAGTACCGCGCCACTCTTTCGAGGATCTTGATCGCGATGGGCGGAATGCTCAGTTTGATTTCACGCTTGTTCTTCACCTCATCCGGCTTCCAGGTATAGACGCGCCAGCCGGAACGTTCCGGCGCGGGATCAGCAACCCAGCGATCAGAGCCCAAGGCGAGCATGTTCACCAGAGCGGAGCTCCTTTGGGGGATCATCCATGAAACCTGCAAAGCTCCCAGGACTGCATCATTGTTGTTGCCTCCCAAAGGCCTGACGGCCTCCAGAAGCGCAATAAGCATCCCGATTTGCGCCGGGGTGAGATAGCGCCCTGAGCGATCCTCCATTTCGTACTCGTGGGATAACGCCTCCCACCAGGTCGCGGTCGGCTCGAGACCGGTGAAGCGCCGCTTTTGCTTCAGTCCCCAGCGGAGGACCCGCTTTGCGAGATCGGCATATTTTGCGGCAGCCGAGGGACCTGAACCGCTGCCCTCAATCCGGTCACGAACCTCTTCAAGATCCTCAAGGCGAAGCTCCTTTACGAAGCGCTTCTTGAGCTCGGCGTTTTCAGGCCGATCTCGCAATCGCGTCTCAAGTTCGGTGATGGACGAAGGCGCAAGGCGCAACTTGGGTGCTTCATTGCGACCACCGTCTTTCGAGCTTTTCGTTCGTTGCGCGTATTGAGTGATCAGCGTCTCGAAGGTCCACAATTCGCCCTTCAAGGCTTCGGCACGATCAACAGCGACAGCGACGGACTTTTCGTCGCCGCCCATCAACCTCGTTTCGATTACGGCGTCCGGGTCGCGCCCATTCTTGATCGCGAATATTGCCTCGGTGGCGATCCTCTTCACCTGGGCGAACGTGAAATCTCCCACCGCGCCAAGCCGCCGTTTTACGACCGTGGACGCTTGGCCTCGGACACGCGTGCGGGCCTGAACATAGTAGGCGACCTCCCCTCCCCTGACGCGGATGCTGAGGCCTCTGGGATTATCGATGGCGAACTGACATTCGGCCTCCGCATCGCGCTTCGCGCCAGCCTCGCTCAGCAAGTCCTTCGTCAGCGCGTATCGCTTGTTTGCCATTTCCTGGCCTCTGGGGATACATGGGGATACACCAATATGGAGAGCCAAGGCCCATTCTACAAGCGCTTGATTTCTCGGATCGACATAACTTATTATACTGTCAACGAATTTTGCGTTTTACGTACCTCGTGGCGATATCCTGTTTACAGACAAAAGGTTTTGTAAACCGAAGGTCGGGGGTTCAATCCCCTCAGCCGGCACCAGCTTTGAACATGTGGCTTTCAGCTCGAATTGTTCGGCGCGCTGCTTTGCTGGAAGTGCTCGGCGTCAGCGATCTTCACCCACATATGCTTCGACTGCTCGAACACTGATCTGACCGGAGCCGGGTAGTTCGGATCCGCGATCGCACCGACGGCAACGGCGATCATCGCGGGTAGATTGTCGGCCTTCCAATAGACCGTCGAACCGCAGTCGGCACAGAAATAGCTGCGGACCTTGCCACCGCTTGCGGCGGCGCGGACGAACTCCTTCGGCGTCCCTGAGAACGTGACGGCATCAGCTGGATAGAAGGTACCGACGCCGAATGGGGCTCCTGTTCGGCGCTGGCAATCGGTGCAGTGACAGGCAACGACGAGACTCGATGGCCCTGGAAGAGAGAGCGCAAGCGCGCCGCAACTGCATCTGGCATCGATCATCGGAACACTCGTCCCATCTGTCACACCTTTCTCAGCGGCCACCGCCGAACACCTCATCCAGCCGCCAGAGACCGAGGCTCTTGTCGCGCCAGCCGCCACCGCCCTCCTCGCAACGCTCGTTGATCAGCGCGTGCGGCGCCGGCCAGTCGAACGGCGGCTTCTCCATGTTCAGCGCCCGCCAGTCGCCATCCTCGCAATCGCGATTTGCATCCCATTCCGGAAAGGTGGTGGCGAGCAGGAAGCGCGCGCCGCTCATCTGAAATTGCGCGAGGGCGCGATCGATATTCGCAAAGCTCAGATGCACCAGACAGTCCCGGCACAGAATGACATCCGCACGCGGCAGTGCATCGCGCGTGATGTCGGCAACGAGAAACCGGCCCGACGACCGGCGGTTGGCCTCGATCAGCGACGGCACGATGTCGATGCCGGTGTAATCGACATCGAGCGTCATGCGGCCGATCCAGCCGGCATCGCCGCAGGGCGCATCGAGCAGCGAGCGGGCACCGAGGCGTTGCACCAGTGGAGGAAGCCCCTCCCGGATCGCGGCGGTCGCGGGGTCCTCAGAGCCGAGGCCGGAGACGGAAGTTGGCGCGCCCCAAAGGTTGGTCCGCTCGATGCGCTCGAACCGAGCAGCGAGATCGAGGCCCTCGAACTTCTCGCGTTCGGCGTGGAAACGTTGGTGGGCGAGCACGGGAGGACGATTGGCGGTCATCGGGCGAGCCTCTAGCCAAGTCGGAAGCCCAGTGTACAAGCGATTCGAGCCTCCGGAAGCGTCATCCGATCTGATCGTCAGCGTTGGGCAGAGTCGGAGACGCCTGATCCGCCCGGACCGGAACCAAAGCCATGCGTCGCTCGTTCTCGCCCCATGCGGATCAGGCAAGAAAACCGAAACATATTTTTGCTGGTGACGGTGACGCTGTGCTGTGGCGTCGTGGCCGGCACAGTTGCGCTGTTCGAACCGGCGCCCGCACCGACTCCGGCAAAGCAGGTGGCCGAGCGGATGGCGATCGACGCCACCGCTCAGATACCGGTTCGGGTGGTCGGCGCACCGTTCGAGCCCAACGTCAATCCGCGCCAGCGATAGCCATCACCCCGGCGACGCCTCCGTGCCCTTCTCGGGCCGGCGATGGGCACGCGCCAATTCCTCGACCAACGCGATCACCTCCGCCCGCTTGTCGGGCGGCAGCGACAGGAACGCGCGGACGAGCCTCAAGCCCTCCGCTTCGTCCACCCGTTCGTCTTCGTCATTCATCCGACCAATGTCGGGCGATCGGGAAAAATATGCAATCCCTTTCAAACCACCTTGATTCGGCGCGGCCGCTTTGCTGGAATGGGACGCGGCAGAGGTGGATCATGAAGTGGATCAGGGAACGCGACGCACTGATCGCGCAGACACTGGCCTTCGTTCAATCGGTGACGGGCAAAAAGGATGATTTCCTTCAGCCGGCCGCGCTGTCGGATTCGCCGGCGGCGACCATCGAGACTGCCCCGGTCGAGATCGGGCCGCTCCAGCCCGCTCCGCAGGCTCAGTTCGTCAAGCTCCCGCCGGCACGGACAAGCGGCGATTTCCGCAGCGAGATGCAGGCCCGGATCGCCAATTTCCGCAAGCATCAGGAGCGGTTCGCGCGCGAGCGCGAGGAGTATTGCGCGGCCACCCTGAGCAAATTGCGCGCCGCCATGAGCGACGCCTCGCCCCGTCCACCGGCCGAAAAGTAGGGCCGGCGCTCCAATCGGGGGCTTACAGCCAGGACCACACCAGCCAGAGATTGGCCGCGCAGGCGCCAAACAGCGCCAACGTCAGGGGCAGGAGCATGTGCCCGCAGGAGGTTTTCAGGTCGCTCGTCATGGCCGAAAACATCTGCTGATTCCAGCCGGAGAGTCCCAGGGATTCTTTTTTTAGGGATTCAGGACTCGTTTACGACTCAGGATACGACTGCCCGATCACGGCGCCGTGATCGACCAGCCGACCGGAACCCCTTCCGCGCAAATTCGTTAACGGGCTTTCCTGGAGCGGGAAGAATGCCCTACGCCCTGTTCTGCAACGACGCCCAGATCAGCAAGGCCTATCCGAGCGAGTCCGACGTCTGGAAACTCGCGCAGCGAAGTGGTCTCGTTGTGGACGTGATCGCGGACGACGAGCAGCCGGGACCGCGCCGGGTGCTCGACAATGACTACGAGATCGCGCCCTGCCAGGCTGCCCAGGGCGAGGACCCCGCCAAAAACAAAGCTGAGGCCGAGCAGCAGTCGAAGATGGAGCTCGAGCTGAACACTTGAGGTCCGGAGCGAGGCTCAGGGCGTCGCGGTCGCGAGAGACGCCTGCTCGCCGGCCAGGGCCACGCAGGCCTTCCGGCGATGCAGCCCGCGGATCGCGCCGGTGACCTTCAGCACCTTGCCCGACGGACAGGAAGCGTCCTTGACGAAGGCCACCTCATAAGGGGCCAGCATCAGAGGCTCGGATTTGAGGATTGTCTGTGCAGAGCGCGGCAAGCAGATGACGCACGCGAGCACCCCTGCCGACACCAAGATACGCATGTCCGTCGTCTCACCAGCCCGTAATTCTCATATAACGCGTTCCGGAGCGCGAGTTCCGTAAGCGGCAAAAATTATTTTTGCTTTACCCCCGGGCCATGACGCGCGTGAGAAGACGCGCGCCGGAATGTTTGCTTGCAACGATGCGCCAGATGGTTGACGCAAAGCAAACAACAGGCCGGCGAGCAAGAGGCGGGCAAACGAAAGGCCGGCGGGAAAGCCGGCCTTTGTCAGATCGCGGTCGTTGGCAGAGGTCAGTAGCGCGAGGCCGACGGGCCGCCCCAGCCGAACCGGTAGTTCACGCCGACCTTGACGGTATGTTCATCCTCCCGGCCGCGGACGCCGACGATATCGGCTGGGCCGGAGGTGAAGGTGGTGCTGCCAAAGTTGTAATACTGATACTCGGCCTTGGCGGACCAGCTCGGCGCGAACATGTATTCGAGGCCGGCGCCGACGGTGTAGCCGTCCTTGCTGTTGCCGGTGGTGGTGAAGGTCTGCGGCACCCCGGCGATGTTCACGCCAAGGCCGTTATTGCGCCAGGCATAACCGCCCTTGGCGTAGAGCAGCGTCGGTCCCCAGGTGTAGCCGATGCGACCGGTCACCGACCCAAGTTGGTCGGTGTTGGACGTCACCTGCGTGCCCAGCGGGAAAGTGACGCCGTTGTTGTTGGTCGGCAGCCAGGAATACTGGGCCTCGATACCCACCACCCAATTGGGCGCGAACTGGTAGTCGAAGCCGCCCTGCACGCCGCCGAGGAAGCGGGCATCGCTCGACTGGAAGCCATTGTCACCGGCAAAGGCGCCGCCGACATGGCCGCCGATGTAGAAACCTGTCCAGTTGTAGATCACCTGTGGCGGCGTATAGGCCGGTGCCTTGGTGTAAGGGCGCGGCTGCATGTCGGCTGCAGCGGCCGGCGCGGCCAGCGCCAGCAGCGCGACTGCACCGAGCAAAATCGTCTTCATGATCATCCCCGTTCTCTCAAATTCGACCCTCAGCAAACAACGTGGCGTGAATTTGGTTGCTTCGCGGCGGTGCCGGAACGTTGATCGTTCGCTACTGTGACGGGTTGGCAACAACGCGATTTTGTTCCGTTACGTCGCCTTGCGCCGGCCGTTCTCGTCGTCGGCGCAGGGCCAGCCGTAACGATTTGTCGCGAGACGAAACCGCCCGTTCAAAGCTCGCCAAGATGTGATCAGCGGCTCCGGCGCGGTCTGTCCTACCACGAGGCGATGAAGGCGGGCTTTGCGCTACCGCGTCATCTTTTCCAGTTCCGGAAAGGGTGCGTAAACCGCACCGGCACAGAGCTCGCTCGTCCGATCATCGATGACGCGGTCGCTCCGCCCGTTGACGAATATCACGGCGCGCTCGCGCATGCCCTTGTAGCTGCCATCGGTCTCGCGCGGGGTGAAATGCAGGCAGCTCACGTAGAACTGGCGCCCGCCAACTTCGCGCAGCACCGGATCGGCCATGCTGGCGTCGTGCACCCCGACCGGGTTGTTCAGATAGCTGCGCATCAAGGCCAGCGTGTCGCTGCGGAAATTGTCGGGAAACGGCTGCGGCCCTCCGGCCTGGGTCCCGCCTATCAGCGTTGGACGGTCACCGTCGCTGCCGAAGCATGCCGCAAGCGTCAACGGCAACGCCATGATCACTGCATATCTCGCCAATCGCCCCACAGGCCCCGCTCTCCGCTCGATCAGACTCGGAGATGTTCTAGCCCCAAGCTTCCACGAACCCAAGCCTGCATGATCTCAGCCTGCATGATCTAAACCTGCAGGGCTGCACGAAGGGATTCGCTTGCAACGGCGCAAACGGCGCGCCGGCCCGCCGCCGACACTTCGGGCTTTCGCACGAGGCATGGCGAACGGACCGGGCCTGAACTCCGCACGCGGCGGCGGGGCAATGCCAGGGATGCCGCCGCGCGGGATCAGTGGTCAGTTGCGCTTGTCCGATGTCGCCGGCTTGGTCACGTCCGGCTGCGCCTTCAGCGATTCCTTGGCCGTGACCTGCTTGTGGTGATGGCGATGCTTGCGCACGGACTTGTGCTCGTCGGGCGTGGCGGCGGCGTTGGCGTTCATCGCGTTCGACTTGGTGTCCACCTTGGCATTCGCCTTGACGTCGGAAGCCTTCGTGTCGGGCTTGACGCCCGCATCCGATTTCACGGCAGTATTCGCCGCCTTGGTCTGGCTCTGGTCCGCCTTGATCACCGGCGCGGTCGTGGTGGTCTTGCCGGCCTCGGCGGCGAAAGCCGGGGCTGCGATCACGGAGGCTGCGAGCAAGGCTGCGGAAATGGTCTTCAACATGGTTGGTCTCCTCTGGGAAGGATCTCGAGGCGGCGCCCTCTCGTCACCCCTTCGATCGTAAGTCCGAGCCTAGAGAGCAGCCACTGAACCCAGTCTGAAGCCCATGGCGGGCTCCCGTTCATCTCAATGACAAGTTTGTCATCTGCGCCGGGACGAATAGATCGTGCGAAGCGGGAATGTTTTTGCCCCATGGGTGTTCCGGTCTTCGGGCAATCGTGTAGGATCGCCACGTTTCATACGGGAGAACATCAATGCGCAGACTCTCAACGCTTCTGGTGCCGGGACTGGTCTCGATGGCGCTGGCGGCCGGGCCGATGCTGACCAGCGCCTATGCCGCCGGCAGCGATGAACCTTCGCCGCCGCCGAAGTCGGACACTTCGACCAAGAAGGGCAAGAAGAAGAGCTCATCCGTCAGCGATCCCAAATTCGTGGCGGCCTATCGCGCCGCCTACACTGCGATCTACGACCGTCACGACTACACCGGCGCAATCGACCAGCTGAAGTCGCTCAAGCGCGACGAGGTCGCTGATGTCGCCAACCTGATCGGCTACTCCTATCGCAAGCTCGGCGATTACCAGTCGTCAAAGGCCTATTACGAGCTGGCGCTGAAGGACGATCCGAACCACGTCCGCACCTGGCAGTATTACGGCCTCTGGCAGCTCGAGCAGGGCAACCGCGAACAAGCGCAGTACCACCTGGACAAGATCGCCTCGCTCGCCGGCACCGACAGCTCCGAATATCGCTCGCTCGCCGCCGCGCTCGACAGGCCTACCGGCGCGACGCTGGTCTACTGAGACATCACTATTTGAATGAAGCGAGCGCGCACAACCTCGGGGTTGTGCCCGTTCCACTTTCTCGGCTAGCCTCGCGCACCATCCCTCGCAATTGGTGTGCAATGGATACGTGGCTGCGATCCGCGATCAACTACATCGGCTCCTGGATCGAATTCCAACAGAGGACATTCCAACAGCCCGGCGTCATCATCGCCTTTGCCCATCGCGGCGAGGTCGTCGCCGAGCGCGCATTCGGCCTTGCCAATCTCGACACCGGCGAGAAGCTCACTCCGCGGCACCGCTTCCGCATTGCCTCGCACTCGAAGAGCTTCACCTCCACCGGCATCATGAAGCTGCGCGAGCAACGCAAGCTCCGGCTCGATGATCCGATCGGTCAATACGTCGGCGGCCTGCATCCGCGCGTGGCAGAGACGACGATCGCGCAGGTGCTCTCGCACAGCGCGGGACTGACGCGTGACGGCGCCGATTCAGGTCAGTTCATCGATAGCCGGCCCTATCTCGACGCGAAGGAGCTGCTCGCGGAATTGAAGCTGCCGGCCGCAATCGAGCCCGGCACCCGCTTCAAATATTCCAATCATGGCTTTGGCCTGATCGGCCTCGTCATCGAAGCCGTGACGAAGGAGCCCTACCCTCTCTGGATCAAGCGCGAAATCGTCGAACCCGTGGGCTTGCGTGCGACCGAGCCGGACGCGCCGCTTGCCAAGGGCACGCCGTTCGCGCGCGGCCATACCCGAAAGCTGCCGCTCGGCGAGCGCTGCGTAATCCCCGGCGACAATCCCGCGCACGCCATGGCGTCCGCGGCGGGCTTCGTCGCGACCGCCGGCGATACCGCCCGCTTCTTCGCGCAGCTTGCGCCCAATGCGAAGAAGAGCGTTCTCTCGGTCGCGAGCCGCCGCGAGATGACGCGACACCATTGGCGCATCCCGCAGAGCTTCGAGGGCTATTACGGGTTAGGCGTCAACGCCGGCAAGACCGACGGCTGGGACTGGTTCGGCCATGGCGGCGGCTTCCAGGGTTACATCTCCCGGACCTGCTCCATCCCCGCTTGCGAGCTCGCGATCAGCATCCTCAGCAATTCCATTGACGGCGCGGCGCCATTCTGGATGGACGGCGCGATGCAAATCCTGCGCGCGTTCAAGACACGCGGCGCGCCCGACCGGCGCGTGCGCGACTGGACCGGCCGCTGGTGGACGATCTGGGGAGCCACAGATCTCGTGCCCGCGGGCAACCGCGTGCTCGTCGCCAACCCGCAGTTCAACAACCCATTCATGGATGCCGCCGAGATCGAGGTCACCGGCCGCGACAGCGGCAAGCTCGCCTGGGCCGCCGGTTACTCCAGCCATGGCGAGCCGGTCCGCCGCGTCCGGGACAAGCGCGGCAAGGTGAGCGACATCTGGATCGCCGGTGCCAACGTCAAGCCTGCAAGCGCCGTGGCGCGCGAGATCGCGCGCCGGTATCCGCCACGCAAGCGGCGGCCTACTCCCGGATAAGCGCCTCTACCTCGCTGCGCATCGATTGCCGCGAACCATCGCGCGAATAAAACATGTGGCCGCCGGGATAGACGACGAATTTCACGCGTTGCGTGACGAAGGCCGGTAACTGGTCGAGCACGCGCTTCGATCCGAAATAGGGTGTGGCGAGATCGAACAGGCCGTGCGCGACCAGCACGTTCAGCTTCGCGTCGGTGGCGAGAATCTGGCGCAGCTCCGATACCGATTGCGGCGGGTTGAGGCCGCGGCCGAAATCCCAGTGGCCCTCGATGCTGCCGTTCAGGACTTCATAGGAGCCGTCCGGCCGCCAGTTGAGCTTGCGTGTCAACACGTCGACCGCGGCGCTCGTCAGCGGCGCCTGGAGTGCATCGCCCGAGGGGTCGCCGAAGCGCGAGCTGCTGGAATCCGGGTAGGGATCGAAGCCGCGCACGGAGCCGTCGTAGCGTCCCGTCACTTTGCCGTTCTTGCGATCAAACTCGCGGCGGAATTCACCGACATCGAGCCGGCCGGCGAGCCTGCGGCTCACCGCCTGGTCGATGCCGGTGAGCTCGGCGACTTTGTCGGCCAGCCGGTTGGTCGCTTCCTTGTCCGCTTCGCCCTTGACGAGGTCAGCCAGGAATTCGCCGCGCGCGTAGGCCTCGACGTCGGCGAGATCGGCGCGCGTGACCGGTGCCTTGGCTTCGCGCGCCACCGCGACATAGCTCGGCAGCGTCGCGACATATTGCAGCAAGCTCGTGCCGGCGAACTCGCGGAAGTCGAACAGCGGCGAGACCAGGATCAATCCCCTGACACCGACTCCATGCTGGAGCTGCAACTGGCGCACCACCTTTGGTCCGCGAATCCCGCCATAGCTTTCGCCCGCCACGTATTTCGGCGAGATCAGCCGGTCGTGCTTCTCGAGCCAGCGGCGGATCACGAGCGCGATCGAATTGGCGTCGCCGTCGACGGAATAGAACGACTTGCGCGCGTCCTCGCCGCTGGCGACGAAGCGGCTGTAGCCTGTGCTGACGGGATCGATGAAGACGAGATCGGTGAAGTCGAGCCAGGTCTCCGCGTTCGGCTTCACCTCGGGCGAGGCGGACGGCGACAGGGCTTCGCCATCGAGCGGCAGCCGCCACGGCCCCGCGGCGCCGAATTGGAGCCATGCCGAAGATGCGCCGGGCCCACCGTTGAACAGGAACGTCAAGGGGCGCGTCGCGCGATCGGCACCGTCGAGCTCATAGGAGGTGACGGCGATGTCGGCCAACGGGTCGCCCTTGCCGTCGAACACGCGGATCGAGCCGGCGGTCGCGGCGAAGTTGAGGGTGCGGCCCGGCAGATCGAGCGTCTGCTTCGTGGTGGAATCCGGCGGCAGACGATGCAGTTCGGCCGCCGACGGCGAACCAGGCGTAGGGCTTTGCGCGCCACCGCCACGCCCGCCTTTTTGTCCGGCCGGCGACGTCGTCTCGGAGCGCGGCTGCGGCGGATCCTCCGCGCGCGCCCATCCTGCGAGGGCGAAAGCCGACACCGCCATCACCAGCATCGCGTGGCGGAGCGCCGGCAAACTCAATACCATGATCGTTCTCCGTGCCCGGCTCCGAGGGCCGTGCGCACCCATTATTAGCCAGGAATTGCGACGGTTTGGGGGATCATGGGTTCGGCGGCGCCTGGAGAGGTCGTTCGGGCCCGAAGCGCTCCCGTTTCGTCCTGAATCGGGATGGGGCAATCGCCCGTTTGCCTTGAAAGGCGGTCCTCCTCGACAATCCAGGCCCAGGTCGTATAGACGAGCCCGGCGGAACTTACTAGAGCCAGCGGCACCTGCCCCATGACCAAGCCCTCGCGATACGACCGGATCGCCTTCGTCGCCAGCCCGAGCAGCGAGGCGCAGGCCGCCTTCGGCCAGCTCACCCGGGATTATGGCAATTACGACCCCAGGGAAGCCGATGTCGTCGTCGCGCTCGGCGGCGACGGCTTGATGCTCCAGACGCTGCACCGGAACATGCACACGGGAAAGCCGATCTACGGCATGCACCGCGGCACGGTCGGCTTCCTGATGAACGAATACTCGACGCACGATCTGCGCACGCGGCTCGAGGCGGCGCATGAATCCGAAATCCATCCGCTCTTGATGCGCGCGACCGACGTCAACGACCGCGTCCACCTGCACCACGCCATCAACGAGGTCGCACTGTTCCGGCAAACCTACCAGGCCGCACGCTTAAGGATTCTGATCGACGAGCGCGAGCGCATGGCCGAGCTGATCGCCGACGGCATCATGGTGGCGACGCCGGCCGGCTCTACCGCCTACAACCTCTCCGCCCAAGGGCCGATCCTGCCGATCAACGCCGCGCTGCTGGCGCTGACGCCGATCAGCGCCTTCCGCCCGCGCCGGTGGCGCGGCGCGCTGCTGCCCAACACGGCCTATGTCGTGATCGAGGTGCTCGAGGGCGACAAGCGCCCCGTGGCGGCGGTCGCCGATCATGACGAGGTGCGCGACGTCCGCCGTGTCGAGGTCCTCTCCGACAAGACCATCTCAATGCGCATGCTGTTCGACCCCGGCCACAGCCTGGAAGAGCGGATCCTGCGCGAACAGTTCGGCTACTGAGCCGCCGGCCCGCCCCTCTCAAAAGGCCGATCGCAACCCTTCGTTAACCCCCGCCACGATATGGTTAACGAAGGTTGACCGCTTTGGCCCGGGCGTCATGTTCCGTATCGACTTCAACAAGCTGCGCTTCCTCGTCTGCGACGACAATCCGCACATGCGCCGCATCCTGCGGACGCTGCTGCATTCGTTCGGCGCACGCGAAGTCTACGAGGCCGAGGATGGCGCCACGGCGCTGGAAATGTACAGCCATTACGTGCCCGACATCGTCATCACCGATTGGGCGATGCCGATCTTCGACGGGCTCGAGCTCGCGCAGATGATCCGGCAGCCCGAATCCAAGGGCAACCCCTACGCGCCGATCATCATGCTGACCGGCCATTCCGAGAAGCGCCGCGTCACGGTCGCGCGCGATGCCGGCGTCACCGAATTCCTGGCCAAGCCGATCTCGGCCAAGGGGCTCTACCAGCGCATCCTCAATGTGGTTGCCAATCCCCGTCCCTTCATCAAGACCAAGACCTATTTCGGCCCGGACCGGCGCCGTAACACCAACTCTGCCTATATGGGCCCGGAGCGTCGCGTCGGCGAAAAGCACGAGGTGCTCCAGCAGCCCTCGCTGCTCGACAAGGCCCGCTCCTCCATCTAGCGCAGCGTCTCACACGAGGCAGGCATCATGGCGAAGAACAGCGCAAAGGACATCGAGGTCAAGGCCTTCGCCACGCATCACGTCATCACGCAGCCCAATCCCTTGCGAAAAGTGCTGCGCCGGGTCGAAGCAAAAGACATGGACGATCCGGTCCCCCGCGCCGAGCAGGCGCTGGCGGGCCTGTCCGGCCAATTCAAGGACTGGATGAGGATCGAGGTCGAGAGATTGTCCGCCGCCTGGACCGAGGTGCAGCAGGATGGTTTCACCAGGAAGCTGCGCGACGAGCTGTTCCACGCCGCCCACGACATCAAAGGCGATGCGGCGACTTTCGGCTTTCCTTCGGCAGCGGGAATCGCCGAGAGCCTGTGCCGCATCATCGAGCATGCGCCGGATCTTTCGAAGGTGCCGGCCGAGCTGTTCACGCACCACATCAACGCAATCCTCGCCATCGCGCACGAGAACACCAGGCTCGACAGCATCAGCGTCTCCGCCGAACTCAGCCGGCGCCTGCGCAAGGTCGCCGACGAATATCTCGCCCACGTCAACTGTGATCGCCCCGAACATCTCGAGGTGATCCTGGCGCCAAGCATTGCCCCGGCGGAATAAGGCCCAGCTCTTCCCTCTCGTCGTTGCGAGCGCAGCGAAGATTCCATGGGGGTGGATAGCGACCAAGTCTGAGGCCAGACTGAGGTTGCATCCATTCAACCTGGAGACGACGATGTTGCTCGATCATCCTATCGATGGACCGGCCGCTATCCGCACGCAGTTTGGCGCAATTTTCGTGTCGTTGGAACTGAGTCGTTCGACATGGCTGGTGACCTCGCTCTCGCCGGGCTGCGCTCGCAATGACGGAATTCGCTGCTACGCCGCGATCAGATCGTCATAGAGCGGATCGACCGCGTCCTTGGCGACGAGCTCGTCACAGAACAGCCGCGCCTCTTCGCGCGCGGACTCCGTGGCGAAGCGGCGGAGCAGGACCATCAGCGGTTCAGTAGCGCCGCGGTCGGTCTCACAATGGGTTAGCACGCGCTCCACCATGCGACGGCGCAGCCGTACCGCGCTGTCATCGGTGTCGACAAAACCCTGCTCGTGGGAGGCGTCGAGCGCGACCTGGAATGCCGCAAATGTCGCCTCGGGCAGTCCGGCGCGGCGGAGCAACGCGTGCAGGGTGTTGCCGCCGCGCTCGTGCAGCAGCGCCGAGACGCGCGCCAGCGGCAGATCGGCAAGTTCCGCGAGCGCCGCGTCGAACAGGTCGAGATTGCTCGACAGCAGCGCGCGCAAGATCAGACCCGCCGTGAGCTGGCCGGTGATGCGCAGGTGCCGCACCAGGCCCTGCATGTCCTCACCGCGCGAGCGCGCCGCGATGTTGATGGTGGAGCGGTCGCGCGCCTCGACCGTGATGCGTTCGGCACGATCGGCACTCAGCCAGTTCCTGGCCACGACGAATTGCGCAAGGGTCTCGGAAAGCTTGGCCACCAGCGCCGCGCGCGTTGCGGCCGGCAGATCCTCCAGCACCAGCATCGCTTCGCGGATCGCGGCGAGGTGGCCGTGGCGCTCTACCATACGATTCCACGAGAACGGCGCGAGCTCGGCATGCGGATTTTCGATCAGCTCCAGCGCGGCCGCCGCGCAACCGACCTCGGCGATAGCGGCGCAGACCGAGACCGGCAGCGCGATACGCCGGGCGACCGCGCACTGCACCTCGTCATTGCCGGTGGCGATGATGTCGACGAGATCGGCATCGATCAGCAGCGGAGAGTGTTCGAGCACGGGCAGCGCAACCGTCGGCTGATCCGCCGACAGCGCCCGCACGATTGCAGCCGGCGCCTCGTTACTGCGAGCAAAGGCCTCGGCCATCGCCTGCCGCACCAGCGGCGAGGGATCGTCGAGCAACATCAAAAGCGCGCCTTCGGCCGCGACGCGGTCGTCATGAGAAAGGTCTGAAATCAGCCAGGCCCGGGCCAACGCCCGCGTCGCCTCGGCCCGCTCGCCGGCGGACGCCGTCCTGATCCAATTGATGAACTGCCGAACAATCATTGGTGCTTCCGGCTTACGCAACGAAAACGAAAAATGGTGACGGCTTGTCACCTGCAACACAAAATAAACCACGACGCTTAACAAAGCGTTCACCATAACTGGCTGGTATTATTGACGTTTTGTTAAGGGAACAAAGCCGCTCTTTTCTTGCATCCCGCACACGGTGCGGCGCGCGAGTGCTGCGCCGCTAAGCCGGGCCCATTTGTTCGGAAGGATTGCTGCGGCATGGTACCAGCTCAGCGCAGCAAGCGTTGCACGCTGCAGAGCGTCCGGGGCAGGAGAGCAGATGCTAGCTCGAGAACGTGCCGCTGCGATCGCTGAAGAGATCGAGCGGCTGCGGCGGACGCACGTCCGGCGTTGCTGAGGCCACCGAGGTGAGCGAGGCGTTGTTGCCCCACAATTTCTGCACAGCGATCGAGACCGGCTGCGTGGCGTCGTCGGGCTGATAGATTGAACGAAACGCCGGCGTGGTCGGCGCATTGTCCGCGAGCGTTGTAGGTGACGTCACACCGACGGGCGTCACGGCGCGTGTATTGGGGAAGGTCTGGAGATAAGCGGCGTTGTCGATCACCGGCGCTGTCGGCAGTACGCCGTTGGCGCTCGCCACCTGCGTCGTCGAGGGCGCGCCGCCATACATCGCCATCGCACTGCGGGTGATCTTGGAATTCGCCGCGCTGGCAAAGCGCGCGTCCAGCACCGAGTAGACTTCGGAGACGCTGCGCGCGCGGCCGTCATTGGCGTAGAAGATCGAGCGGTTGGCGGCGGCCGCATTGGGAAAGAGCCGCGCGCCGACGGCCTGCGGATTGTCCTCGGCATTGGCGATCAGTTTCGCGGCGCCGCCGACGCCCATGAAATGCGCCATGTAGAGTTCGCTGTCGCTCGGCCTGCGCCCGAGCAGGCCGGTGAGCTTGAAACTGTTCGACTGCGTCAGCGCCGCCGCCATGCTGGACGCGGCCTCGGGATCGTCGCGCAGCTTCATGATCGACCGCTTCATCACGGGATCATCGACGATGTAGTTGCCCGACGCGGTCTTCGTAATGGCGTCGGCGTAGCTGCCATAGCCGAGCTGAGTGCCCGCCTCCTTCACTGTGCCGAGCCAGGTCTGATCGATGAACTGATAGAGCCCGTGCGCGGACGAGGTGGTGGCACCGGCCGTCGGATTGAAATCCGATTCCATCTTGGCGGTGGTCAACATGTACTGGAAGCTGACGCCGGAGATATTGGAGGCCTGCTTGATCGCGCCGGCGACGCGCGCCCGCGACGGATCGAGACCGGCCGTCTGCGTCGCACTGAACTTGTCGACCGACATGATGAAGTGCCCGCCCCGCGCGGCATTGAGCGGCGCCGGCAATTCGGCACCCTGTCGTCTCATCGTGGAACAGGTATGGTTAATGCGGGGTAAATTTGGCTCGCGCCCCGCCGAACCGAGTCATTCGGGGGCGCACCGAAGCTGCGAGCCCCGGAATCCATTTCCACCGCACATGATGTCGCACGATCGATTCCGGGCTCGTGCTTCGCATGCCCCGGAATGACGGATGGCTACTTCTTGTAGATGTCGCCCGGATCGAACAGCCGTTCGGCATCGACAAAGACGAGCCTGGCGCCGCCGCCCTCGGCCTCGACCTTGCGATAGAAGCACGAACGTCGCCCGGTGTGGCAGGCAGCGCCGATCTGCTCGACGCGGATCCAGACCGCGTCCTGGTCACAATCGGTGCGGATCTCGACCACGCGCTGGGTCTGACCCGATGTCTCACCTTTTCGCCACAAGACATTGCGCGAGCGGCTGAAGTACCAGGCTTCGCCGGTCGCGATCGTCTTGCGCAGCGCCTCGTCATTCATGTGCGCCACCATGAGGACGTCGCCATTGACGACGTCGGTTGCCACACAGGTCAGAAGGCCCGCGGCGTCGAACTTCGGCTGGAAGGCGAGACCTTCCTCGATTTCGTGGGAGTGGGCGGACACGAGCGTCCTCGCTTAGAACGTTGGCGAGGTCAGCGCTGCAGGCCTCGCACAAGGGACAGGAAACGGGCCTGCTCCGCCGGATTGTCGCGGAACATGCCGGTGAAGCGGCTGGTGAAGGTGGAGGCGCCATGCTTGGCGACACCACGCACGGACATGCAGGTATGCTCGGCCTCGATCAGCACGGCCACGCCGCGCGGCTTGAGGACCTCGTCGATGGCGGCCGCGATCTGCGCCGTCAGATGTTCCTGGGTCTGGAGCCGGCGGGCGAAGATATCGGTCAGGCGCGCGAGCTTGGACAGGCCGACGACGCGCTCCACCGGCGTATAGGCGATGTGCGCCTTGCCGTAGAACGGCATCATGTGATGCTCGCATTGCGAGGTGAACTCGATATCCCGCACCAGGACGAAATCGTCATAGCCCGCCGTCTCGCCGAAGGTGCGGTCCAGGACCTCCGCCGGGCACTGGTGGTAGCCCTGATAGAGCTCGTCGAAGGCCTCGACCACGCGGCGCGGCGTGTCGAGCAGGCCTTCGCGCTCGGTATCCTCGCCGATATAGGCGAGCAGTGTCTTTACCGCTGCTTCCGCCTCGGCGCGCGCAGGGCGCGGCTGGTCGGCGCGCACGGCGGCTGCGAGAAATTCAGCGGGATCAAGCTCGGCCGGGCGGCTCTCGGGCTGCCGGTCCGAGGGCTTGTTGGGGCGGATGGATTTGATTGCAGCGTCCATATCGACTCCGTTCGACGGCCTTGCGGGCCGGAGTGTCACCGGCAGACGGGCGGCAAGCCGCCGGACGCCTGAACAGAACAGTCTTGGCGAAAAATGTCCGCTCGTCGCCACGCCGGCCGCACCATTCTGGATCACCGCCGGTGGGCCGCTGGACTGTTTTTCCGCGAGTTCCGACCCTATATAGGACCCTGGACGCCGCCCGCCAAGACCGATCGGGTGCGGAAGTGCTGGACTCCATCACATGCTGAACGACATCTACAACAAGCGGATCATCGAACTGGCCGGGAATATTCCGCGGCTCGGGCGGCTGTCGGACCCCGATGCCTCCGCCACTGCCCACTCCAAGCTGTGCGGCTCGACCGTGAAGGTCGACCTCAAGATGAACGGGGACACCGTCACCGACTTCGCCCATGACGTGAAGGCCTGCGCCTTGGGACAGGCCTCTTCGTCCATCATGGCAAGTCGGATCGTGGGGTCTACTGCGAGCGAACTCCGTGAGTTGCGCGAAACCGTTCGCAAGATGCTGAAGGAGAACGGTGCGCCTCCTGAAGGAAAATGGGAAGAGATCAAGTTCCTCGAGCCGGTCCGCGACTACAAGGCGCGGCATGCCTCGACCCTTCTCACCTTCGATGCGGTGGTCGATGCCATCGGTCAGATCGAGGCCAAGGCGAAGCAGCCGGCGGCGGCGCAGGGCTGACCGCTCTCCGTCATTCCGGGGCGATGCCACCGGACCCGGCCTATTGACCAGTCCGACGACAGGCTCCGCATCGAACCCGGATCCAGAGGTTGCCGATCTTCCGGGCTCGCGCCGACGCGCGCCACGGATGACCCATCAAAGCATATCGCTTACTTCTGCGCCGCCGCCGCTGGTGTCGCCACGCCGCCGGCCGTCGGTACCAGGGCTTCCGCGGTCTTGGTCGACTTGGCAGATTGCTGCGGCTGCTCCGGTTCCGCGCCGTACCTGGCCTGCGTCTTCGGTGTAAGCTCTGCCATTGCCGGTGCGGAGATATCCACGTGCGGCAACACGTCGGCCACGAGGTCGGTGGTCACGAGATTGGTGAGCTTAAGCTCTCCGGCGTCGAGCTCATGCAAATCTTCCCAGGGCGGCACGCTGAGTGCGAGCGACAGCAGATCGCCGGCACCCCCCATGTCGAACGTGTATTTGGCCAGCCTGCCGATGTCGCGCTCCACGATCATCAAGTCCTGGGCGCTGTAGCTCGCAGCCTTGGCATCGTCGGCGCGGTCGCCCATCCAGATCTGGTGGACCCGGACATGGGCAGCTTCCGGCACATAGCGCTTCTTGCCGGCGAGCAGCAGGAACACGCACATGGATTCGCAATAGGCCCCCGGCGCGACCGCCGGACGGGCGCCTTGCCCGCCGCGGTTCTGAACGCTGATGCCGACCGTGGTCAGAAGTCCGAGGTTGCGGAAGCGTCGGCCGAGCGTGATCGCGTCGTTGACCGAGCCGCCGCTGGAATCGAGCACCACCGTGGCGCCGCCCAGTTGGCGTCCGCGAGCAAACTCCTCAAAAGCCTTCGGCGTATCGGCGGTGATGATTCCGACCGCGCTGACCCAGCCGCGGCAGTTCGGCTCGCAGGCCACCCAGCTGAACTTCATCGGCAGCTTGCGCTCTTCGAGCGCAGCACCGGCTCGCGCTGACGTTCCAAGGGTCGCGACGGCGCCAGCCAGCGCGACTCCACACACGGCGGTTCCCACCAGCAACCAGCCGCGAAGATTAAGGGAGTTCAGAAGTCTCAATCTGGTTCCTTCCCCAAGCCCTAAAGGTCCCCAAACAATCCCCGGTAGCGCCCGCTGAGTCCATCATACAGGCGTATGTTTCTACACACGGGCGTCATAAAAATGGTATCCGGGCGAATACAGATCGTCCACAGATACTTGCTGCACTGCTCCCAAAAAGCAGGCAAAATATGGCGCGCAAACAAGAGCTTACAGTTCCCTGCTGCGGAACTGAGCAATACTTCGCTTAACGTTACAGCAAAGCGCACATGAAGCATTCAGCCTACGAGCACTGTTCCAGCCCGGTGGCGGGCGCGCTCCGGCTCCCGCGCCGATTCGGCCGCGCGCTGATCTGGCTGTACCGGCACACGCTGTCGCCCCTGGTCGGCTACAATTGCCGGCACCTGCCGACCTGCTCCGTCTATGGCGACGAGGCGATCGAAAGGTTCGGACTCTGGGCCGGCGGCTGGATGACACTCGCGCGCCTATTGCGCTGCAATCCTTTCGGCACCTCGGGCATCGACAACGTACCGCTCACCGCACCGGAAGGCGCGCGCTGGTATTTGCCCTGGCGCTACGGCCGCTGGCGCGGGGTCAACGCATCCTGAGTACTGCGGTGCTGTCCGTCCCGCTCGGAACCCGAACTCTCGCCTCGCGTTGATGTGATGCTCCCCATCGGGAGGAAACAACAATGCGCTGGAAAATCAGCCGTCATTTTCCCTCCGGGCTTGGCCTGAATTCTGGCCGGAGAGGCCATCACGATCCCAGAATCATCGATCTGCTCGCGATCGTCGCCCTGCTGGTGCTCGTGATCAGCTCCGGCTGGTATCTGGCGACGAGCTTCGCCACGCCGCCAAGCACGACAGCGTTCATCGTGCCGAGCCAGAATGTGCACTGGTAACTAACGGAACCAGAAGAAACGTCCGGACTGCGGCGGGATCGACTCCGGCGGGCGTAGCCGCTTCGGCCTCGGCGGCCTTGACGACGGCTCGGCGGACGAGGTGGTCTCCGCCGGCGCGATCTCGCCGCCCGGCACCTTCACCGACAGCAGCAAGTTCGACTCATGCGTCCGCCAGCGATAGCCCACGCCGAAATCGATCGGCTGGGCGCGCGTGAACAATTCGGCGTAGCGCTCCTGGTAGCGGCTTGCGAATTCATCGATCGGACCGAGATAGCGGCCGAACGGAAAGAACCGCCATTGCCGTGCATTGTAGTTCGCGAGCGGAATGCCGGAATCGTCCTGGATGATGGTGGCGCTGTTGGCGAGGAGCCAGTCGCGCACGAGGGTGAAATTGCCGGAATGCAGCAGATAGGACGCGCTCTTGAGCAGGCTGTTGCCGGGGCCCAGCGTCTCGCAGAATTTCAGGAGGCCAGCCGCGCGCGCACCGGAATTGGAAAGATCAGTCGAGAAATAATACAGCGTGCGCGCTTCCCCGTCGCTGCCGGCGAAGGTGATGCGGACGCCATGCGTCGCGTTGGGTCCCGGATTGTCGCCGGCCGTGTGAACCCCGCCCTTGTTGTCGAGCGCGATCATCTCGACATTGCGGATGGTCTTGCCGGAGCGCGCGAGGAAAACATAGAGGATCGGCAGCGTACCGTTGACCTGATTGGCGTGCAGGTCGACCTTCATCTGCTTGGTAATGAAGAAGGAAAAACTCAGGATCGAGCCGAGCGATCGCTCGACGTTGTAGAGCGCAGCGCCGATCGAGCTACGCGGCAGCCGCGTCAGGTCGGGCACCGCTCCCACCGGCTCCAGCGCGCCAAGCACGTAGGTGCTCGCCTTGGCATAGAAGGCATTGGCGTAGAGGAAGTCCGGGCCGCTGAACATGTAGAACATGGTTGGCCGCGGCGCGGCGAGATTGGCGTCGGCCCAATTGCGGATCTTCGAGAGCTGCCGCTGCTCGAGCTGGGCGAAAGCGCCGTCAAAAAATTTTGCATGACGCTGCCAGCCTGGATCCTTCGTGAGCGGCACCAGCGGCGAGTCCGCCGAAGGCTGCATGCCCGCAAGGAAGCGCGCAGTGTCGTCGAAGGTGACGTCGGCGGCGCGTGCGGACGAGACGGCCGCAGCCAGCAAGGCAAGAACGACGGCCGCAATTCTCAGGGGTCGGATCATGTCGATTCGCGATGTGGTGAAGCGGCAGCGGTCAGCGGCCGCCTGCGGAAGACGACATAAATCACCAGACCCGAGAGCATGACGAGCATCCCCGACAGCGACTGCACGGGCCGCTCGGTCAAGAGGTAGTACATCATGAACGCGGTCACGAGCAGGAAAACGAGCGGCGTGAACGGGTATCCCCAGGCGCGATAGGGCCGCGGCAAATCGGGATCGGTGATGCGGAGCTTGATGACGCCGGCGACGGTGAAGAACGAGCAGAACAGCAGCGCGAACTGGATGAAGTCGAGCACCGCCTCGAAGCTGCGCGTGAACAGCAGCAGGCTCGCGACGGCGAGCTGAAACAGGATGGCATACGCCGGCGCACCGTTCGCCGATCGTTGCGAGAACACGCGCAGCGCCGGAATGTCCTCGCCCATCGTCATCATCACCCGCGGGCCGATCCACATCATCGCGCTGATCGAGGAGATCAGACCGGCACAGATCATCGCGCCGACGATCCGGCCGCCGAGGCCGCCGAAGATGGCGCTGCCGGCGACGCTGGCAACGTCGAGCTGGCCCGCCAGCGCGCTGACCGGCGTCGAGTAGAGGAACACCGCGTTCAGCGCGACGTAGAGGACGAGCACGATCAGCGTGCCCACGAGCAATGCGCGCGGCAGGCTCCGCTGCGGCGTGGTCATCTCGCCGATGATGTAGGTCGCGGCATTCCAGCCCGAGAACGAGTACATCACGAAGACGAGCCCGATCGCGAAGGGCGCGCTGACGATGTGGGCGAGATCGCCCGGCTCCGGCGTGAAGGCGATCTGCTGCGGCACGCCGATGACGAAGCCGGCCACCAGGAAAGCGACGATCAGCACGACCTTCAAAATCGTCGAGATCAATTGGAACGTCGAGGAGTGCCTGACGCCGGTCAGTTGCACGAGCGAGACCAGCCACACCACGCCGATGGCGAGTGGAATCGGCGGCAGATCGTCCGCGACCGATTTGGCATATTCACCGAACGCCATCGCGGCGAGCGCGACTGGTGCCGCAAACCCCACCGTCGCCGAGACCCAGCCGGCGAGAAAGCCGAAGGCGGGATGGTAGGCGCGGCCGAGGAAATTGTACTCCCCGCTCGAGCGCGGAAACATCGCGCCCAACTCGCTGTAGGAGAACACCCCGCACAGCGCGACGATGCCGCCGACTGTCCAGAGCAGCAGGATCGAGAAGCCGGACGGGATGTCCTTGACCTGGAAGCCGAGGCTGGTGAAGACGCCGACCCCAATCATGTCGGCAATGACGATGGCGGTTGCGACCAGAACAGAGACGCCCGACCCGCTTTCGGTCAGCCGGCCAGTCCAGGGCGCGGTACCCGCATCTGATGCCGTCATCGGGGTTCTCAAGGCGTCACGCCTCATCGGGAGACATCGCGCAGATTGAATCCAGTCAATTCAAGCAGGGTTAACAAGGGTTAAATGAGGCAGACGTGACGGGTATGTTGACACCTTTCACGTCCGGTCTTGGGCGATAAAGCTGCACATCCCCCGAGAATCCCTTTTCCCTTCCCCACAATCACGACACGATTGCATGGTCCCTTTGACGGTTCCGGATGTGGGAAATTTCTCTGGACGCTTAACGTCACCTAAACGCCAGTCGGCTGAATTGATTTGAAATTGCCGATGGACGTGACTTGGGGTCATGGGTGGATGGTCGGGGCCGTTCCGAAACTGAGAGCTAATGCGCCTGCCGATCGGACGACGTCCGGCGCGCGCGGTCGTGTGCTCCGGGTCGGCCTGTTTTCAGCCCTGGTGCCGCTGTCGCTGACGCTGGTTCAATGCGGCAAGGCCCCCAATCCGGCGGCGCTCGCAGCGAACTCGCAGGCTAACGTGCAGGTGGTCGCAAAGACACATGCGCAGGTGGCAAGCGGCGACACGTTCGAGGATCGCTTCCCGGCCCCGCAGTTCAAGGAGCGTTTCCCCTCGGCGAGCGAGAGCTTGCTGCAACGGCAGATGTCGGACTTCTCGCCCAAGCGCGCCGTCCAGCAGCAGCCGCAGGCTGAGCAGGCGCCCTACAAGGTCGCTTCGCTCGAGCCGCAACTCCCCTACAAGCGCCCGCCCCGTGAGGACCTGACGACGCTCGTCAGCATGAAGTCGTCAGCTTTTCCCTATTTCGGCAACAACCCCGCCTCCGACGCACCCTTCCTCAACATCTCCAAGGGCGACCGCCGCGGCCACCGCAGCTATTCGGGGCGCGTCTACTGGCAGGACGAAACCTACAGCGACAGCCGCGTGCTGGTGCACGTCCCTGAGCATTTCGACGTCCGCAAGCCGGGCGTGATCGTGGTGTTCTTCCACGGCAATGGCGCCACGCTCGAGCGCGATGTGCGCGACCGGCAGCTAGTACCGAAGCAGATCACCGATTCCGGCGCCAATGTCGTCCTGCTTGCGCCGCAGATGGCGGTCGATGCCGCCGATTCCAGCGCCGGCAAATTCTGGCAGGCAGGCGGCTTCAAGCGCTTCATGGAGGAATCGGCCAACCACCTCGCCCGCCTGACCGGCGATCCCAACAGCGCGCGGGCCTTCGCCAACATGCCGATCGTGATCGTCGGCTATAGCGGCGGCTTCCTGCCGACGGCCTGGAGTCTGGAGGTCGGCGGCATCAGCGACCGCGTGCGCGGCGTCGTGCTGCTCGATGCCGTTTATGGCGAAATGGACAAGTTCGCGTCCTGGATCGAGAGCCACCGCTCCGGCTTCTTCGTCAGCGCCTACACCCGCTACACCGCGCGCCGCGACCGCGAGCTGATGAGCCTGCTGCGGCAGAAGGGCATCAGCGTCTCCGAGGACATGGACGGGCCATTGCGGCCCGGCAGCGTGGTGTTCGTCGAGACTGGCGAGGGCATCACCCATCGCGACTACGTGACGAGGGCCTGGACGCGGGATCCGCTCAAGGACGTGCTGGTGAAGATGTCGGCGACGCCCGCGCTTGCGCTCACGCGCGTGGCCTCTACCAATCCATCCGCATCGAGCCGCTAAACGGACGTGACCGTAAAGCCATCGAGGGGCCCGGTCTCTCGCTTAGGTTTTCGGCAGCTTCGGAATGCTCTCGGCAAAGCCGTTGAAGCAGGCCAGCCGCTCGTCCTCTTCCTTGAAGAAACGGCAGTCTGCGTAGCCCCTGGCCTTCGCCGGCTTCGGCTTCGGCGCCGGCGGGATCACGGCGTCGTAGCAGTTGAGGCGGTCCTTGGTGCCGTCGTCGATCTCGAGGCAGGCCTGGAGCCGGCTCGCGATCGATTGCGGCTTACCCTTCGCCGCCGCGGCGGGCTTGGCCGCAGCCTCTTTGGTCCCTTTGGGCTTGACCTGCACCAGCGGCTTGTCCCCCACCATCGGTGGCTTGTCGGCTTGCGCAAATGCGGAGGCTGAATAGAGCACCGCGGCAACCGCCAGAATCATCCTCATTTCAGTCAACTCTCTTTGGTCCCCATGCATGGCGTTCTAGCGCCCTCATGCTCGGTTTGCCAAGCACCTTGCACACAGGAAGCTGCGAGATTCAGGCTGTTGCGGCGGCAGCCCGCCGGGGCCTGGTCAGGACCACCAGCATCAGCGCCAGCACCACGAAACCGACCGCGACGAAGCCGAGCGTGTGCAGGAGCTCGCGGGCGAACAGTAATCCGCCGATGGCCGAGCCGACCGCCTGACCGATATAGAGGACGGACGTGTTGAGGGCGACGGTCGCCGATGCCAGTGATGGCGCGGCCGCGACCAGCCGCACCTGCTGCATCGAATTGGTGGAGGCAAAGCCAAGGCCCCAGACTGCGACCGCGCCCGCCATCAAGACAAGCGTGCCGGCGCCGAGCGCCCAGCCCGTGACCCCCGCAAGCAGCAGGCAGGTGAACAGTAGCGAAGTGCGATAAGGCCCCCAGGTATCGACGATGCGGGTCGCGATGGCGACGCCGAGGAAGCCGCAGACCCCGTACAGGGCAAACACGATGCCGATGGCATCGGGTCCGGCGCCGGTGAGCTTCTTGAGCAGCGGGCCCATGAAGGTGAACACCACGAACTGCCCGGACATTTGCAGCATGGTGATCGCGAGCAGGAGCAGGATGGTCCTGGTGCGGCCGACCTCGGCCCAGGTCTTGATGTCCACCGGCGCGCCTTTCAGGCCCGCCGGCAGGCGCAGCAGCAGCAGCAGGAAGCTGATGCAGCCGAGCGCGCCGATCTCGCCATAGGCGGCGCGCCAGCCATAGCGGCTGGCGATGAAGGTGATCAGCGGCAGGCCGACGGCGGCAGCGAGCGACCAGCCGAGGAAGATGTAGGCGATGGTGCTGCCGCGTCGCTCCACCGGCACGATCAGCGCCGCCGTGCCGGCAGCCTGCGGCGTATAGAGCGCGCCGATCGCGAGCATCACCAGACGGATTGCAAGGAGGCTCGCATAATCGGGTGCAAAGGCCGAGGCAAGATTGCCGAGAGCAAGCACGGCCAGTGTCGTCGTGAGCAGCGTCCGCCGTTCGATGCGACTGGTGAGCCACGCCGTCAGCGGCGAACCAATGCACAGCGTGATGGCGCCAAAGGTGATCAGGAGCCCGGCCGCATGGATGCTGACGTCGAGCCCGGTCGCCAATTCCGGCAGCATGCCCGCCGGTGCCAGCACCGAGCAGCCGGTGACGATGTTGCCGAGCATCAGAGCGGTTGGCGCGAAGCGGCGGACGGCAGGCGATCTTTCCATGCAAGTGCATGTAGAGCAGAGCTGCGGTCTGTTAAAGGGCACGGTCTGAAATAGTTGGTGCACCGTTCCGGCTTTTGCGCGCCACTTTCTTGGAATTGCCGGATTGCGCAGGCCGAATCGGCTGATATATCGCTCGTTCCCGCTTACCTGCGCTCGTTCGCAGGAGTGAGCCTCAGGAGTAAAGCAATGACCGACCAGCCCAAATCCGAGTCCGGCTTCCAGTACAGCCTCTCCAATCTGAAGCCCGCGACGCCCGCCCCCAGAGTCACCCTCACCTTCCCCGACGGCGCCCAGCGTCAGTTCGACAAGGGCATCACCGGCCTCGATATCGCCAAGGGCATTTCGCCGTCGCTGGCCAAGCGCACTGTGGCGATGGCACTCGACGGCACGCTCGCCGACCTCGACGACCCGATCGAGGCCGACGCCCGGATCGAATTCGTCAATCGCGATGATCCCCGCGCGCTCGAATTGATCCGCCACGACTGTGCGCACGTGCTGGCCGAAGCCGTGCAATCGCTGTGGCCGGGCACCCAGGTCACCATCGGCCCGGTGATCGAGAACGGTTTCTACTACGACTTCTTCCGTAACGAGCCGTTCACCCCGGAAGATTTTGCCGCGATCGAAAAGAAGATGCGCGAGATCATCGCGCGCGACAAACCTTTCACCAAGGAGGTTTGGGACCGCGAAAAGACCAAACAGGTGTTCCGCGACAAGGGCGAAGCCTTCAAGGTCGAGCTGGTCGACGCCATTCCCGGCAACGAGCCGATCAAGATCTACTACCAGGGCGACTGGTTCGATCTCTGCCGCGGCCCGCACATGACCTCGACCGGCAAGGTCGGCAATGCCTTCAAGCTGATGAAGGTCGCCGGCGCCTATTGGCGCGGCGACAGCAATAACCCGATGCTGACCCGCATTTACGGCACTGCCTTCGCCAAGCAGGAGGACCTCGACGCCTATCTCAAGCAGATCGAGGAGGCCGAGAAGCGCGATCATCGCAAGCTCGGACGCGAGCTCGACCTTTTCCATTTCCAGGAGGAAGGTCCGGGCGTCGTGTTCTGGCACCCGAAGGGCTGGACCATCTTCCAGCAGCTCATCGCCTATATGCGGCGACGCCTGACCGGCGACTACAGCGAGGTCAACGCGCCGCAGATCCTCGACAAGGTGCTGTGGGAGACCTCGGGCCATTGGGGCTGGTATCGCGAGAACATGTTCGCGGCGCAGTCGGCCGGCGACGAGGCCGAGGACAAGCGCTGGTTTGCGCTCAAGCCCATGAACTGCCCCGGTCACGTGCAGATTTTCAAGCACGGCCTGAAAAGCTATCGCGACCTGCCTTTGCGCCTTGCCGAGTTCGGCGTGGTGCATCGCTATGAGCCCTCCGGTGCCATGCACGGCTTGATGCGCGTGCGCGGCTTCACCCAGGACGATGCGCACATCTTCTGCACCGAGGATCAGCTCGCCGAGGAATGCCTGAAGATCAACGACCTGATCCTGTCGACCTACGCCGACTTCGGCTTCACCGGCGATCTCACCGTGAAGCTCTCGACCCGGCCGGAGAAACGCGTCGGCACCGACGCGATGTGGGATCACGCCGAGCGTGTGATGGCGACGGTGCTGCGCGAGATCCAGTCGCAGAACAACCACATCAAGACCGAGATCAATCCGGGCGAAGGCGCCTTCTACGGTCCGAAGTTCGAATATGTGCTGTGCGACGCCATCGGTCGCGATTGGCAGTGCGGCACCACCCAGGTCGACTTCAACCTGCCCGAGCGGTTCGGCGCGTTCTACATCGACCATGACGGCGGCAAGAAACCGCCGGTGATGGTGCACCGCGCGATTTGCGGCTCGATGGAACGCTATATCGGCATCCTGATCGAGCACTATGCCGGCAGCTTCCCGCTCTGGCTCTCGCCGGTCCAAGTGGTGGTCACCACCATCACCTCGGAAGCCGACGAATATGCCAAGCAGGTCCTCGAGCAGGCGCGGCGCGCAGGCCTTCGGGTCGAGATCGACCTGCGGAACGAAAAGATCAACTACAAGGTCCGCGAGCACTCGCTGGCCAAGATCCCGGCGCTGCTCGTGGTCGGCAAGAAGGAAGCCGAGACGCATTCGGTGTCGGTCCGCCGGCTCGGCAGCGACGGCCAGAAGGTGATGACGACGCAGGAGGCGATCGCCGCGCTGGTGCAGGAGGCAACGCCGCCGGACGTCGAGCGGGCGCGTGGCGCCGTCTGATCCCTGAAATCGATCTAAATTCGCTTCCGGTTGGGGGCGTGCATGCCTATCTCGGGTGTGCACGTCCGCCGACCAGTCAAGAGGATATCGCAGTGCCCGATGCAATCGAACTCCTGAAGACCCGCCGCTCGGTCAAGCCGCGCGAGATGACCGAGCCCGGCCCCTCCGCAGCCGAGCTCGAGACCATCCTCACCATCGGCGCGCGCGTGCCTGATCATGGCAAGCTGGCGCCCTGGCGCTTCATCATTTTCGAGGGCGATGCCCGCCAGCGCGCCGGCGAGGTGATCGCGAAGGTCTTCGCGCGGAAGAATCCAGGCGCGCCCGCCGCCGACATCGAGATCGAGCGCAAGCGCCTCACCGACGCGCCGCTGGTGATCGGCATCGTCAGCTTCACCAAGCCGCACCCGAAGGTGCCGGCCTTCGAGCAGGAATTGTCGGCGGGCGCCAGCGCCATGAACATCGTCACGGCCGCAACCGCGCTCGGCTACGGCGCCTGCTGGCTGACCGGCTGGTTCGCCTTCGATCGCGACGTGCTTGATGGCCTCGGCCTCAAGCCGGACGAAAAGCTCGCCGGCTTCGTCCATATCGGCACGCCGACCAAGCCGAGCGAAGACCGTCCGCGACCGTTCCTTTCGGAAATCGTGACGCGTTTTTAATCGATGTCTTGTTGACGCCCTTGGCGTGTTGCGGCTTTGATCCCGCCGAGGGAGGAAGCCCGGATGAGACGGCGTGAGTTTCTGGTCGGAGCCGCGGTGCTCGCCGGCTCGATGGCGCGAGGTCGCGCCGCCGACATCCCTTCCCCGTCGCCCGACGGACTCGATCGCATCACCGCATATTTCGATAACGAGGTGACAAGCGGCCGGCTGCCGGGCGCCGTCATCCTGGTCCAGCAGCACGGCAAGCCGGTCTATCTCAAAACGTTCGGCGTGCGCGACGTCCGGACCGGCCTTGGCATGACGCCCGACACGATCTTCGCCATTCACTCGATGACCAAGCCGATCACGTGCCTCGGCGCGATGATGCTGATCGACGAGGGCAAGCTCGCGCTCACCGACCCCGTGTCGAAATACGTCCCGCTCTTCGCCGACACCAAGGTGGGCCTCGAGATTACCAAGCCCGACGGCAAGCTGGAGCTCGATCTCGTGCCGCCGGTCCGTCCCGTCAACATCGAGGACCTGCTGCGGCACACCTCGGGCATCAGCTACGATTATATCGGCGGCAAATGGGTCGAGCAGGCCTACAAGGCCGCCAATATCTTCGAAGGTCAGTTCAACAACAGGGAGTTCGCCGATCGGATCGCGAAGCTGCCGCTGGCGCGGCAGCCGGGAACGTTGTGGCGCTACGGTCATTCCACCGACGTGCTCGGCGCCCTCATCGAGATCATTTCGGGCCAGACGCTGTACGAATTCCTGAAAGCACGCATCTTCGCTCCGCTCGGCATGAACAGCACCAAATTTGCGCTGGCGACGGAGTACGAGCTGGCGCGGATGGCTCGGCCACTGCCGAACGATTTCATCCTGCTCGCCGCCGAGCGCGAGCGCCTCGACCATCCCGAATGGCAGTCCGGCGGCGGCGGGCTGCTCTCGACCATCACCGATTATCAGCGCTTCGCGCAGATGCTGCTCAACGGCGGCCAGTTCGAGGGCAAGCGTTATCTGAGCCCGGCTGCGTTCAAGGCCATGACGACCGACCACATCGGACCCGGGTCCGGCGTCGGACGCGACTATTTCTATTTCCCGGGCGACGGCTTCGGCTATGGCTACGGTCTTGCGGTGCGCACCGATCCCGGCAACGCGAAACCGCCGCCGCCGGGCTCGATCGGCGAGTTGAAATGGGACAGTGGCAGCGGCACCTATTTCGGCGTCGATCCCAAGCTCGACATGGTCTACCTCATGATGCAGCAGACCCAGAACGAGCGCAGCCGCATCACACCCGCGTTCAAGGCACTGGTCTACGATTGCTATCCTCCGGATCTACGCCGCCCGTGAGGCGCGCTGGCCGAAATCGGCGAGCAGCTTTGCGATCTCGGCGCCGGGCCGCGCCGCGCTGAACAGGAAGCCTTGCACCTCGTTGCAGCCCTCGGCGCGCAGCCAGTCGAGCTGATCCTCGGTCTCGACGCCTTCCGCCGTGGTGGTGATGTTGAGACTGCGGCCGAGACCGGAGATCGCGCGCACGATCGCGCCGCAATCGGGCCGCTGCGCCAGATCCTTGATGAAGGAACGGTCGATCTTGATCTTGTCGAAGGGGAAGCTGCGGAGATAGCTGAGGCTGGAATAGCCCGTGCCGAAATCATCCATGGAGATGCCGACGCCGAGCTCGCGCAATTGATGCAGCGTGGCCAGATTGGCTTCGGTCTCCGCCAGGAAGATCGACTCGGTGATCTCGAGCTCGACCCGCCTCGGCGACAGGGCGGACTGCGCCAGAGCGGAGATCACGACCTGAACCAGGTTGCGGCCGCGGAATTGCGCCGGCGACAGATTGACCGCGACTTTGACGTCGACAGGCCATTTGACGGCTTCGGCGCAGGCCTCGCGCAACACCCATTCGCCAAGCTGGGTGATCAGGCCGATGTCCTCGGCGACCGGAATGAACTCGGCGGGCGAGATCATGCCCTTGTCCGGGTGCCGCCAGCGCAACAGCGACTCGAAGCCGGAGATGCGGTCGGACGCGATCGACACCAACGGCTGGTAGTGCAGCTCGAACTCGCCATTGGCAAAGGCGCGGCGCAGGTCGAGCTCCATGTCGCGGCGCTTCTGCGCCTGAAGGTCCATCTCGCGCTCGAAGAAATGGTGCACGCAGCCGCCGTCGGACTTCGCCCGGTACAGGGCCATGTCGGCGTTGCGCATCAATTCCTCCGACGTCGCGCCATCCCCCGGTGACAGCGCGATCCCGATGCTGGCGCCGATCACCATCTCCTGGCCGTCGATCTCATAGGGCGCCTTCAACATGTCGATCAGCAGGGTCGCGCAGGCGCTGGCCTCGTTCGGCGAGACGTCGGCCGCCAGGATGACGGCGAACTCGTCACCACCGAGCCTCGCCGCGAGATTGGCACCGCGAATCGCATTGGTCAGGCGTTCGGCTACTTGCTTGAGCAGGCGGTCGCCCGCCGGATGCCCGAAGGAATCGTTGATGTTCTTGAACAGGTCGAGATCGATGTAGAGCACGCCGACCCGCTTTCCGCCGGCCTGGTCGAGCGCCTGCTTCAGCCGCTCCTGGAAATATTCGCGGTTCGGCAGGTCCGTGAGCCCGTCGTGATGGGCCATGTGGGCGATCCGCCCCTCGGCCTTGCGCCGTTCGGTGATGTCGACCACCGCGACCAGATAGCCGTCGCGATCGTCGAAGGCGACGCGCCGGCCGAAGGTGAGCACCTCGATCTCGCTGCCGTCGGGGCGTAAGTGCCGCCAGTTGCGCGAGGAATGATAGGCATCGCCGACGCGCTCGAGCGCCTCGGCGTGGCTCTTCCACTCGTCCTCGGGCCAGATCTCGTGCAGCTTCATGCGCAGGAAGGTGGCGCGGCTGTAACCGTAATGCTGGACCGCGGCGTCATTGACGCCAAGGAATTGCTTAGTCTTTGCGTCGAACACCCACATCGGCATCGGGTTGTTGTCGAACAGCAGTCGGAACGAGGCGTCGCGCCGCTTCAACGCGGTGACGTCGGAGATCGTCAACGAGACCACGTCGGCGAAGGCGGTGGTGCCGAGGCGCAGGTGTCGTCCGTCGCTCTCGATCTCGAGCTGCTCGCAGCGGCCGCCCGAGACGGCCTTGAGCAGGAAGTCCATAATCTCGGGCGCGGCCAGCAGCGTGCCTGCCTCACTGACCCGCCCCCATAGCAGGCTTCCGGTCGCGGCCTTCAGCAGCGCGCTCGCACTCTTGTTGTGGTGCACGATCTGGAGATCGAACGGCTTGCCGCTTGCGTCGCGCAGCGTCGTCAGCGAGACGACCGCGTCATCGGTCGCGGAAAAAATTGCGTCGAGGAGATTATATTGCCCTCCCGCGCTCGTTGATGTAGGTGCCGACCAGCGTCGCGCTCCGGCGCGAGGCGGTCGGCAGCGCCAGTAGATCGTAGGTCCTGACCATGCCGTCGCGCACGCAATGCGCGCTCGCGTGATGCGGCCGCCCCGTTGCGAGCGCGATCGCGGCCGCTTCCGTCAGCGCCGTGGCGCAGTCGGGCGACAGCTCCGCGACGGGAATGCCCCAGCGCTCCTCGCAGAGCCATTTCTGCACGTAACGTCCGCTGCGCGACAGTTCGAGCGCGCCGTCACCTTTCAGCAGCGCGATATGGTCGGCGAGTCGTCCGAGGCTGCCGAGCATCACGTCCTCGTAACGCGGCAGCCGTTCGCCCGGCTTCAACGCGGCACGCCATTTGCGTTGAAGCACCGGGATGTCATCGAACATTTCGACGGCCGGTTTTCCCGGCACTTTCTTTGCGGCACTCATGGCAGTCCCCAACGCACTATCCGGGCGCATCCAATGCAGGTGCGCTTAACGGCGTGTAAAGAGCGCACAGGCGCAGGTTCCGTTCGGTGATTATGACAGTTTTAAGTCAGGTGTTGGTTAGTGGGCGTTAGAGACTATGACGGTTGCGCTTCTACGCATGCTGAGACGTGGACGCGGCGTCGCGCAACTGCATCAACGTCGGCATTGCGACCTCTAACGCCCAGCTCAATCGCAGACACACCTTCGCATCCTCGCGGCTTGTTCGCCCGAGCTCTGCTTCGATGCCTTGCCCTCTCATGAAAGAGGGCGCAGGGAAGACCGGGAGCCGGTTGGCTCCCACGGACCGCCATATGTTGGATGGCGCACGTTGACCCACGGCTTGGCGTTTCGCCCGGCGGGCAACGCAAGGTCTCGTAATCCGAATGAGCGAAGCGAGATCCGGGAATCTTGCCGTGCATCCCGAGTGTCGCTTCCGACTTCGCTCGCCGAGCTAGTGCGGACAAGCCGCTCACCCGGTTACGAATTCAGTGCAAAGCGCAGGTGTGCCGCTAGTCCTCGCTCGAGGCGGCGGAGCGGTCGTTCAAATGGGCCTGCGACAGCAGGAAGAACAGCGCGCGTTCGCCTTGATATTTGGCGGACGGGCGCGTGCGCTCGAACCCGTCCGCAAATATCTTGCCGGACTGGTCGCACACTTGCCATCGCCAGCCAAACCGCTTGCGCCTTGTTAGGACCACTTCGAACATGCCGACGGGCCGGGCCCCCTGCTCATTACCGATGGCGCAGGCGTCGATGATCTGCGCATCCGACTGCGACATATAACCCAGCAGGATGGAAAGAGAATAAAAATTGATGATCGGAATTGAGCATCGTCCACCGGTGCGGTGAACTCGCGCTTCGGGAATAAGGCGCTGATGGCGGTGTTGCTTCGCGCCTCGAGACGCTGCTTGGCCGCGCAGGCCCATGGATTCAAAACACAGGAGCGGCAACAGTGAGCGTCTGCTCACCTATCGCAGAGGTAACGGAAGATGGTGCGCTTGTGCGCCATGTGAGAAGCGGAGGATCTTCGAGGCGCGAAGCCCAGCATCCGGACCAGACCACCACCGGCGGGGCATCGCCGCCAGCATCACCGCGCGACGACCTCGACTTCGCCGTCGACGCCGTTCACGACGTTGAAGCCGCGCTCGTAGACCTTGCCCTCGTTCTTGGCGATGGCGCGGTATTCGCCTTCGGAGAGCACGACGCGCGGGAAGGCGCCGATCGATTCCTTGATGACGTCGCCGCCCGGGGTCAGCACCGACCAGGCGGTGTTGGCCAGCGCTTCCCCGCCCCTGTCGCTGACGAGCTTGAGCGTGATCACGGCAGCGCGGTGGGTGATGGTGACGTCGGTGAGCTTGCCGGCCTGGACGCGGATGTCGGAGCGCACCACAGAGTTGGCATCGCCATAGTTGGAGACGATGTAGTAGGTGCCCTCCGGTATCAGCACGACGTCGCCGGCGGCGACGTTCGGCACCAGGGAGGCCCGCTCGCCGGATTCGAACTGGCTGCCCTTGTAGATCGCGAACGAGATCTGGTTCTGCGGAATGCGGCTGGTGCCGACGCGGCCCTCGATGCGCAAGCCCCCGGCCGGCAGCACGAAGGATTCACGGTCGGTCTCCGCTTTCAGGCTGACGGTGCGCACCGCACTGACGAGGCCGAAGGCGACGTGCACGACGTAATTGCCCGGCGGCAGCACGATGTTGGGCGTGGCGTTGCGGTCCTCGCGGATCAGCTTGAAGGTGCCGTTCTCGTCGGGACGGTCGGCAAATACGCGCCAGACCAGGCCGCTGGTGATCGGAGGAGCATCCTTGCCGTATTTCGCGGTCAGCGACAGCACGCCCTGGCCGGGCACGGCGGCATTCAGCGGCGCCGCCGGCGGCACGGTCGTGACCGCGGGCGGCGGCATGCTGGGCGAAGCCGGCTGCATCAGGGTCGGCGGCAGGCTCAGCGGCCCGGCGCCTGCTCCCGAGGGCGGTGCCAGATTGATGGCGCCGCCGGGGTCCGGCACCGACGCAGGGGGCACCGGCGGCGGACGATCGGAAAAAAGCTGCGCTTGCGCCGCGTTTTGGCCAAGCGAGACCGGGCCGAAGGACGCAAGGCACGCCGCAAGGGTCAGCGCCGGCAGCAGCCGATCGCTGCGCCGCCATCTGATGATGCCGTCACCCCCGCGTGTCATGCCCCTGCTTTTCACTGAAAACGCGGCAAATTCAAGCCTCAGGAACCCGCTGGAATACGGTCATTTGGAACCCGGTTGACGCCTGCGTGATTAGTCTCGCAGCAACCGTCCATCGCCATACTCCTGCCCTGTGCCCTTCCCAAAGCGGCATAAACCATGCTCTGCCCCGGTTCTGGCGGAGCGCCAGTGCGGTGCTTAGTCTAGTGATACGGGCCTGGCCCCGGCGTAGGGGAGTTTTTCAGTGCTGGACATCTTGAAGGGCCGGGGTGCGAACGGCTCGAATAGCGAGAAAGTCGGCTTGGGCAGCATCCGCCGGCCGGTCATCGGCCTTGCCCTCGGCGGCGGCGCGGCGCGCGGCTTCGCCCATATCGGCATCATCCGGACTCTGCTCGCCAACGGCATCGCGCCTGACGTCGTGGTCGGCACCTCGATCGGCGCGGTGGTCGGTGGCCTCTATGCGGCCGGCCAGCTCGATACGCTGGAAGAATGGGGCCGCAGCCTGCAAGGCATGCGCAACATCCTCGGCTATCTCGACATCCGCCTCAACGGCTCAGGCCTGATCGGCGGCGAGAAGCTGGCGACCCGGCTCGAGGAAGCGTGCGGTCGGACCCTGATCGAGGATCTCCCGATCAAGTTCGCGGCGGTCGCCACCGAGGTCCGCACCGGCCACGAGATCTGGCTGACGCGCGGCCGCGTGGTCGACGCGATGCGCGCCTCCTATGCGCTGCCCGGCATCTTCTCTCCCGTCCTGATCGGCGACCGCTGGCTGGTCGACGGCGCGCTGGTGAATCCGGTACCGGTCTCGGCGGCACGGGCGCTCGGCGCCGAAATCGTTATCGCGGCAAATCTTTCCAGCGATATCTTCACCTATTCGACGACGGTCTATTCCCACGGCGCGATGCCCGAACCGGTCGTGCCCGTGCCTGAGGAGACAACGTCAAAACGGCGCTTCCCGCGATTCTTCTCGCCTGAGAAAACGGTGAAGCGCGAGTTTTTCGGCGCAAGCAGCAGCCGCCCCGGCCTTTCGTCGGTGATGGTCGACGCCTTCAACATCATGCAGGACCGCATCACCCGCGCCCGCCTCGCCGGCGATCCACCTGATATGCTGATCACGCCGCGGGTCGGCCATTTCGGCTGGTTCGACTTCCACCGTGCCGATGACCTCATCGCCTTGGGCACCCGCGCCGCCGAGCGTGCGTTGGACTCCATTCAGGAAGCGATCCACGTGCTGGCGCCGCCGCCCGAAGGCGCGGCGCCCAAGATCAGCGAGTAAAGCCGCTCAAGCCGTCTTGATGTAGTCGCGCAGGGCTTCTTGCTCGGCCTCGTATTCCTGGACGCGGCGCTTGACGATGTCGCCGATCGAGATCAGGCCCACCACCTTGCCATTGTCGATCACGGGCAGATGGCGGAACTTGCCTGTGGTCATTATCTCCATGAGTTCGGCGACTGTGTCGGTCTCCTTGCAGGTCACCACCTTGCGGGTCATGACCTGAGCGACCGGCTCATCCAGCACGCCGGCGCCGCGTTCGCCGAGCACGCGCACGATGTCGCGCTCGGACAGGATGCCTTCGAGCCGGCTCTGGTTCATCACCAGCACCGCGCCGATCTTCTTCTCACCGAGCAGCTTGATCGCGGCCGACAGCTTGGCGTCGGGCTCGACGCTCACGATCTGGTGGCCCTTGGTATTGAGAATGGAACGTACCGTCATTGTCGCCTCCCTGAATCGGAGCCGTCCGCCCTTTGGCGATCCGGAACTTGTTCGCGAGTCTTCAACTAACAGTTTCAGCTCCGGTTTCACGCTCGGGCGCCTTGCGAAGCATTGCCTTATTACCGTCTGAGCATGATCTCGCCGGAAACCGCTAACGCTTTTCCGGATCATGCTCGATCAGCTTGCAGCTTCGGAACATTCTTCTCGGGAATGATGGATGAATTCGGGCCGCGCCGCAAGCGCCGCTTCAAATACGGTCTGAGACGTCCCGTGATGACGCATCCGCAGCATCGCTTCGCATGCGCGGCACCGGATCGAACAGCGCAAACAGCAGCAGTCCCGCGAAGAAACCGCCGATATGGGCCTGCCAGGCCACGCTCGTGGTCTCGGCATCGATGCCAATTGCGCCAACGCCGAAGATGATGTTGACGCCGAACCAAACGCTGAGGAAACCGACCACCCGTCCGTCGCGCAACGCGCGCGACAGCGGCAGCGCCGGAACCTTTGCGGCGGTATCGGCGTCCGAACGGCTGAACGACAGGAAACTGCCGCGGGCGAACGCGAAGCGGATCGCCGCCGCCATCGCCCCCGACACCGAGGCCGACGCGCCGATCATCGGCGCCACCGCATGCTCATGGGTGACGAGATGGGCGAGCGCGCCGGCCGCCGCCGTCACTGCCATGAACACGAAGAACCTGATGGCGCCAAAGCGCCGCGCCAGCGCGCTGCCGAACGGCAGCAGCCACAGCACGTTGAAGCCGAGATGGGTCAAATTGGCGTGCAGCAGCGAATAGGTGACGAAGGTCCAGACCTTCGCACCCGCCCCGCCCGGAATCTGCAGATTGAGCAGCGAGGAATCGTAGCGCTTCGGGATGAAGCCGAAGACGTCGATGGTCCAGTTTTCGATCTCCGGCGGCAGCAGCACCCGCAGATGGATCAGCGCCAGCAGGGCGATATAGCCGGTCAGCGCCGCGGGCAGCGTCAGGATCGGCTCGCGCGAAGCCTCCTCAACGGCGGCCGGCACGTCCGGTTGAGAACCTTGCGGAAAATCTTGCGGGGAATCCAAGGCAGCTTCGCTTTCAGCGCGATCGGAGCGGTGCTTGGAGATAGTCGCCTTTGCCGGCCTTGCGCAAGTGCACAAAAGGAAATGGGAGGGCCCTGGGAAAGCCCTCCCTGTCCGTGCTGTCGGCCTTCCGGTACCTTCCGGGAATAAGGTGTGTCCCCACCCCTCCCGGCGGCCCGCGACCAAACTGTTTGACGCCCTGTGTACAAGCCTCGCCGAGAACCTGGAGAAAGCGGCGAGGCTTGCGACCGCGATCACCTTAGCAGGCAGGCTGGCGGTGGAAAGCGCATAGTTAATTTAACGTTAACAACGCAAAGACTGCCGCCGAGGAGCTGAAAACACCGCCGCGGCATGGACGCTGCAGATCCCCTCCTGCACAACAACGAAAGGGATCGCGGGTGCACTGAAGCGGGACAGGTTTGTCCCGGGAGGTTGCGCCCCGGATAAGCGTCAGTCATGAAACATCCGTCGAGCCGCGAGTTCTTCGCGTATTGGGACAACAAGCGCGGCGCAGCACGGGCCCCCGATCGGGCCGACATCGATCCGGCCGCCGTCCGCGACCTGCTCGGCGACATCTTCGTGCTGTCCTGCGAGCAGAAGCTCGGCTTCCCGTTCCGCGTCGCCGGCACGCGCGTCTGTGCGCTCGCCGGGGGCGATCTCAAGGACCGGAGCTTTGCGGCGCTGTTCACGCAAGCCAGCCGCGGCGAGATCGAGGAGATCACCACGATCGTCGCCGACGAGACGTTGGGTGCGATTGCCGGTGTCACGGCTCAACGCGAAAACGGCAGCAAGGCGCATCTCGAGCTGCTGCTGCTGCCCTTCAATGCCCGCCCGCATACGCCTGTCAGCGTGACCGGCGTGCTCGCACCGTTCGACGATGAATGCGGGGTGCTCGGTGCCTTCACCCTCACCTCCTGGCGCTATCTGCATCAGCCGGAGAAACTGCTGCCGCGTGCGATCCGCAAATTGCAGATCGCTCGCGGGCTGATGGTGTATGAGGGGCTGCGGTAGACTTCGAAAGCTCCTGCGCAGGTGCCGATCGCGCGATGGATCGTCGCGCGCGGCATGACCGTTTTTGCCGGATTTGCGTCATTCCCGAAGTCGTCCCGACCGGATAGTTTCCGCGCCGCGTGAGATGACGAGCGGGTGACATCATCATGAGCTGGCGCATTCTGGCATGGACCCTCCTTGGCAGCGTGGCATTGCTGGTGGCGATCGGCGGAACGTGGCTGCTCCTGCTGCCAGGCGCGCCGGCATCGGGAACCGCGCCTGCAATCTCCAAAGACGAAGCCGAGGCGACGCTGGCCGCGCTGAAACCGCCGAAGCGACAGCGCCCCCTGATCGCCATCGTCGGCATCAACGACATGAGCGAGACCACCGACTATCTGATGCCCTACGGCATCCTCGCGCGGGCGGACATCGCCGACGTCCTCACCCTGGCGACGCAGCCGAGACCGGTCACGCTCTATCCCGCACTCAGGGTGCAGCCCCATGCGACCATCGCCGAGTTCGACGCCGCGCATCCCGACGGCGCCGATTACGTCATCGTGCCCGCGATGAGCCGCGACGACGACACAGTCGTCCTGCAGTGGATCAGGAGCCAGGCCGGCAAGGGCGCGATCGTGATCGGCGTCTGCGTCGGCGCCACGGTCGTTGCCAACACCGGGCTGCTCGACGGCAAGAGAGCCACGACGCATTGGTATTCGGTGCGCGATCTGCAGAAGCATTCGACGATCCGCTATACGGCGGACCGCAGGCTGGTCGTCGACCGGGGCGTCGCAACGACCACCGGCATCACCGCATCCATGCCGATGGCCCTCACCTTGATCGAGGCCATTGCCGGTCGCGCCAAGGCCGAGGCGGTCGCCCGCGACATCGGCCTTGCGGCCTGGGATGCGCGCCACCGCAGCGACGCGTTCAGCTTCACGCGCCCGTTCGCACTGACGGCGATCGCGAACACGCTCGCCTTCTGGAAGCGCGAGCAGCTCGGTATCGCACTGACGCCAGGTGTCGACGAGGTCTCGCTCGCACTGGTCGCCGATGCATGGTCGCGGACCTATCGCTCACGCGCCCTCACCTTCGCCGCCACGGCAGAGGCGCGCACGAGCCGCGGAGGCCTTGGCATCCTGCCGGACCGGATCGCGGACGATTGGCCTGCGCAGCAGACGCTGCCGGCAGCCGGCACCTCGCCGCCGGCACAGGCGCTGGATGAAACGCTGCGTGCGATCGATGCACGCTACGGATCGCGCACCGCCGACTTCGTGGCGATGCAGCTGGAATATCCGAAGCTGGATTGATCCCAGCGCGATCTCGCTGCAACGTGACGTCCTCCCCGCTCGCGGCTCACGCGGGCGTGAACCCACCCGCTCGAACCGGTTTCAACCAGCCTCCGTCGAAGAACCGTGCGGGCCGTTCTGGTCTCGCCGAACCGAGGCTGGAGAATTTCCATGAAACTCACATTGCCGAAAGTTGCTTTGATTGCCTTCGTTGCGGCGACCGCGTTCACCGCGACCAGCGCCAACGCCGCGCAGTACCGCACATACGGCTGCGAGTTCGCCTTGTTCGAGGGCTGTGGCAGCCTGATCGAGATGCCGAACCAGGGCGGACGACGCGTCGTCACCCATCGCGACACCTCGCCGACTTACATGAAGCAGAGCGATCCTCGCTATAGCTCCGCGATGCGTGATGCCGGTGGCGGTGGCGGCGGCGGTGGTGGTGGTGGCGGTGGTG
>NZ_JADPJR010000041.1:0-42914 GCF_023073535.1 Bradyrhizobium sp. 179 | reverse complement strand
CGAAAGATCCCACGGTCGGGACGAAGAGCTGGCCTGCAATCGAACAAAGAGCTGATCATAAATCTTGACACACCAAACCCCCATGTGAGCAATCCAGAAATGTATACGTGGAAAGACTCTGGATTTGCTTCGCTGCGCTCGCAATGACGGAGTGTGGGGCATCGCGCTTTCAATTCGCATTTCAATCGCAGGCACACCTTCGCATCCTCGCGGCTTGTTCGCCCGAGCTCTGCTTCGATGCCTTGCCCTCATAATTGAAAGAGGGCGCAGGGAAGACCGGGAGCCGGTTGGCTCCCATGGACCGCCATGCCAAGAGCAGGTTGCGTGTGCTTCATGCATAGCGGACAACAGGGCAACCGGAGACATCCCGGCCTTCCCTGCGCGGATGGTTGGAACGGCTTATGTCGCGCTCCCCGGGGAGCGATGCACTATTGCCCCCGTCGCCTTGCTGATGACTGATGCGGCGGTCCGGTTGGGCCGCTCACATCACCGCAAGACTTGGCGCACAGACCCCGGGCGCCAGGACCACACGATTTCGCCGTACGCCGATCACACCGGTCGAGTGCGCGAGGCTCTTCGCTCACGGCTATCCACCCTGCGAAGCTCTTCGCGCCGATGTGACCTAGCGTCCACCGCCCCCCGGCCCGCGTGTCGTGACGATCGCGATACGCCGCTCTTCCTGGCGCCGGGTTGCCGCGACACATACGCGATTTCCGAATTTCGGTAAAGTGGAATGTTTTGGATGGCGCGCGTTGACCCACGGCTGGCGTGTTTTGCCCGTCAGGCAACACAAGACCTTGTAGCCTTCCCCTCGTCATTCCGGGGCGACGAAGTCGCGAGCCCTGAATGACAGCTGTGGCTGCATTTGCCCATCCCGCCGCCGCGCTGGTATGGTTCCTGCAAGCTGCCTCGGCTTCCGCAATCTCCTGACAAGATCCTGAAAATGCCAAGCTCAAGACCCGACCGCATCCGCAAGCTGCTCGCCGACCTCGTTGCTTTCGACACCGTCAGCGACCGCACCAACCTGCCTCTGATCACCCATATCGAAAGCTATCTCGCCACGTTCGGCATCAAGTGCGAGCGCATCGTCGATGAGAGCGGCGAGAAAGCCTCGCTGTGGGTCACCATTGGACCGGAGGACCGTCCCGGCCTGGTGCTGTCGGGCCACACCGATGTCGTGCCCGTGGTCGGCCAGGACTGGAGCCACGATCCGTTCAAGCTCGTCGAGCGTGACGGCAGGCTCTACGGCCGCGGCACCACCGACATGAAGGGCTTTGTTGCGGTGTGCCTCGCGATGGTGCCGGAGATGGTGGAGGCGAAGCTCAAGACGCCGATTCATCTGGCGATCTCCTATGACGAGGAGATCGGCTGCGTCGGCGTGCGGCCGATGCTGCGCGAGGTGGCGAAGAAACGCGTAAAACCGCTCGGCTGCTTTGTCGGCGAGCCGACCGAGATGAAGGTCATCATCGGCCACAAAGGCAAGCACGGTGTCCGCGCCACGTTTCGCGGCCTCGCCCGCCATTCCTCGATCGCGCCCGACGGCGTCAACGCGATCGAATATGCCGCAGAACTGATCACCGAAATCCGTCGTCGCGCGGTAAAACTCGCGGCCGCGCGATCAACGGACAGCCTTTACGACGTTCCGCACTCGACGCTGCTCACCAGCATCGTGCATGGCGGCGCCGCGCTGAACATCGTGCCGGATACTTGCACGGTGGATTTCGAATGCCGCGGCATCGGCATCACCGAGTCCAAAGAGGTGACCGATGCGATCGTCGCCTGGGCCAAGGCCGAGCTCGAGCCCCTGATGAACAAACAGCATCCGGAGTGCGGCATCGATTTCGAGGAAATCCTCGACTATCCCGCGCTCGACACGGCCGCCGACGCGGCCATCGTCACGCTGGCCAAGAGCCTTGCAGGGCGCAACGACCACGCCAAGGTCGCGTTCGGCACCGAGGCGAGCCTGTTCGCCAGCATGGCCGATATTCCCTCGGTGGTGATCGGCCCGGGATCGATCGCGCAGGCGCATACGCCGGACGAGTTCGTCGAGATGGCGGAGCTGGAGAAGTGCGCGGCGTTCGTGGAGAGGCTGATTGCGCATTGTGTGAGGGAGTAGAGCGCTAGCATACGGAACCGCCGGCATGAGCGAAGCGAGATGCGAGACCGCCGTCCCGGCTATTGCTTCGCTCACCGGGCCCTACAACATCAGCGCTCCTGCAAGGCCAGCCGCACACCGACGGCGCAGTAAACTGCGCCGACCAACTTGCCTTGCCACCTGACAATGGCCGGATGGCGGCGAACGAGGTTGCCAAGACGTCCCGCACCGACGGCGAATACGACGGTGCTGACGAGGCCGAGCAACACGAATATGGCTCCCAGAATTGCAAGCTGAAGCACGACCGGCCCGTTGTCCGACCGGACGAACTGCGGCAGGAAGGCGAGAAAGAACAGCGCGGTCTTCGGATTCAGAACCTCCGCCACGATCGCCTGTCGGAACGCTTGACCCGCAGTGATCGTCGAGGTCCGGGCGCTGATTCCCAGTGGAGCCTTTTCCAGCATCGCGCGAATGCCGAGGTAAATGAGGAAGGCTGCCCCCGCATATTTGACGATGCTGAACAAGAGTGCCGACGTAGCGATGATCGCCGAGAGGCCGACGATCGCCATCGTTGTGTGGACGATGTCTCCCGCAGCGATCCCCGCCCCTGTCGCGATGCCAACCTTCGTTCCGGAACTGGCCGCGCGCGCCATGGTGAGGAGCGTGGCTGGTCCAGGGATGAACACAAAGCCGAGCACGATGATGATGTAGGTGATCAGGGTAGTCAGATCGATCATGCACGGGCTCCACGGGGCAGGTTAACCTAGCAGGCTTTGCGACGGCGAATAGTCCGCCGGCACAAGCAACCGGTCCTCGATCTGGCCAACCATCAAGCCGTGCTCGGCATCCAGTACGCCGCGACATCTCGGTCCAGGCGATGCTGCCTCTGGAATACTGGATTGCCCACCTTCGCGGGCACTGACATCGCGTGTTTGGAGACGGCGACGCAAACAAAAAAGCGCGGCCAGCGGCCGCGCCTTCGCCCTTCCTATACCGCGCCCGCCTTCTGCGCGTATTCCCATGAGGCCTTTGACAGCGGAACGGTGCGCTTGGCCGACTCCAGCGCCTTGGGGTTGGCGGCGGTGCCGTCGCGGATACGGCCGGCGATACCCTGCGTGATACCAGCGAGGCGGAACAGATTGTAGGAGAAGTACCAGTTGAGGTCCGGCACGCTCATCTTGGTGACGTTGCAGTAGATTTGCGCGGCCTCTTCCAGGCTTGGGATGTTGAGCGCCTTGAGGTCGACGCCCTCGAGGCCCGGCATGATCCACTGCATCAACAGATAGGTGAAGTCGGCCATGGGATCGCCGAGCGTCGACAGCTCCCAGTCCAGCACCGCCTGCACCCGCGGTTCCGTCGCGTGGAAAATCATGTTGTCAAGGCGATAGTCGCCGTGGACGATGGAGACGCGCGCCTGCTCCGGCACGGTCTTGGGCAGCCATTCGGCGACCTTCTCGAACTCTGGAATGTGCTGGGTTTCGGAGGCGCGGTATTGCTTGGTCCAGCGGTCGATCTGGCGCGCGAAATAATTGCCGGGCTTACCGAAGTCGCCGAGGCCGATCGCAACCGGATCGAACATGTGGAGCTTCGCCAGCGTCTCGATCTTGCTGGTGAAGATCTTTCGGCGCACATCGGCATTCTGGCTCGGCAGCGTTGGATCCCAGAACACGCGGCCCTCTTCCATCGACATGATGTAGAAGGCAGCGCCAATGACGCTATCGTCCTGGCACAGCGCATAGGCGCGTGCGACCGGAAAGCCTTGCTTTCCAAGCGCTGCAATCACGCGGTATTCGCGATCGACGGCGTGCGCCGAAGGCAGCAATTTGCCGAATGGCTTTCGGCGCATCACATAGGAACGGTTCGGCGTGTCGAGCCGGTAGGTCGGGTTGGACTGGCCGCCCTTGAACTGGAGCACGACCAGCGGGCCCTCATAGCCTTCGACGTTGTCGCGCATCCAGGCCTCGAGCCGCAGCTCGTCGAAACGATGCCGCTCCTCGACCGGCTTGGTGCCCGAGAACTCCTCGTCTTTCCTGACGCCGTCAGCCACGGTGACGCTCCCTCTTCAGTCCCGACCATTTCAGGTCGAGCATGATCCTAATCGGTAACCACTGACGCACTTGCGTCAAGCGGTCATCCGACGCGGATCATGCCCTGTCGTTTCTTCAAGTCGGGAGCGCCGTCCGGCTCTCCCGCTTCATTTTAGCGACTTGGAGAGTTTGCATACTTCCGAAGTTCAAGTCTGGCAATGGCGCGATTGTGCACCTCGTCCGGACCGTCGGCGAGCCTCAGCGTGCGAATGTGGGCGTAGTCCTTGGCAAGGCCGGCCTCGTCCGACACGCCCGCGCCGCCAAAGGCTTGGATCGCCTCGTCGATGATCTTCAGCGCCATATTGGGAGCTGCGACCTTGATCATGGCGATCTCGGCCTGCGCAGTCTTGTTGCCGACCTTGTCCATCATGTCGGCCGCCTTGAGGCACAGAAGACGCGTCATCTCGATATTGGTGCGGGCCTCGCCAATGCGCTGCTCCCACACCGAGTGCTCGACGATCTTCTTGCCGAAGGCGGTGCGCGAGGCGAGCCGCTTCACCATCTTCTCCAGCGCCTCCTCGGCCTTGCCGATGGTGCGCATGCAGTGATGGATGCGGCCAGGCCCGAGCCGGCCCTGCGCGATCTCGAAACCGCGGCCTTCCCCTAACAGGATATTCTCCTTTGGCACCCGCACGTTCTCGAGCAGCACCTGAGCATGGCCGTGCGGCGCATCGTCGAAGCCGAACACGGGCAGCATCTTCTCGACCTTGATGCCGGGCGTGTCGAGCGGAACCAGGATCTGCGACTGCTGCTGGTGCTTGGCCGCCTTGAAATCGGTCTTGCCCATCAGGATCGCGATCTTGCAGCGGGGATCGCCGACGCCGGACGACCACCATTTGCGGCCGTTGATGACATAGTAATCACCGTCCTTCTCGATGCGGGTCTCAATGTTGGTGGCGTCCGACGAGGCCACCGCCGGTTCCGTCATCAGGAAGGCGGAGCGGATCTCGCCGTCCATCAGCGGGCGCAGCCATTTGCGCTTCTGCTCCTTGGTGCCGTAGCGGATGAACACTTCCATGTTGCCGGTATCGGGCGCCGAGCAGTTGAATACTTCCGAAGCCCAGGTGATGCGGCCCATCTCTTCCGACAGCAGCGCGTATTCGAGATTGGTCAGTCCCGCGCCGCGGAATTCGTCGTCCTCGTGCTCGGACGGCGGCATGAACATGTTCCACAGGCCTTCCGCCCTGGCCTTCTTCTTGAGGTCTTCCAGGATCGGAATCACCTTCCAGCGGTCGCCGCTCTTGTCCTGCTGGTCGTAGACCGGCACCGCCGGGCGCACGTGCTTGGTCATGAAAGACCGCACGCGGTCGAGCCATTCCTTCTGCTTGGGCGACAGATCGAAATCCATGGGACGCTCCTCGTTTTGCTCTTTGAACAATTTCTCTGGCGCCGAACTGTCCTGCCGCCGCGCGCGGCCCGCAAGCGCGAATGCGCGCGCGTTGCGGCCGTTCGGAACGGAATCGCGAGTTGCGAACGAGTCCCGATTGCGGATTGACAATTCCGGCCTTCAAACGATAGTTTCATACAACTGTTTGAATTGCAACTCCCCTCATCCAGGGCACCCATGGCCAGCGATCATACGAGGTCTGCCATTCTCGCCGCCGCCGAACGGCTCTATGCCGATCGCGGCTTCGGCGACGTGACGCTGCGCGACATCGTCGCGGCGGCCAATGTCAATCTGGCCGCGGTGAACTATCATTTCGGCTCGAAGGATGAATTGATCGCGGAATTGTTCGTCACGCGCTCGATCGCGACCAATCGCGAGCGCCTGCGCGAATTGAAGGCGGCGGAAGAACAGGGCGGCGGCTGCGCACCGATTGAGGTCATCTTGCGGGCGCTGGTCGGACCGACGCTGCGCGGCTGCCTCGGCCCCGAGAACCAGCGCTCGACCGCGGCGCGCTTCATGATCCGCGCCTCGATCGAGTCCGTGCCGCCGATCCGCCGCATCAAGAACCGCGAGATCGACCATTTGCGCAAGTTCGCCGGCGCCATGCGCAGGTCCCTGCCCGACCGCAGCGAGGTCGATATCTATTGGGGCTTGAACTTCGCGCTCGCCATGGCGCACCACACCATCCGTGAGAGCGAGCGGCTGACGAAGCTGTCGGAGGGCAAATGCGACCTCGATGACGTCGAGGACGTGGTCGCGCGCGTCGTCCGCGTCGCGACGATGGCGCTGACGGCGGGCCGGAGCGAGACGAAGGCGCCGGCGCGGGCGCTGGCACGCGACGCGCGTTGATCAAACAGGCTCGCTCAGGGCCGATACGGCCTCACTTCCCGCTTGCGGGAGACGTCGGAATTTCGCGTGCAGGGGTCACGCCCGCTGCGGCATCTCCTCGGCCTCTTCTTTGGCGAGCAGCAGCAGCATCTCGATGCCCATCTCGCCTTCCTGCGGCGAACGGATGAACTTGATCTCATCGGAACTTTGCCGCAGCGCGGCAATGATGGCGACGGCCTGATTGGCGGTGGCCGCCTCGGTCGCCAGAATACCCTTCTGGTTCTTGGCCTGGAACCCGATCGTGTAGGACATTCGCTTTCCTCCCGAACTTAAGTGGGAAGATCGGATCAGAATCGGGCGGGAAGCGAAAGCCTGTGCGACTACGGATCGGGATTATCTGGGGGATTGCGCACAAGCTTCACGCAAGGCGGGTCGCGCCGGCTTGCTCGATGCGAGTTGGGCTCGCGGACAGGGCGAAGCGACCGCTAAATGATCCCGTGCTGCTTCAGCTCCTCGATCTTGCCTGCATCATAGCCGAGCTTGCCGGCGAGCACCTCCTCGGTATGCTCGCCCAAGAGCGGCGGCGCGCGGTAGTCCTTAATCGGCGTCTCCGACAAAGTGAGCGCGTTGCGAACCAGCGACAGATCGGGCTCGAAGGGATGATTGACCTTCACCCGCATGCCGCGCGACTGGACGTGCGGATCGGAAAACACCTGCTCGAAATTGTTGATCGGCCCTGAGGGCACGCCGGCCTCCTCCAGCTTTGCCAGCCAATAGGCCACCGGCTTCTTCAGGAACAGGCCGGCGAAGATCGCCATGATCTCCTTGCCGTGCACGACGCGGTCGTTGTTCTTGATGAAGCGCGGATCGCTGGCGAGCTCGGGCGCGCCGAGCACGGCGCAGGTGCGCTGGAACTGGCCGTCATTGCCGACCACCAGCATCAGCTCGCCATCGGTGCAGCGGAACACGCCGGCCGGCATGCCGCCATTGCCCCAGGTGCCGCGGCGCGGCGGGGTCTTGCCGTTGACGAGATAGATCTGGAGCCAGTGCGACAGGGATGCGATGACGGTATCGAACAGGCAGACGTCGATGTGCTGTCCCGCCCCGCCATTGGCGTCACGGTGGTAGAGCGCCGAGAGAATCCCGATCGATGAATTCATGCCGGTCATGTAGTCGACGATGGAAGGACCGACCTTCATCGGGCCCTCGCCCGGCTCGCCATCGATATGGCCGGTGACACTCATCAACCCGCCCATCGCCTGCAGAATCGCGTCATAGCCGGCGCGCGGCGCGTATGGGCCGGTCTGGCCGAAGCCGGTCACCGAGCAATAGATGATGCCGGGATTGATCGCCTTGATCGATTCATAGTCGAGGCCGTAGCGCTTGAGATCGCCGACCTTGTAATTCTCCATGAAGACGTCGACGTCCTTGGCGAGCTCGCGGATGATCGCCTGCCCCTCGGGCTTGGCGATGTTGACGGTGACCGATTTCTTGTTGCGGTTGGCGCAGAGGTAAAACGAGTTGTTGTTGTTCGCCTTGCCCTCGGGATCGGTCAGGTAAGGCGGGCCAAAGGCGCGCGCGTCGTCGCCGGTACCCGGCCGCTCGATCTTGATGACCTCCGCACCCAGGTCTCCCAGCATCTGCGCCGACAAGGGCCCGGCGAGCACGCGGGTGAGGTCAAGGATCTTGATGCCTGAAAGCGGCAAAGCCGACATGTCGATTTCCTCCGGGGAACTGGGATCTTGGCGCGGCGGCTCGAGAGCTCTGGCCGCGCACTCCGCGGATACACCATTTTCGCGCGTCGAGCACTGCACTGGCGGCATACGGCCATCCCCGCCCGGCAGCCGGATCGGCCGGATTTCGAATTCCGCGCCGCGAAGATTGTCTTAGGTCAGAGCTGCAGCAGCGGTTCGCGGCCGCCGCCGCCCGAGCAGAACGAGGATCAGCACGGTCGCGCAGGAGCAGACGAAGGTGAGACCGAGCGCAGCGCGGCTGCCGAACTCCGTGAGCAATCCGACGAGGAGCGGCGGCGAGATTGCGGAGGCGAGATTGAGCGGCAGCGCGATCATCGACATCGCCTTGGCGAACTCGGCCTGGTCGTAGAACACCAGCGGGATGGTCGCGCGCGCCACCGCCATCGCGCCGCTGCCGGCGCCATAGAGCAGGATGAAGACCGCGACCGCCCAGGTCGTACCCTCGCTCATCATCAGGAGCAGCATCGCCACGGGCAATGCCGTGCCTGCGACGAGGCCGGTCGTGATGCCGTCCCATCGCCCGCCTCCAAGGAAGTCCAGTCCGCGCGCGCTGACCTGGATCACACCGAGCATCGAGCCGAAGGCAATGGCCTGTGCTGGCGCCAGCCCCTCCACGCGGAGCAGCTCGATGAGAATGGCGGAAACGCCGAAATTGACGAAGGCATTGAGGGTGATCGCGGTAACGACGAGACGGAACGTGCTCCGCGCAATTGCAGGTGCCTCTGCAGTCTCGGCCGGCGCACCGCCATCGCCCTCCGCGCCTCTCCGACGCGGAGCCGCGAACGCATAGAGCGGAAGCGAAACGAGGATCGTCATGGCTGCATAGAGGAGGCATGTTCCACGCCAGCCGAGGTGACCGCTCAGGAACGAGGTGGCCGGCCAGAAGATGCTGTTGGACAGTCCCGTCACCAGCATGAGCGCGCCGATCGCGCTCTTGGCCTGCCGCCCGGCGACCTCGTTCAGCATGATATAGGCGCCGGTCGACAAGGTCGCGCTGCCGGCGATGCCGAGCACGATCCAGGCGGTGAAATAGAGCATCGGCTCGCGCGCGAGCGACAGCAGCACGAAACCCGGCGCGGTCACGACCGTGCCGATCATCATGATCGGCCGCGCGCCATGCCGCGCAAAGGACTTGGCGAGCCAGGGGGCGCACAGTCCCATCGCGACGTAAAGAACGGATGTCCCCGCGAATACCGCCGGCAGGCTCATGCCCAGATCGGCTGCAAGATCGCGCCCGACAATGGCGGGAAGCCCGATCGTGCCCCACCCGACCAGCTGCGTGATCGCGAGCACCAGCAGGACGCCGATTAGCCTGCTGTCAGACTTCAAGAACCGCATTCCCGATATCGCCTGCCCGCCGGGCGCGGATCGCGCCAGCAAGCCCGTTTTACCGGTAGACTCAGCTTGCGGGAATATCGGTTCCGAATGGCACCGCGGCGCCAGCCGCAGAGCACGCCCGTGTCAGGACGTGTGGCCCGGCTCGATATGCTTCGGCGTCTTCTTTTCGCGCTGCGGGGTCATTTTGGCGGGATCTGGCGCATCCGGGACGCCGCGCGGGCCGAGCTGATCGCGCTGGATGTCGTCTTCGGACAGCGGCGGCTCGACGCCATTCTGCTCACGAGGCTTGGTCATCGTGGCCTCCTCTAGATGCTATTCCGCGGCCCCTAGACACCGAGCGCGGTCTCGCCTGCCTCACGGCCGGGCACGCTGACATGGACTTCATGTCCCTCACGAAGGGCCAAGGATGCCGCGGCAACCGCCGACTCGAATGCAGCTTCCTTGGTAGCGTATCGGCTCTTGACGTCCCCGTCGTGCAGCACGCCCCATTCGTCCTGCACCGGCACGACGGCGTATTGAGCAAGACCCATTGTCCAAACTCCCGGCTTTGCGTTCAGAGATCGTCTGCCCGATAACGCGCGGGCGCGCCTAACGTTGCGTCAGCTGCGGATGCGCCGCCGTCACCCTCCACACGGTGTTGCCGCTGTCGTCGGCCACCAGCAGCGCGCCGGTCTTGTCGATGGCAACGCCAACGGGGCGTCCACGCGCGTGATTGTCGCTGTTGAGGAAGCCGGTGACGACGTCCTGCGCCGGTCCGCTCGGCTTGCCGTCCGCAAAAGGCACGAACACGACCTTGTAGCCGTTCAGCACCTGCCGGTTCCAACTGCCGTGCTCCCCGACGAAGGCGCCGTTGCGATAGGCGGCCGGCAGGAGGCTGGTGCCGGCGGAGAAAGCCATCCCCAGCGGGGCGACATGCGAGCTCAGGGCATAGTCCGGCACGATCGCCTTAGCCACGAGGTCCGGCCGCTCCGGCTTGACGCGGGGATCGACGTGCTGGCCCCAATAGCTGTAAGGCCAGCCGTAGAAGCCGCCGTCCCTGACGGACGTCATGTAGTCGGGCACGAGATCGGGACCGATCTCGTCGCGCTCGTTCACCACTGTCCACAATGCGCCGGTCTGTGGCTCGAAGCTGAGGCCGTCCGGATTGCGCAGGCCGCTTGCGAAGAGGCGCCAGCGGCCACTGGCGCGATCGACCTCGAGGATGGCGGCGCGATTGTGCTCGGCCTCCATGCGGTTCTCGGTGATGTTGCTGTTGGAGCCGACGCCGACATAGAGCTTTGAGCCGTTGGGGCTAGCGACCAAGCTCTTGGTCCAATGATGATTGATCGGCCCGCCTGGCAGCGGCGTCAGCACCGTGCCGGGTGAGGTGATCTTCGTGTCGCCCTCGGTGTAGGGATATTTCACGATCGCCTCGGTGTTGGCGACATAGAGATCGTTGCCAACCAGCGCGACGCCGAACGGCGAGTTGAGATGGTCGAGGAAGACGCTTTGCGTGTCAGGCACGCCGTCGCCATTGCTGTCGCGCAGGAGCGTGATGCGGTTACCCGGCCCGCTGTCGCCGCCGCCCGAGGTCGCCCAGGACTCGACATATCCCATCACGATTTCCTTGGGGCGCTTGATCGAGGCGCCCTTCGGCGCCTTGGACTCCACCACCAGCACGTCGCCATTGGGCAGCACATAGAGGGATCGCGGATGCTGCAACCCGGTTGCGAACGCCTTGGCCTGCAAGCCCTGCGCAACGGTCGGTGTCTCGTCCTTCTTCCAGCCGACGATGCGGGCGATGTGGACCGGCGGCAGCAGATATTGCTGGATATCCGGCAGCGTCGGATTGGGGCCGATTTGCGCCTTGGGATCGCCATTGCCGTCATTGCAGCCGGCCAGACACAGCAACGAAGAGCACAGCAGCGCGCGGGTGAGCTTTGCCATCATCGTGCAACTCCGACGCCGTGGCGATACACCATGGCCCAGCCGAGCCAGCCGGTGACGGGCAGGATCAGCACGGTAATCACCGAAAGAGCGAGCCCGGTGGGCCACACCGAGGTCCAGGCATCGCGCATGTGAACCATCGTATTGAAGATCGCAAGGATCAGCGCCACAGCGTTGCCGATCAGATGCGGCCACGCCGGCGGCTGCGCCCGCACCAGTCGGTTGCCGAGGAAATCAGTGAGGCCTGCAATGGCCGCGAGCACGCCGAAGATGACGCCGAAGAGCAGAAGCCAGGCGGAAAAATTCGCCCACATGACCTCGGCGCTCGCGACATAGGCGATGTCGGTCAGCAGCGCCCCGATGAAGCACGCGATCGGGATCGGCACCAGCATCGGATGAATGGGATGGCCCGCGATCTGCGCCGTGGAGCGCACACGCATGTCGTCTTGCACGGTCGGCCTCGTGTGACCTTCGCCCCGCCCGACCGGGAAACTCGTGCTTGCGGCGATGGTTCCTGAGCGGATTGATCGCCCGGGCGCGCCCACATATTCGGCGTCGCGCCGAGTGGGAAGTCTGCGGCCCGGCCCGGATCGTCGGTTCTAGCCAAAGCCGGCTTGCCCAAAACCGACGTTACTCAAGGTTAAATCAGCGGAGCTCCCTGCCGCAGATTCATGTGCCGGTTGACATCCTTGTAAAGCAGATAGCGAAACCGACCGGGGCCTCCTGCGTAGCACGCCTGCGGGCAGAAGGCGCGCAGCCACATATAGTCTCCGGCCTCGACTTCGACCCAGTCCCGATTAAGGCGGTACACGGCCTTGCCCTCGAGGACATACAATCCGTGCTCCATGACGTGCGTCTCTGCAAAGGGGATCGTCGCACCCGGCTCGAACGTGACGATATTGATGTGCATGTCATGCCGCATGTCGGCCGGATCGATGAAGCGCGTGGTCGCCCACCTTCCCTCAGTGCCCGGCATCGGTACCGGTTCAACCGAGTCTGCATGGGTCACAATCGCCTCGGGCTCGGCCAATCCGGGCACGCGCTGATACAGCTTGCGGATCCAGTGAAGCTGCGCCGGGCTCTGGCCCCGGTTGCGAATGCTCCAGGCGCAGCCGGGTGGCAGATAGGCGAAGCCGCCGGGCCTGAGCTCATGCTCCTCGTCCGCCAATTTGAGGAGCAACCTGCCGCCCACGACGAACAACGCGCCCTCGGCGTCTTTGTCGGGTTCGGGAACTTCGCTTCCTCCATCCCGCGCGATCTCCATAAGATAATGGGAGAACGTCTCCGCGAATCCGGAGAGCGGTCGCGCCAGCACCCAGACGCGCGTGTCCTCCCAGTGCGGCAGGTGGCTGACGACGATGTCGCGCTGCACGCCGTTGGGGATGACCGCGTAGGCGTTGGTAAAGACCGCCCGGCCACTTAGAAGATCCGTCTGGGGCGGAAGGCCCCCTTGCGGGATGTGATAGGTTTGCGATGACATCATCGAGCCTCGTGGACGTTACGGGGGGTCAGCTTGCGGCCGTCTTGGGATCGAGTTGCATCGTCTCGTCCAGCCAATATTCTTCGAGATTGTTACCACCCCCCTTTCGATCGACGACAAGGAACGAGCTTGCGTCCTTGACCACCAGAAGCGGGTGGTGCCAGCAGTTTCGGGCATAGTTCACGCCTTGGTTGCCATTGGCAGCGAACGCCCGATAACTCGAGGCTGTGTGTGGGTCGGTGCAAACGACGACCAGCCAGTTTCCTCCGTTCAGGGGCATGAATAGCTGGCTTCCAAGTGGATGGCGCTCCATCAAGCGAATTACGATCGGCGCGGGCCGCGCAGAGGCGACAAACCAGCTGAAGTTGATTTGTCCGCCGTCCGCACCGACATCGATATTGGCGAGGTCGTTGTAGCGCACGGCATATCCCTGGTTGATCGACAGGGGCGTTAACCCTTCCGTTTCGACGACCTCTCCGAACGGAGCGAAGGCTTGCCTCGTCAAGGGCTCAACCGAGAGTTTTGCCATATCAACCACATGCCTCTGCGTTCAAAGCGTCTGCAGGCCCGCGACGGGAGCGTTCGGGCCGGCCGGATCGATTTGCACGTTCTCGCTTGAAGGAACGATCTCACCATCGAGAATGCGATGCGCCTTCGCGCGATCGAGGTCCCCCTCCCACGAGGCGACGACCACCGTGGCAACGCAGTTTCCGACATAATTGCCGAGCGCGCGGGCGATTCCGATGAACCAGTCCACCGACAAGATCAGCACCAGTCCGATCGCCGGGATGGCTGGAATGGCTGCCAGCGTCGCCGCGAGGACGACAATGGCCGAGCCCGGGACGCCATGAGCTCCCTTGGACGTGAGCAACGCGACGCCCAGGATCGCCAGGAGATCGCCCGTGGCGAGTGGTGTGTTCGTCGCCTGTGCAATGAAGACCGCCGCCAGGGTCAAGTAGATCGAGAAGGCATCCAGATTGAATGAGTACCCTGTCGGGATGACCAAACCGACCGTCGACCGCTTGATCCCGAGCTGTTCGAGCTTGCGCATGGTCTGCGGAAGCACGCTGTCGCCTGCGGCCGTGCCGAGAACGATCATCAGCTCTTCACGCAGATAGACGAGCAACTTGAACAGGCTGAAGCCCGAGAGCCGCATGATCGCTCCGAGCACGACGACCACGAAGAAGAACACCGCCAGATAGAACAGGGCAACAAGCCCCCCGAGCTGCTTCAGTGAACCGATGCCATACTTGCCGACAGTGAAGGCGATCGCACCGAAGACGCCGAGCGGGGCGAGCCGGACGACGAAGTTCATCATCTTGAAGATGATCTCGTTCACCCGCTCGACGAAATCGACGACTGGCCTCGCGCGCTCGCCGCACAACGACATGGCACAACCAAACATGATCGAGACGATCAGGACCTGCAGAACATCCCCGGAGCTGAAGGCTCCGACGATGGTCGACGGGATGAGCTTCATCAGGAATTCGGAGACCCCCCGCCGGCGACCTGAGCGGCGGTCTGGCTGAACCCGCTAAGCGCCTTGGCGTCCAGCGTCCTTGGATCGATGTTCATTCCGGCGCCGGGCTGGAAATAGTAAGCAAGCGCGATGCCGAACACCAAGGCGATGGTGGTGACGATCTCGAAATAGAGAAGCGAGCGGATGCCCACCCTTCCAACCTTTGAAAGGTCGCCGGCCGCCGATATTCCCTGCACCACCACGCAAAACACGATGACGGGCACCAGCATCTTGATGAGTTTGATAAAGCCGTCGCCCAGCGGCTTCATCTGCAATGCAGTGTCCGGATAGGCCATGCCGAGAGCGATGCCGGCCGCGAGTGCAACGACCACTTGGAAGAAGAGTGACTTGAAAATCTTGGGCATGGCTTTCCTCGCTCTCTGGGCTTCCATCTGTCTGGCTTGGTCGGCCTTTAGCCTTCGCCACTCTTAGCGTTGGCGGCGACGTGAAGTCGCCGCGGATGGAGCCGTTCGGTCGCGGCAGCACGCGCGAGGTCTCCATCGGTCATTCGTTGACCAGTCTCGCTGCCGAGTCCAATATATAGAACGACACGATTGATAGGGTTTCACTATGGATCTGCGCCAGCTCCGGTACTTCATCGCGGTGGCCGAAGAGCGCAGCTTCACCCTTGCCGCCCGACGGCTGAACCTCTCGCAGCCGCCGCTCAGCCAACATATCCAGGCGCTCGAGGCCGAACTCGGCACCCAGCTCCTCTACAGGACCAGCCGCAGGGTCGAGTTGACGCAGGCCGGCGAAGCCATGCTGGTGCGTGGGCGCGCGATCCTGCAGCAGGTCAAAGCCACGGAAGACGAGGTTCGGTCGATCGGCGCCGGCTTGGTCGGAACGCTGGATGTCGGGGCGACCGGCTCCATCCTGCGCGGTCGTCTCGCCGAGCTGCTCGCGGCCTATCGGAAGGTTGCGCCATTGGTCAAGATGACGGTGCATGAGCAGGCGCCGTCGCTGCAAATCGCCGCGCTCCTCAGCCGTGCCACCAACATCTGTCTCATTCGCGGTGTTCCCGCCGAGCGCGACCTGACCAGCAAGCTGGCGTGGCGCGAAGAGGTCGTTCTGGCCCTGCCCCGCAGCCATCGGCTGGCGCAACGCAGACGCATCGCCCTCGGCGATCTCGCCTCCGAGGATCACGTCGTCCTAGATCCGGACAGCTCCGATTTCGCCCGCTACGTGCAGAAGTGCTGTGTCGACGCCGGCTTTCTCCCAAAGGTTTCCCAGCAAGTCGTCGATGCCCAGTCGATCCCAAGTCTGATTGCCGCAGGTTTTGGTGTGGCACTCGTGCCGCAGTCGATTGAGCGGTTCACAACCACGGACATCGTATTCCGCCCGATCAGGCCCTCGCCGCCCACAGCCGACGTGTTTCTGGTGTTCAGGGCGGACGAGACGTCAATGGTGGTGCACAATTTCATCAGGCTCGCGCTTCGGTATCTCAACCAGCGAAGAGCCTGAGCCAGGCTCAGGTCATCGACCATGCCAGCAGGGGCGCGCCACTGCTCAGACCATTGCGATCGTTTTCACGGACCACGTGTGGCCGTCTTGCCGAAAGCACGGGACAAGCGCCGATCGTCGTCGATGAAGCGCGACGTGTCGGAATGAAACGTCCAAGCTGTTGAGAACATTGGAGCGGGTGAAGGGAATCGAACCCTCGTATTCAGCTTGGAAGGCTGCTGCTCTACCATTGAGCTACACCCGCGTCAGGGGCTCCCTAACACGGTCGGACGGAGGTCTCAACTGCCGCGACGGCGACTTTTCGCACAGCTTGCTGGGCCCTTACGAACCAGCTTCGGTTCCGACCGACCCGCCTGCCCTTAACAGCGGCGGCCTTACAACCTATATTGAAATCTCCCGAAACCAACGAAAGGAGGTGATCCAGTGTCTTATCTCAAGCGCTGTCACCTCGCTGGGATCGCCCACTAGGCTTTGAATAAGGCTTGGCATCGGGGCGCTCTCAGCCCTGGACCAGCGAGCAAGAAATCGGGCGCGACGGGGCACTCCCCGCCGCGCCTTTTCCTTTTCAGATTTGCCCTGATCGGGAGGATCGGCCGCTCGCCAGCTCAGCTCGTGCGAAGCCGTTCGCGCAGCCGACGGCGGCGATCAGCATGCCGACGCACCAGGCCATGACCGCGCGGTGAGGTTCCGCACCGAGGAGCACCGTGCAGATGCTCGTGAGCAAGCATGGGGCAATCGCCTTGCCGGTCCTGCTTGCCAGCGAGAGCAGGAACGGCATCGCCGCAATTGATATCTGCAGGACGTCCATGGTCGACCACCGCCTTGGGCAACGGCTTCAAAAATCGCAGATGTTGGGCGCACGCGGGCGTTTGCCGCGCCGGCTCTCCACGATCCGCTCGCCGCCATTCTCGGCCGAGCTGCCGTAATAGCGGTGATGGCAGGCCTGGTCGTGCAGATCGGCCGGTTCGGATTGTCCCGCCCGACGCGCGTCGCAGATGATCTTGATGGTGCAACCCGCCATTGCCGCCTCCAGCAAAAACCTTGTTGTTTTTGGTCATCAGTCGCGATCGCTTTCGGCGGCGTTCACGCGGCACGGCCGCAATCGGGTTTCAGGACAGTTTCGTCGCTTGCCGGCCACGCAATATTCTGCTTCGGGATTGTCGGCACGGACTGCGGTGCTACGTCCTTGGGACTTTCGTAAAAAAGTTGCGCAGAAGAGAGGTGACGATGCTGTACGCCATCCTGGCCTATCACGTGGAAGACGAGGTCTTGTCCTGGACGCCGGAGCAGGACGCCGCCGTCGTCGCCAAAGTCATCGAGGTTCAGGCGCCGCTGCGGGCCAGCGGACAGTTTGGGCCGGCCGCCCGTCTGGATGAGACCCGAAAGGCCCGCACCTTGCGGGGCCCCGGCGCGGGCATGGTGCTGGACGGTCCGTTTGCCGAGACCAAGGAGCAGCTGCTGGGCTTCCACCTCATGGAATGCGCCAGCGACGATGAGGCGATCGCGGCGGCGCGGAAGCTGCGTGCGGTCAATCCGACGGCAGTCTACGAAATCCGCCCGGTCAAGCTTTACGTGCCGGCCGACGGGTTCGGCGCGACATCCGGATAAGCCGCCGCCTTACGCGTCCGGCTCCGTTCGCGCGCTGGTGAAGCGCTGGATCGCGACGCCGCCGAAGGCGATGAACCAGACGAAGGGCGCGACGTGGGGCGCGAACGCCGCGACGATCGTGCCCGGGATGAATACGAGCAGCGGAAACACCGATCCCATGATCTCGTGGCGCCACCCGCCCAGGATGGTCCACCACAGCCAGGCATTAAGGCCGGCGATCGCGGTCAGATGCAGGCCATAGAGCACCGCCACCGCGTTGCTCATGCTGTAATTGGTGTAGAGGCCATTGGTCACCGGCAGCAGCACGATCGAGAGCAGGAAGAACAGATTGAGGATCACCGCGCCGCGGCTGCCGACCGGCTGGCGCGCAAGGCGGCGGTGATGGCTGATCCAGAACACGCCAGCGATGATGAAGCTGAGCGCAAAGCCGGCGAGCTTGCCGGAATAAACATGGGCGAGATCGCTCCCTCCGGGGGCGCTGGTGAACACCGCGGCCTTGGGCAAGTCATAGGCGAGCAGCGTCATGGCGACGCCGAAAATGGTGTTGCTGAGCGATTCCAGCCGCCGCATCTCGAACTGGTCGGGCTTGAGCTCGGTCATACCGGAGGGTTTCTCAGGCTGGAACTTGGGGCCGTCTTTCCCCCTAAATCCTAAACCCGGTTTCGTCCAGCTGGATTGCGATTCGCGCCGGGATCGCCGACTCTCAGCCTTTCACCGGGGCGATTCGTGGCGACATATCTGGACACGCTCAATGCGGAGCAGCGCCGCGCCGTCGAGCATGGCGTGGCGGAAGGCGCGACCGTGGGCGCCCCCCTGCTCGTCATTGCCGGCGCCGGCTCCGGCAAGACCAACACGCTCGCCCACCGTGTCGCGCATCTGATCGTCGCCGGCGCCGATCCGCGCCGCATCCTGTTGATGACATTCTCCCGCCGCGCCGCGGCCGAGATGGCCGGCCGCGTCGAACGCATCGCCCGAAAAGTGCTGGGCGAGAACAACGCCGCGATCATGCGCGATGCGCTCACCTGGGCCGGCACCTTCCACGGCATCGGCGCGCGCCTCCTGCGCGAATATGCCGAGCGCATCGGCCTCGACCCCGCCTTCACCATCCACGATCGCGAGGACTCCGCGGACCTGATGAACCTGGTCCGGCACGAGCGCGGCCTCTCGAAAACGGAGAGCCGTTTTCCGGCCAAGGGCACGTGCCTTTCGATCTACTCGCGCTGCATCAACGCCGAGATGGAGATCGAGAAGGTTTTGGGGGCGCACTATCCCTGGTGCACGGGCTGGTCGGCCGAGCTGAAAGGCCTGTTCGCGGCCTATGTCGAGGCCAAGCAAGCCCAGCATGTGCTCGATTACGACGATCTCCTGCTCTACTGGTCGCAGATCATGAGCGATGCGCTGATCGCGGAAGAAATCGGCGGCCGCTTCGATCACGTGCTGGTCGACGAATACCAGGACACCAACCGCCTGCAATCTTCCATCCTGCTGGCGCTGAAGCCCGACGGACACGGGCTCACCGTGGTCGGCGACGATGCCCAGTCGATCTATTCGTTCCGCGCCGCCACAGTGCGCAACATCCTGGATTTTCCGCAGAGCTTTTCGCCGCGTGCGGAAATGATCACGCTCGACCGCAACTACCGCTCGACGCAAGCAGTGCTGGCGGCGGCCAACGGCGTCATCGGCCTCGCGCGCGAGCGCTTCACCAAGAATCTGTGGACCGACCGCGCCTCGTCGCACAAGCCGCAGCTCGTCACCGTGCATGACGAGGCCGATCAGGCCCGTTACATCGTCGAACAAGTGCTGGCCAATCGCGAGCAAGGCGCGCTGCTCAAGCACCAGGCGGTGCTGTTCCGGACCTCCTCGCATTCGGGCCCGCTTGAGATCGAGCTGACCCGCCGCAACATCCCCTTCGTCAAGTTCGGCGGACTGAAATTCCTCGATGCAGCCCACGTCAAGGACGTGCTGGCGCTGCTGCGTTTCGCCGAGAATCCGCGCGACCGGGTCGCGGGTTTCCGCATCCTGCATCTGTTGCCGGGCATCGGACCCGCCACCGCGCAGCGCGTGCTGGACCAGATGGCCGAGAGCACCGATCCGCTCACCGCGCTCGGCCAGCTCCCGGCGCCTGCTCGTGCCGGTGCAGATTGGACCGACTTCGTCCGTACGACCCAGAATTTGCGCTATTCGGAATGGCCGACCGATCTCGAACGCGTGCGACTCTGGTACGAGCCGCATCTCGACCGCATCCACGAGGATGCCGAGACGCGGCGCGCCGATTTGATGCAGCTCGAGCAGATCGCGAGCGGCTACGGCTCGCGCGAGAAATTTTTGACCGAGCTCACGCTCGATCCGCCCAATGCAACCAGCGACAAATCCGGTCCGCCGTTGCGCGACGAGGACTACCTGATCCTCTCCACCATCCATTCCGCCAAGGGCCAGGAGTGGAAGTCGGTGTTCGTGCTCAACGTCGTCGACGGCTGCATGCCCTCCGATCTCGGCGCCGGCACCACCGCCGAGCTCGAAGAGGAGCGCCGCCTGCTCTATGTCGCAATGACGCGCGCCAAGGACGATCTCCACCTCGTCGTGCCACAGCGCTTCTTCGTCCACGGCCAGGCCGCCAAGGGCGACCGCCACGTCTACGCCTCGCGCACCCGCTTCATCCCGGAGCAGCTGGTCTATCTGTTCGAGCGCACCGGCTGGCCGAAGGCCGCAGCGGGTGCGGCGCGCACCGCGGCGCAGGGGCCGAAGATCGACATCGGGGCGAAGATGCGCGGGATGTGGCGGTAGGTTCGGGCCCGATTGAACAAACGGAAACTGAGCATTTCCGAAAGCCGCCTTGTGGCGGTGCGGCTGTTCATTAAGTGTCGTCCATCTTCCCGCAGAGACTTCATTCGATGACCGCACCGCTCGAATTCGGACTGGATACCTTTGGCGACGTCACCAAGGACGCCTCCGGCGCGATGCTTTCGCATGCGCAGGTGATCCGCAACGTCGTCGACGAAGCCGTGCTGGCCGATGAGCTCGCTCTCGACTTCATCGGTCTCGGCGAACATCACCGCGCCGACTTCGCGATCTCCTCGCCCGAGACCGTGCTCGGAGCCATCGCGGCGCGCACCAGGCGCATCCATCTCGGTTCGGCCGTGACAGTGCTGAGCTCGGACGATCCGATCCGCGTGTTCCAGCGCTTTGCCACGTTGGATGCCCTCTCGAACGGGCGCGCCGAGGTCATCCTCGGCCGCGGCTCGTTCACCGAATCCTTTCCACTGTTCGGCTTCGACCTGCGCAAATACGAAGAGCTGTTCGAAGAAAAGCTCGACCTGTTCACGGCACTGCTGTCGCAAACGCCGGTGACATGGGAAGGCAAGCTGCGTCCGCCACTGCGCGATCAATTGGTCTATCCGCCAATCGAGAACGGCACGCTGAAAACCTGGATCGGCGTCGCCGGCAGTCCGCAATCGGTGGTGCGTGCCGCGCATTACGGCCTGCCCTTGATGCTCGCGATCATCGGCGGCGATCCCGCGCGCTTTGCACCTTACGTCGATCTCTATCATCGCGCGTTCAAGGAGTTCGGTCGCCCGGCGCAGCCGATCGGCGTGCATTCGCCCGGCTATGTCGCCGAGACTGACGCACAGGCGCGCGAGGAGCTATGGCCAGACTACAAGGCAATGCGTGACCGCATCGGCAAGGAACGCGGCTGGCCGCCGATGGGTCGCGACGAGTTCGTGAACGAGGCCGAGCACGGCTCGCTCTATGTCGGCGCGCCGGAAACGGTCGCACGCAAGATCGCCAAGACGGCAAAGGCGCTCGGCATCTCGCGCTTCCAGTTGAAATATTCGGCAGGTCCATTGGCGCACGAGAAGCTGATGCGCAGCATCGAGCTTTATGGGCGCAAGGTGGTGCCGATGGTGCGGGAGTTGATCGGGTAAAGTCTGCCTTCGGTCTAGGACGTCGCGCCCTGCTTCATCAGCCCGAGCCTGCTTGCGCCGACATAGAGCGAGAGCACGGCGGCGTTCGAGACGTTGAGACTCTTGATCTCGCCGGGCATGTCGAGCCGCGCCACGACGCTGCAGGTCTCGCGGGTCAACTGCCTGAGGCCCTTGCCTTCGGCGCCGAGCACCAGCGCCAGCGGCTCACGCAGTGCGACGTCGCCGAGATCCTCAGTGCCTTCGCTGTCGAGCCCGACGGTCTGAAAGCCGCGCTCGTTCAGCGCGGTGAGCGCGCGAGCGAGGTTTTGCACGGTGATGAGCGGCACGAGCTCGAGCGCACCGGAGGCTGCCTTCGCGAGCACGCCGGTTGCTTCCGGACTGTGACGCGCGGTGGTGACGATCGCCTTCACCGCAAAGGCCGCGGCGGAGCGCAAGATCGCGCCGACATTGTGTGGATCGGTGATCTGGTCGAGCACCAGCACCATGCCTTCCTGCTTCAGTGTCTCGATGTCGGGCGAAGGCAGAGGATCGGCTTCCGCGAGCAGACCCTGATGCACGGCGTCGGGCGACAGCAGACGGTCGATCTCCTGGGGCCGCACGATCTCCGGCGCGACGGGGGTCGCGATGTTTTCGTCGGCAAGCCGCCTTGCGGCGTTCTCGGTCAGCGTCAGCTTGCGGATTCGCCGCCGAGGGTTGGCAAGCGCCATCGTGACGGTGTGCCAGCCATACAGGATAACGGGCCCGTCGGAGTGCGAATCGCGGTCGCGCCAAGCTGGCCGGCCGGCGGACTTCCCGGGCCTGTTGAAGGGCTTAGCCCCGCCGCGAGCCCCCTTGGGGCCAAATTTTCGATCCTTCATGGGCTCGCTTGTGTCACGGGCGCGGGAATATGGCAATTTGGCTGCCTTTGGGCGCGGTTTTAGCTGTTCGCCTCGGTTGACTTTGCCCCACTGCATCGCTCATAAACGCGCCCGGTCGCGCCCCGATCCGGGTTGTCGCGGCCTTCACGTTCCATGGCCGTCTTCGGTCCGCCGGCAAGGTCCGGCCCGATTGTGCTGCCGTCGAGCGGGGGAGTGTCCCGAGTGGCAAAGGGAGCTGACTGTAAATCAGCCGCCTCATGGCTTCGCAGGTTCGAGTCCTGCCTCCCCCACCACGCTTCACCCTTCAGGCTACGCATGGCGCAGCCACGTGATCCCGAAGGGTGAAGCGTGGTGTCCGGCGAAGCCCGTAGGGCGAAGACGGACTGAGGCGAACGCAAGCTTCGGCTTGGCAAGCCAACACAGAACAAGTTCACGCCACAAAAAGCAAAACGCCCGTCCGCATCACGCGAACGGGCGTCTCGTTGGCAGCTAGTCAGAGATCAGTAGTAACGGCGCAGCACGCGGTGGCCGCCGTAATAGTACGGCGCGGGCAAGCGACGGGCGTAGCCATAGCGCGGACCGTAGCCGTAGTGCACGCGCGGCAGATAGCCGTGGCGCGGGCCGTAGCCGTAGCGATACGGCCGATAGTACGGACGACGATAGGGATAGGCGTCCGGAGCTGCGACCGCGGCGGCGCGATAGCCATAGCCGTAGCCATAATTGGCGGGGGCAACGACCGCGTCTTCACGGTAGGTCGGATACGGCGCGAACGCGCCCGGGCCGGTGTAGGTCGGCCCCTGGTTGACGTAGTAATATTGCGTGGTCGGCTCGACGAGGCGCTCATAGGCGCCATAACCGTATCCATAACCGCCGCAACCGGTGTTGCAGCCGGAATAGACCGGCGCGACCGGCTGGCACGGATTGAAGCCGCACGCCGCGGCCGGCGCGGCCCCCACGAACATCGCGGCAGCCGCGGCGACCAGTCCCGAAATTATCTGACGCATTACTCTCTCCTGTTAATCTTCGTTTGTTGGATTTTGACGTTTCTTAACCGGGCGGCTTGCCGGCCCCCTCGGCATGCGGCCGCGGCCGACGATGCTGCGGATTCACATTGATCTCCGGCGCGAGGATCACCGGCGGGGGATCGATGGGCACGTCCATCTGCGGCGGCAGCGGCGCCGATTGCGCGCCCCAGCTCTGGTGGTAGCTCTCGGCCGGTTTCGGCAATCTGCGGTTCGCGGGCGGCTCGACCTCGAGCCGGCCGTAGCCGGGCCGCAGGCCCAACGTCGGATAATAATGGCCAACGTCGTCGGGCTGCCGCTCGGCGATATAACGCCCGCCATAGATCGTCGGCTGCACCTGCTGGTTCTTGCCGAGGCCCCAGACGCCCTCGACAACGCTATAGGATGCGTCGATGTTGTTGATGATGATCGGCACGCCCGGACGGCCGGGAACGACAATATCGAAGCCGCCGCCGGCAAGCGCCGTCGCGGGCAGTCCGATCAGAAAAGCGGCGAGCGCCACAGCGCGCATGAGAGGACCCCATTTATCCGGCGACAACCTATCCGATCGCAACGCCGAGAGGGTTAAGGCCCGCTCACCAATTTCCGGTAAGCCTAATGTGCAAGGATTGCGCGCTGCTCAAATGCTGCAAAGCGGACTAGTGAAGCGTTAACGGCGCTGAGCTCACCGACAGGAACCACGCCGAATGCTCACATCTGTTTGACCGTCCAGCCACGAGAATCGACTGGTTTCACCGGAACGTCCGGCGTGCTCGATATTTAGCCCCCGTTCAATCACAACGGGAGCCAACAATCATGAATGTCAAAGTCCTCGGCGCCGTCGCGATCGCAACCACCACTCTCGCGGGCTCCGCGATGGCACAGGCGGTGATCAATAATCCTGCCCGCTGCTCGGCCCAGTTCCCCAATGCCAACTGCCAGAACCTCGGACCGGGAAACCCGTACACCGATCGGGGCTATCGCCATCGTCGCATGTCCTATCGGCAGACCAACAGCGGCGACTGGAATAACGACTGGAACAGGAGCCGCACCGGCTTTTGGCCGACCGATGTCGCCGCGGGCGTAGCCGGTGCCGCGATCGGTACCGCGGGGGCGATCGCAACCGCTCCGTTCCGCGCCTGGGACAATTCCTACGCCTACGACAATTCGTGGGACAATCGCCGCTGGGACACCCGCACCTATGCCCAGCGTAACGGCTTCGTCTGCACGCCCGGCACCTTGTTCAAGGGCGAAGATGGCCGCCGGCACATGTGCCAATAAACGGGACTCATATCGAACGGCACAACAGGCGGCCCGCTGGGCCGCCTGATTCATGTGTCGCGACGACGATCGCGGTTCTGGCTCTTTCCGGCCAAGTCTGATATTGCGGCGCGCACGGGTGGACGGCTCCCGGCATCTGCCGGCCCCTTCCCCAAGTGTCGCCGGCTTAGCTCAGCGGTAGAGCAGCGGTTTTGTAATGCGCAGAGGCGCGTGACGGGCCGTACTGCTCTCTCTGTTTTCGTTGGAAATTTCAGCCTGCGAGCGCGATCGCTGTACGTCTCATAACATCGCGTATCGGGAAGTTTGTGGCCAACATTGGGGCCAAGACTCTCCGCCTCAGCGCGATAGTTCGCTGCCATCTCGAGCAGACCCGCGCGCGCGAGCAGCAGCGGACTCTCCGCCGCCAAATCCCGGCTGATGCGCTCCATGCGCGCGCGCTGTCGATGTCGTGCTGATCCGGCCCCATGCCGGATCAGGCTCCGGCAGCCAGACGGCCCTCCAAAGTCGCCGCCGAAATTTCTAGGAACTTATGTTGGCGGAGACGGAGCCGGAGACTAAATGAGGCGGGCAATAAATCGAAAGGACGATCGATGACGGACGTGGCTGAATTGAAGGCCGGGACAGAGGACGAGCTCGCAGAGGCGCTTGAAGGGCTGTCCCCTGGGCAAGCGGGCTCTATCACGTTCAAGGAAGCCCAATGGCTGTTCTCCGGCCTCGACGAGGGAGATGAGACTGCGCTAAGCGAATTCGATACGGCGGGCCTTGAGGAGCTTGGACGCTTCGCCGCAGACTACGGTTGCGCACCGCGGCGCGATGGGGACGTCGTGGTTTTCACCAAGAAGGACCATTGACGTCGGACCCGTGGAGATCAAGCCGGAGGAACCCGGAACCCGGCCTTCCTGTTTTAGTCTCCATGCCAAAAGAGATTGCAATAGCACTCTGGTCATTAGCGGCCGCCTGCGTGGTCGCATTCAGCGTGGCTGCGCTCGTGGCGCCCCACTAGGATCCGCTGGCAGGAGTGAAAGGTTGAGTAGGGCCTGGTTTGTATGGCTTCGCGGCCCCCGCGGTCCGACGCCTCAGATTTGGCGAGATCAAGTTGACGTTTACCGCAGCCGATCTGGAGCACAGATCCTCGGCTTGCGCGAGCTCACCGACGTCGAGGCGGGTGAGCCGCTTGGCCATCTGGCCAGAAAGTATCCGCTCCCGCCGCAAGCGGACGAATGACCGGGCGCCGTTGGCCTGCTTTACACACCCACGACGCGCAGTAGCTCGCGCGCGCACCGAGGCCCAAGGGATTGATCATTTGACTCTCGCCGGCGCCGCGCTTGGATGGTGGGATGCCCCGCCATGCCCGCCGCCACACGCCTACTCACGCCGACGGTCGACCGCTCAAGATCACCTTCGGCCAGATGCGTGGCATGGGCGTGCGCGGCGTCCTGGTCTACTGCCATTGCGGCCGTCACGTTGCCCTGGATGCCGATCGCTGGGCCGATGAGGTGCGGCTATCTGATCTCGAGCCGCGCTTCGTCTGCGCAGGTTGCGCCAGCCGCGGCGCCGACGTCCGGCCTGACTTCGATCGCGGCAACCCGCAGCTTGCAATCATGGGCTTGCAATCATGGGCTATCGAAACGCGCGATAGCCGGCCAAAAAAACGGCTCCAGCTAAAGGCGGCGGCTGGGGCCGTTGGACGCTCCGGCACCAAGGGGCTTTGAACCGGAGCACAGCACCAATCCGACCGATTGCCGCGAGTTCCCGTGCTGGAGGAGAGCGCCAACGAGCCGCGAGAACCGACCCACCGCCAAACGCGCGTCAGACGATGGGCCGTCCCGGGTGGATGTCGCGACACTTGGAGGATCGCGCCACAGACCGAAAATTCAATTCTCTCAGCTGGAGAGTCGTTCCCTTGCAGATTCTCTCCGGCGTGCCTAGGAGCCGCCAACTGAGGAAGCCTTACTCATGGGTCTCGCGCCACATCTGCTGGCCACACTGGCATCTATAGATGCGCACGGTGCCGCCAGTTCGGGGATTCAGGAGTTTTTGCAGCAGTGGGGGGTTGACTGCACAGCGGTCACACTTGATCTGACTGTCTGTGGGAGAAGGCAGGTTTCGCGCCGACTGGAGGGACATAGCTCTCGCTCCGAACCAAGGCGGGAGCGCTGTGATGTCTCTCGGCCACCGATAGCTGCCATTAAGGGATCGCGCGGTGATGCAATACCTGTACGCCTACAATCCGGTCCTGGCTATAGGAAAGCGCCAAATTGGGCCACCCCCAAAATCAAATTAGGCCGCTGAGGCCGGAAACAGGCCGGCGCCTCGGCCTCTGTCGGAACGTTCTGGCAACAAAGAACAGGCCCGCCAGCGTGAACCGGCGGGCCTCGTCACTACCGCCTCACCGTCGGCGATGCATCCTAAGCCGCTGCCGGTCACGCTTCGGTTCGGCGCCGGCGTTTCATGTGATGCGCCCCTCCTTGTAGCCGGCAAGGTAGGTGGAGAGCAGCGCCTCGAGCATCTCTCTTGTGTGATAGACGGCGAAAGCCAATTGCTCGTCGAAGGTGTCGTCAGCAACATCCGACATGAGCCGCGCGGAAATGCCCGCCATTCGGACACAATCGAGCAGAGGTCCCTCCATCGCGCGGAATGACTCTGCTTGGTGCTTGTCCCAAAGAGCGCGTTGGCCAGCTTGCGGGAATTGGCTGAGGTTGCTCATTGGTCCGCCCCCGCACCATGCTTCACGGCGAGCTCGAACAACTCCGCCAGGAGGAGCCGAGCGGCCTCCACGCCTTCCCAAAGGATGGCGCGCTCGTCGAGGTAGCGATCGACCCGGAGCGCCTCGCCTCGCCGAATTTTGCCCGCCACGGTGACGGCGTTTGAAATCCTGTTGCAGGGGCGCCTGAGCGGATTGCGCCCCCGCCAGCCGCGCTGGCGCTTCGTGACGGTGAACTCGACAGGGCGAACGTTTTCGAGCGGCAGAGCGCGTGCTGCTCGCAGCGTGGACAGGTCGATGACGTTGGACATGATGGTGCTCTTCGGAGAAGGCTTTCGACAGCCTACGCCATGGGACAGCCATGGCAGCCGGGGGGTCGAAACCAGCCGAAGAGACTGGTCGGACGCTTTTAGGCTTGCGCCTTGGACAGAGCAGTCCGCCCCCGGCCCTTGCCAAGAGCGCCGCTCTGAGGCAAAGAGATCGGGTTCGGAGCCGCGCCGCCAAGCGCGTCCGTTGAGCCGCAAGGCTCATTCAGCCGCCGCCCAACGCTGCCAGGCGTCAGGGCAATTCCTGCCAGGGAATTTCGACGGCGATATCTTCGGTCCGGGTTTCGACACCCATCGGACAGTCCACCATGATTTGGTGAATTTTGTCTATCCCCTTTCGGGGCGCTTCGGCGCGCCGGTACCCTGGGAATTTTCCCAGGGCTGGCGCAACTCTCAGTCCCAGAGCCCACGGCTGACAGTGTCGCCTCTCGTCCCCGAGCCGTCGTCGAACAATGCCTCGTCAAGGGAGAGCAGCGGACTATCACCGAACTTGCGGTACTTGGTCGCGAAGGCCTGGTTGTGGGCAGAAATGTAAACGCGAATGCGGTTCTTAACGTCCTCGCGCTTTAGGGCACCGGCCAGCAGATCCTCGAAAATCATGCTCACAATGTCGTCTCTTTCCGAGAGACTCGCCGGCAGCATCGCGCGGATTTTGTAGTAGTCGTTCTGCTCCTCGCGCACGACCGAGTTTCTGACGCGCTGCCACCGCAGCAATTGCCCGCGTTTGGCATTGTCCTTTGTCCTTTCGTAAACAAAGCGATCGAACGCAGGATCTTCGCGTCGGGCGCGTTTAAGAGCGTGGTGCGCAAGCAGCCGTGTTGGCCGGCCGGCTGCTGTCAAAGAACTGATCGTCGCTCCTCGCTCGATTTCAGCCTTCACCTTCACAAGCACCTCTGGCTTAACCAAACCACCTTCCTTGTACCGGAGGGAATGACACTTGTTGCACTTCCGAATAACGCTACCCTTGTCGAAGTTCAGGCGCTGATAGAGGGCAAAGGGGTGACCGAATTTGCAATGCGTCTTGATCCTGTTGTGTGCTCCCTTGCCGAGGCTCGCGTTCGTCTTCGAAATGCGCCACGCCTCTGCACCCCATTCAGGGTGAAGCTCGCAATGTTTTTTGAACCGCGCGTAGCTCACGATCGCCGGGCCAAAGTCCTTCATTCCCGACGTGAGCTTTCGGACGGTGCTACCAGCCTTCAGCCTCGTCATGATTTCAGCGGCCAAGTCGGCGGGCATCCCCGGCGGCATATTGCGCCACTTCAATTCAGCGGCGCGGTGAAGATCGGAGCGAGATAACTGGACGCCTGCCATGATCGCCTCCACAAAACGCACTATTGCGCTGTGGAAGGGCGCGCCTGAGTCGGGGCGGCGCAATGGCCGTGAGACCAAAAATCTGTGTGCGAGGGCATTGCGTTTGCTCGCGCGCTCCGGTTGAATTTGATTCTATGGGTACAACTGATCAGCTAGACCGCATCATTGATGGATTTCCCACTTCGCGGGCTCACGTTAAGTGGACGATCTTGGTCGCCGCAGTCGCAACGGCTTTCGGATACGGCGCTGCGTATTTCTATTTCACCGGACGAATCTCTACTCTCGAAGAACGCCTTAAGCTGGCGCAGGAAAGCAAGGGCACGTATCAGGTCAGAATTGCGGAGGTCACCAGAGACAATCCCTACCGAATTGGGCCGACGGATGATCTCGTCCAAGTCAACCTCAGCGAGGAGGTCTCGCCGGTCATTTTGCTCCCGTCCGGTTTTCTCAAGGGAAAAACTGTTTCCATCAAGGACAAGAAGGGGGACTCCGACAAGCGGGCGGTCATAATCAAAGCCGAAGGCGGTTCGATCGATGGATCTCCAGATTGGCGCATCGAAAGTTCTTTCGCCTCGGTGAGTTTCGTTTGGGACGGCAACAATTGGTCGGCGTACTAGGCAAGGTCCATCGCGCTCGTGGTCCGCGGATGACCTTATTGCGAGATGGCCAGTTCTTCGATTCTCCCTCAGCCAAGAAGTCAGTAGAGCTCTACAACGCCATCAAGGCCACCTATGAAATTCCGGCTCATTTTCGAAGGCGCAATTCCGCCGCGCCCACGCGCAACTCTTCGGGAGATACATGACATCCGGCTGAAGCTCGCGCCACAACTGGAAGCGCTCTGGACTTTCGAGCCTCTTGCTCGTGAAAAGAAGGACTGGCTTCGGCACCCCGGCTCGCAGCCCGGTGACTACGCGATCTTGGAACAGCGTGGCACCTCAATATTTGCTCCCCTCATATCAAAGCGCAACGACTTGCAATGCGAATTGGACGTCACATTCTTGCGGCAACAAGCGCCTGGACAGCTCATCGGTGATGGAGGAGACATAGACAATCGCGTGAAGACGTTTCTCGACGCACTGTCCGTTCCGCCTCCCGCGCAAGCGGACTTCTTTTCCACTACACCCGGACCATGCCGCCCCGTATACTGTCTTCTCCAGGATGACGGGCTTGTGATCAAGTTAAGCGTCGAGACCGACAGACTGCTGCGTCCAGCTGTCGATAGGTACGATCTTCTCGCGATCCTCCACGTCACTGTTCGAGCAAGCAGAGTCACCTTCGGAACGCTTGGCCTCCTAGGATAATCATTTCGTCGGTGCGGCGCGGCGATCGGACCTACGGTATTATCCTAAACTCTTCCACGAAGAGCTTTTCCGGGTGAGGCAGCTTCACGGTGAGCCATTCTCGCCCAAGGTCCCTGTGCGGTGTCAGAACGATCCTTGCTTCCGATTGAGCAGCAAAATGCCGATCCTTCCGGAAGGCCGACGGAGCAGGTGCTAAACCCGCGGAGTGATGATGCTCATCGGCATCGTAGGCGACAGACCCTGAACTGACCGACGCAAAAAACCATCTCGTAGGTTCGCCGCCAAACTCGACAATGGTGCTTCGGTAAAAAATCCGATGCGCTAGCAGTTCTAGCGGGAGGAGAATGCGGACAGCCGCATCGTATGGTTCTTCGGCATCTCTGCACATAGCTTGAACCAGCTGATCGCGTTCGCCTTGAGACACACAAAAGATGAAGCGGTCGGCGCCCCGAAATTTGATTCGCGCTCCTCCACTAAAAATGACTTTTCCGCCATCGCTTGCCTTGACTATCTGTCCAAAACCCGGGGGTGTCCAAGGGTCTGACACCGTCTCACCCGGTTTGCTCGCAACCACCGCGCCGCTGGCCGCTACAGTAGTGGTTGCCTCGTTGGGATCTCCTATCCAGCGTCCGCCCTCCCAAGCGCGGAAATAGGATAGAGTCGAAATTCTGATCGTGCCGTGGATAAGTATATTGTCCAGATGCGCGGACTTGAGAAACTTAAATAGCTGGGGTGCCATCGATTCCTAACCGATGTTTTTGCGATAAGGCAGCCCTCCTATCCGACTCGGCGGACCGAGTCGATTACCCACGGAACTGCAGGTGCTGCAGCCCCCTCAGTTGTTCGCCACGATGCGCCAGAAGTTGCCCGCCCTATTGAAGCCTAACAGCCGTTATCGTGCTGTCTTTGGACTGACCTGATGCGTTGAACTTTATGGCTCCCGTCGTGGTGCTCAGATCCTGGCAGTCGATTCTCAAATTGCCGGCCGGAGAGACTGCCACGGCAGACAGGGAGATGGTCGTTCTTGCCGGGGATGCCGCCGCCGTCGCTGCATTTGCACTCGCCAGTACAGTGATCCCATCTGTCAGACGGCAATTGAACTGATCTGCCGATCCAGCCACAAGCGTGACGGTGCCGCTCGCGAACCAAGTTCCTGCGGTCCCCTGCGCTACGGAAGGACCGACAAAGTATGACCCCGTATTGTTCAGAGCGACGTCGGTCCCAAGCGAGTTCATTAGGGTCGAATTCGTCGGGGTGGCAAAAATCTGTGTCCCGCCTGACACGCCAGCGTAGCCTTGCAACATATTGTCGCCGAACGAGCCAAGATCAAAATAAACTTTAGTGCTCGAGTTATTGGCCACAATGTTGCGGCCGGTCCGGGATGAGGTACCGAAGAAGCGATTGGCCGAGATGGTGATATTACCGGCGAAGGTGGCGTCGGTGGTGATAAGATCGGTAGTGGTCAGGCCGCCGACGAAACCGCGGTTGCCGGTGAAGGACAGGCCACCGCCGTTTGGAGAGCCAATAGCTGTCGGATTGAAGGATGCAGCGTATGAGCCGCCAGCCTCAAGAACACTTCCGGTGAACCCACAATTGCCGTAGGTGTTCGGTGAAGCCATGATATCGATAAGGCAAAGGTAGCCGTTATTGACAACAGTGTTGAGTACCTCGCCGCCGCTAACCGAGACCGTGCCGCCCGAGGTCCAGATGTTGATCCCACGCTTCTCACCTGTAATGGCCGCCGCAGAGCAAGTGTTGCCCGAAGTCGATAGGCTATAAACCCCCGCACCACCAAGCGCGCCTGAAGTTTGGCCGGTGATATAAGTACCGGCGACGATACCGGTGCCCGAGATAGCGTCGTACTGATCAAAGTAGCTGTTTGCGCCGGGGCTGGAGATCGTGATGGTGTTGGTCGTGCAGGTGCCGGTGCCCGTAAGCGCCCAGTTGCCTGACGAATGAGGATCAACGATGTTGGTGAAATTCGAAGCGTTCACCACCGCGTTGGAGGAATATACCCTGATGCCTTGAGCGACATTGTAGAAGAACCCTTTCGAGATATTGATCTCGGAAATGGGTAACGTCGACTGCGTTGGGTCGCCGATCTGGATTGCCCTACGACAGTTAGCAAATTGTGAAAACCCGATGTTCTGAAATTGTGCAGACAATCCTACACCAGAAGACCATATCTTAAGACCGGCACCAATGTATGCATTGCTGTTACAGCTAATGGTGACGTTGCCGTCTACTGTAGTGCCCGTCAAATTTTTGAGTTCCAGGACCGCGTTAAACGTTCCAGAAGACGGCCCTACCAAACCACCACGTCCGACGATGCAGAGGTTGCTAGCCCCACCGAGACCAGTGCCGTCGATGGTGATCGTGCTAGTGGTCGTGTATGTGCCGTTGAATTGAAAGCATCTCCCGCTGAAAATCGCATCATTGATTGCTTGGGTGATGTTGGTGGTGGTGCACCCGCCCGAGTAATCCTCGCAAGAGACCGGGATTTTTCGGAGCTGCGTTTTAATAGATTGTACAGACGGCGAAGCGTTGATTGGCGTGAAGCGAAATTCTTGCGGCTCTGCCCATACTGCGCCACCGCTGAAAACTGTATTCGCGGTTGCGCCTGTGCCGCTGCCCATCTGCGAGACAGAGATGTTGCCGGTGAGGCTCGAGAACGACGGCTGCGTGCAGCCAGGCACCCCGGCTACGATCGCCGAGATCCATTGGTTTGAAGAGCATGCGACGGAATAGACGCCAGCCAGACCGAGATAGGTCCGCGCGGCTGATGCCGAATATTCACCCACCTTTCCGTTGTTGTCGTAGAGGATCTGCCCGTTCGCGCCGCCGTTGATAGGCGTCGAGTTGATCGTCCACGGCAGCGAGGTGAACGGGATGGCTTGCGCCGGTCCGGTGCCGGTGCCGACCCCGATGCGGCCGATCACGCTGTTGTTTGGCACAGTCGGATAGGTCTGGGCAGAGGCGGAGGAAAGACTTGCGATGAAAGCAACGGCGAGCGCGAGACTGCGGACCTGGCGAGAGAACATCGGACCAACCTTGAGGCGTGGCTCGATCCGTTCGAGCGCCGAAGGTCGTTAGCGACCTGTCCAAGTCGGAGCTGTTTACGGAGACAGCTCAATCCGAAACGCGGCTTCCGGTGCGCGCTACCTACTCGACGGGAAGTGACTCGGCCTTGAGCAGATTTTGAAACTGCCCGTCATCAAGACCAGCAAGGCTGCGGAGCGTGGCGCACACCTTGCGCCAGCGCTCGTTCTGATCTCTCAGACGCCGGGCCGTTGCGCGCACCGTCTTGATCTCGCGCTTCAGTCCGATAATTGCGCTTTCTTGCTCGCTCATTGACGCCTTGCGAATTGTTGGCCGGGGATCTCCCCGCGTCCCGGCCGCCGCGGATGAAAGGGCATCCGGACCCCTTGGAGCTCTAAAGCTTCACGTCGACCCCGGCGGTCGCGACCCACGGTGCGGTCTCGATGAAGAGACGAAAGGCATTGAGCGCGTTCAGCGCGTCCTTTTTCGTCCAGCCCGCGCCGTCGAGGATGCGAAGCTCGATGCCGGCGCCCGCGCTCGATGCCGTGCCGGTGATGAAGTCGTTCTGCTTGAAGCCCGTCACGCCGCGGTTCAAAGCGATGAAATGGTCGGCCAATTGCCTCTCCTATCCGTTAGAACGGTCTCTCATACTTTGCGAACGCAGCGTCATACGCCCGCTGCAAACTGGGATTGAGCGCAGCGAACACATCGAATTTCTGTGCAAAGACGTCGAGTGCGTTCGGTCGCCCTTCCAACCAAGCTTCCGCGCCTCTTCGGACAGTTCGATCCCCTTGGCCTCCATTGGCTCCACGATGGCGATTACCTCAGGGGTCAGCCATGTGTCGGTCATCTTCTCCAGATGCTGCAGGAATTCGAGCCGCATCTCAGCCGGCAACTTCCCCTGTAAGCAGCGCTTCGTGAGGCTCGCCATAACCAGCGTGTAGCGATGACCGTACGACATCACTCAGCCGCCTCATGCTCGATGACCTTCGGCGACGGCAGCGCGACCATAAACCTTGTCGACAGTTCCTCGATCCGCTCCATGACGCGGGCGGTATCGGCTGACGAGACCGTCACCTCGCCTTCCACTTTCACAAGCGCAGTCGATTGAACTGGTGAAACGCGGTCCATGATGAGGCCAAGGACGCGGCCAAAGTCCTTGTGCTTGTCGTTATCGAGTACCTTGCGCATAGCGCGGACGGCGCGGGGCCCCAGCGTAACCAGGTATTGACGGGAGATCTCGGCGACCGCGGCTTCGACCTTCGGATCGGATCCAAGCTGATGGGCAATCGAGTGTAGGCTGGCTTGAGAGCTCGCCTGATAACCGGCAGCCTTCGCCGCGAATGTCAGGCTTCCGTGCGACCTCGGCGCATCGAACAGCGCAAGCACAAACCGACGCTGCTTCTCCGTAAGTGCGGAGAACGCTGGGCCGATCTGAATGTCGCTGGTCGACTGTGTCACCCGAGAATTCCCATTCCACTCAGCGCGACACCAGCCGGCGAATAGTTTGCCGCCTGGGCCTCCCGTTGTCGCTTGCGGCGAGTTTCTTCTGTCTGCTCAGAAGCCTGCTGTTGAAGCACGCCGCCGCCAAAATCCCCGGTGAGACCACCCAGTGATCGTCCAGCCGAAGACAAGCTAGCAAATACTCCGTTCATGCCGCGGCACCTTTGATCGGGCTCGAAAGTATGACGTTCAATAACGTCATCTCACGCCGAGCCTCACCATCTCCGCTAACATAGCGTTTTGCGAAATCGTGATTTGCCATAAGTCTGGCCTTCGTTTCAGTCGCGGCAGCATGTTCCTCAGCACTGACAGCTTCGCCAGTGAGAACCTGTCGGATCACCGCGGTGTCCCGGACACCGGCCTCCCGAAGCATCTCGGCGGCACCAACTGCAGCGAGATGGCCGCTGGGCTGAATGCCGTCGAAGAGCTCGCCGGCAATGGCCATTTCCGTCTGCGGGTCTGCATTGCCCTTCTGGATGACCGCCTCTAGATCGCTCAGCTCCTTCGCGTGCCGCGGGCTGCCAGAGAGGTATTCATCGCGCCACTTGGGATCAGCCGTCAGTTGGGCTTTCCGCGCCAGAGCGGCTGCCTCAGTTTCCGGGATGACCGGAGCCGGCGGCGGCGCAGGAGCAGCTGGAGGTGCCGGCGTCGCGTTGGCGACGATCATGTCACCCAAAGTAAGTGAACCTTCGCCCCATTGGCTCATGCCGCTTCTCCTTGCTCGTCGGCGTCGTCATCATCGTAGTCGCCACGCTCGAGCGCTGCGATTTCTTCTCGCGCGATGCCTTGAAGCTGGTGGAGCACCCGATCGTTATGGTAGGCGAGCGGCAGCCCCCCTTTGCGCGGGTGCGCACAGCGGCCAACGCCGGGCGCGATCATGCATTCGGTCTCGCTGCATCCATCGCAGCAGTCGAGGGCACTGAGCCCTATCATCAGGTCATCAGGATCCGCGTTTCGCAGCATCTCGACCCGCTCCCTCGCCACCTTTTGGTCGAGCTCGCTCGCCTGCTTGGCCGCGGCCGACTTCACCACGAGGTCAGATTTCGCGGCCGCAAGAGCCGCTTCATGCTCGGCATACACCTTCGCGGCGCCTGGCTGCCTTTCGGCGAGCGCGAGCGCCAATCCTGGCGTTTTCGCCTCAAGCCCTGAGAGCGTCGCCTCGATTTGCTTGATTTGCGCGAGAATGGCCGGCGCACGGGGTGGAATTTTCGGGGGAATGCTCACGCAGCGCTCCGCTGTTCACCGGCGCGCTTGGCGAAGCTTTCCTGCAACATCACTCGCACCAGGCTCGACAACGAACGGTCGGTCGCCTTCGCTTCTGCTTCCAGCTTGCGGCGAAGATCCTCAGGCACACGGACCGGAATTGAGTGCACGTCGCTCATCGCGTCATCCTTTCGTTTGACGGATGATCGTCGTGTTTGTCGTTTTCACAAACGCCCATTTGGGCGGCAACGGCCTCACACGGCAGGAAAGCGAGTTGAAGCGCTCCGCAAAGTTTCTCGATCGTCACCGCCGTCGGTCGGCGATCTCCGCAAGCCAATTTGGAAAAGTAGCCCTCCCCCAGATGTGCGCGCTCATCGACCTCTCGATGGCTCAGACCTAGAGATCGAGCGCGCTCGACGAACAGATGAACGAGGCCGGCCACGGTGTGGATCGGCTCAGCCATACATCACTCGCGATGACACGATGTGACACGGAGTGTGGTGGCCCAAGGCCGCGAAAAAGAACCAGCACGTAAATTATTGCACGCGGGGACTTTCCCTGCCCCACCCCCCTCGATCCTAGATTTCATCGAGGGAAACCATGGGTATTTGACCTGTCGAGGCATGGCAGCGGTTAGGCTATCCGTTGACCTGCTCCTCGCAATGCTCGGCAAGCCATTGATAAGACTCGCATGGCTGGCACGTCGACCAGGCGCTGGCCCAGACCTTGGCCCAATCACCTGGCTGGCTTCAGTCCGAATGACGCTGCTCAAGGCGTCGAGGTCGGGCGCGATAGGCAATGGTGAATTATCGCGATTTTGAGAACTGAAGTTTGCAGAGGGATGAACGAGCTCAATCCCCCCTCTCCGTACACATCCGGACCGGACACCGGACAAACGGACATCCCTATAGGGATATGTCCGTGTCTGTCCGGGTTGGATGTCGCCGGACAATGTCATCATGTCCGGGCAATGTCCGGGCTTGTCCGGGCTTAGACCAACCACACGTGATCCCCATGTTTTCCAATGAGTTGTCTTTCGTGGAGCGTCTTGGCAGCCCGGACAAAGGCCTTCTGTTTGGATGTCTGGCTAGCGTCCTGAGAGAACATTCTGGCGTAGCAGTCGGCACGCCACGCTTCTTCCCGAATTGTCCGGACTCCCGTGGGAATGGCGGGATGGCTGGAGATCTCGCCGCCGCTCGCGAGAGCGTCTTGCAGGAGACGCAAAGCGATGCCTGCCTGGCCATAGACGGCGCCCTTGCTCGCCGGCGCGGTGCTGTCGGCTGTGACCACGACACACGACGTGATGTCGTCGCCGGTATCGTCCCGGCCCACGGTCACCGCTTCCAGTGAGCTGATGATCTCGTCACCTTCCGGTCCGTCCTTCATGAACTCGACCTTGGCAACTATGTTTTTTGCGGCGTCCCGTTTGACCGAGATCTGGGCGTCTGCTGCACCGGTAAGGGAGGTGTGGCCGCGAGGGCGGTCACCGTCGACCCCGCAGTGATGGATCACGATCACGACGCACTGGAAGCGATCGCGGATCATGTCGGCGGTCCGGATGTAGGCCGTCATATCCTCCGGAGTATTCTCGCTGCCGGCGATGGACCGGTTCAGCGTGTCGAGCACCACCACGCCTGGGTGCACCTCGGGAAATTCATCCTCGATCGCCTTGAGCACGGCTGCTCCGTCCTGGGGTAGCACCACGCGATTGCCGGACAAATAGAACGGGATGTCATCCACATCATGCTGTTTCCGGAAGGCCTCCACACGGGCGCCAAAACCCTCCTGCCCTTCAAAGGCGAAGTAGACAACGTCGCGCTGCTTCACTCGCCTGCCGCGGTATTCCCAGTCGGCGGCGATGTGGCAGACGAGATCGAACACCCAGAAGCTTTTGCCGCATTTCGGCGGACCCCAAACTACTACAAGCCCCATGTTTGGAATGAGGCCTTTCACCAGGTAGCGTTGAGCTGTCGAGAGAATGATCTCGCGGAATCTGGTGAATGTGATCCCCGGTTTGGCTGCGGATTGCTGACGTTTTGGCCGCACGCCCCCGTCGGCCACGGCACGTAGGGCAGCTGCGCCGCCGTTTAGATGGATGGAATTGGCGTCCGACTTCATCCGTGTGCTCCCGGTCGGACGAGCCTTGCTTCAAAGCCCTTCGCCTCGAGCCGGGCGGCCAGCTCGATACTGTTTTTCTCCCCGACGGGATCGGCATCTACAAAGATGGTCACCGCCTCGACATAGGCGGGGACATGTTCGGCCATCGCTGGCAGTCGTCCTGCGGTGCCAGCAGCCCACGCACCCAAGCCTGTTGCTGCATGCACGCTGAGCGCGTCCTCGATGCCCTCGCAGATCGCAAGGCCGCCGCCGTCGTTCACGGGCGCAAGCCATATCGGCAGCGTGTTGCCGACCCCGATCGTGAGCTTGTCAGCCTCAGTGCCGGCCTTGCCCGTTCCGTCAGCTTTTAGCTTGGTCACGTGGACGCCGCGGATTGCGAGATCGTAGATCGCAAGTTCACCGGGCAACGTTTCGACGGCCGCCCCAAATGCAGCAATCATTGCCGGTGGGTGATCTCCCCGAGACGGCAGGAAGCCGAGGGTGGCGTGAAGATCGCCCTGGTAGCCGCGGCACCGTCGTAGGTAGGTCTCTGCAATTGATCCTATGATTGGTTCGCGCTGGGACCACAGCCATTGCGCCTTGCGCCGGCTCTTGATCGCCTCTTCAAGTTGGAGCTCGCGCGACTTAGCCCTAGCCTTCTCCAGGATTTCCGGATCGGCGCGCTCGCTGTTTCGACCGACGGAATATCCGCCCGCCTCGCAACGCGCGCATCTGAATGTCGCGAACTCAGGCTCCAAAAACCAGACGCGCAGAACGCGGCGCCGTCGGTTGACGGGAGCGCGACAGAGAGGACTACACAACGGACATGCGACGTCGTGACGGCCAATCCTGCCGTCAACCAAATTGGTTAGTTCCGAAAGAGACAGCGCCGGCTGCACGAGGGCTACTCGCCGAGCAGTTTCTCCAGCGCAAGACGCGGAACAAGCAAACGCCGGCCAATACGAACTGTCGGGATGTCGCCGCGGTTGGCTGCGGCGTAGGCGCTGACCTTGGAGAGACCAAGGATCTCGCACCCCGCTTCTTCCACAGAAAATGTCGATCGGCCGTCCCACTTGGGGTCAAAGATGGGGCTCCGGATCTTCCGAGCCGCGCGTCCCGGTGGCCGGGGTTGCCTGGAAGCGGAGGTCAATAGCGTCGTTTCATTCTGTTTGATCATGTCCTGTATCGCCCTGTTGACATAAAGGCACCCAAGTCGTAGGGTTACGCTTGTAGCCCTTAGAAGGCAGTATTACTGATTTTAAGGGACTACGCAACAGGGCCTAACATGAAGCAAAAGCAATTCAAGATTTCGCTCGATGATGCCTTGCGAGGCACGATCGACGCTGCGGCCCACGAGTCAGGTCGTTCAGCGGCGGAAGAAATCCGTGTTCGCCTCGATCGTTCGTTTCGCGAGGACGGCAGCAATCGCGATCCCGGCATCACTGCGCTCGCAAGGGATATTTCCGAGATCGTCGAGCAGTTGCTCGACCTCTGTTGGTGGAAACCCAAAGAACGTGGCGCATGGAAAGATGATCGCCACGTCCACGATGCCTTGAGGGTCGCGATTAACGAGTGGCTCGAGGCGACGCGTCCGGCCGATCACCATCCCTCAGCCGCGGCTGACGATCTATTCGACCCCCGCACGTTGGGGATGGCGGCTGTTACAGCATTCAAGCAGAAAAAGAAACAAAGGGCGGACCAGCACGCCGCAATGCAAGAGGCTCACGCCGCTGCCCTCAAAGATGTTGAAACGTCCCAGCGCAAACTCACGCGAATGATGAACAAGGCCCGGAAGGACATCGACAAAGAGGGTGGCAAAAAATGAGCAAGCGATCGTACGGCAACGGCAGCATACAGAAGCGCGGCGAAAACTCGTGGCGCCTTCGCTACTATGACGCGGAGCGCAAGCGCCAGGCGGTCACGTTCAGGGGTACGAAAACGCAGGCTGTTGACCGCCTTCGCAGCATTCTCGAAACAGTCAAGAAGCGCACACATGTGGCGCCTGCCAAAACCACGCTGCGGGAATGGGTGGCCGATTGGATCGCGCTGAAGGCCGCCGAGCGCCAGCATAAGACGGTTGCTCGTTACGAAGATCTCCTGAAAAAGCATGTCTTCCCGATTTTGGGTGATCGCCCTATCCAGCAGATCGAGGCGATCGAAATCAAGAAATTCTACGCTACCGGGATGCCGGATCTCGCACCGCGCACTCGGCATCACGTTGCAACCGTTTTGAAGGCCTGTCTTCAGGCGGCGGTGGACCTTAAGCTTGTCCAGATCAATCCGGCAGCGGCAATCAAGAAGCCGGTAGCGGCCGATTCTGATATCGGACAGGCGCTCGAGCAGGACAAGATCGTTACCTTAGTCGAGGGCTTTCGAGGTTCGACGCTGTTCGATCTCGTCTTCGTCATGTCCTTCACGGGTGTGCGACGTGGCGAAGCACTGGCGCTTCGTTGGTCCGACTTTGATCCTGACGCAAAGACACTCCGCATCGAGCGCGCCCTAGAATACACCAAGGCGCATGGGCTGCAGTTCAAGCCGCCGAAGAGCGAGCGTGGCAAACGAACGATCAAGCTCGACGATGGGCTCGTCGAGCACCTGCTCGAGATGCGCAAGGTTGCTCTTCAGGTCGCCGCCGGCGTGCCCGACGGGGAAAATGTCGACCTCAGCCTGATCCGTATTCCCACCGACTGGCTGATCTACCCTGCTCCCGACGGCGATATGCACGCGCCGCGGCATCCTGACAGCGTCACGAAGCAGTTTGTGAACCGCGCAGAGAAAATCCTTGGCTTCTCAATCCGCCTGCACGATCTACGCGTCTCGCATGGAACGTGGTTGCTCGACCAGGGAACACCGGTGCACGTCGTCGCGAAAAGACTGGGCCATGACCCTAGCGTTTTGCTGAAGGTCTACGCTAAAAGGACTCAGAAGGGCGATGAAGCGGCGGCCGACACAATCGGTCAGCTCACTCGGGCGCTATCTTCGAAAGGGCCAAAATAGGGCCAACGTTCGCTGGATGTTCGCAAGGCATCGACGGCAACGTCCTGAAAATAAAGCCAAATGCCGGCTTAGCTCAGCGGTAGAGCAGCGGTTTTGTAAACCGAAGGTCGGGGGTTCAATCCCCTCAGCCGGCACCAGCGTTTACAATCGTTTAGCAACGAAATGTAGCCCGACTTTTATCTCATACCCGGAGCAGATAGGCGCTAGGGATACATGGGGCTACATTAGAGTGGATCGAGCCTATTCGGATTGGCACGCCTCGCCGGCTCAGGTTAAATCAAGTCCTGGCCGTATTTCGCCCCGCTCAATCGAGGAGGCAGGCCAGGAAATCCAGAAGACATACTCGACAGGAAGGAACCCGCTGAAGGCGACTGGCTCTGAACCGCGTCCTGCTGTGGCACAGCTATCTGGTGTCCCAATGGAGCCTCGATAGGTCCGAACGGCGCGACGGAATCGGTTCGCTAAACCGGACGTGATGCCGATCTTCGGCAAATCTGCCATCGCGGACATTTGGTGGTTCGGATGCTCATCTTACCCCCCACCGTTCGGCTCAGTAGCCCGTCCTGTGCCGCTTCCCACCCGCGGCAGATCAAAGCGATCTAGCTTCCGTCCCGGGCTTCCGATCCAGGTAGGCGAGCGCGGCCTTGAGCTGCGCATCCTCTGGCTTGCCGATGAGCTCCACCTTGCCAGTACGGTCAGTGGACTTCTGAGCCTGTCACAAACGTCATCGCGCATCGGAAAACCGGGCTGAGCTCGCGACGCACATCCTGCCTAGAGCCTTGCCAAGGCGGGATTCGGTGACTTGGTTGACCTTCCGCGTCGGGTTTCGGCAAACTTGACCGTTCCTGCGTTGGGGGTCGAGGTCCGCGAGCCCATCGATGCGGCCCTAAAGGTCATAGAAGAGTACGCGAACGACCTCCGCGAGATCATCAAGAAACTCGGTCGACGTCCCAAGAAAGCAAAGTCGGTATTGACCAATAGCAAGACGCGAACACAGCGGAGTGCATTGCCCGCCGCCTCAAATGGGGCCTGCGTTCACGAAGGCGACGACGCCGTCGCGGCCTTCGGCGTACGATTCCACGCGGGACCGTCGTCCATGACATGATCGGCGCCCGGAGCGGGCCGCCCAACCGCGGCTTGATCAACATCGAAGGGACGGCTTGCCGACGCGCGCCATCATCGAGGATCGTGTCGTCATCCTTCTGGCCGGCCCGTCGGCGGAGCGCACGACCTGGGTGGGCGAGTCCACCGGCGGAGGTGGCGAGGAGATCCTGACGACGGAAGAGAGTAGCGTCTGGATGCGCGGTCCTTGGGATGAGGAAGGCGCTGCAGCGGCCCTTGCCGGACGGCACTCTGAAGGTCGTCACCGGCGAGAAGGAAGACCCAGCGCTGCCTGCGTAGCTGCTTCCACAGTCCGTCGGAACAGGATTGTCCCGACAGGAGCGATCTCGATGCTAATGACGAAGGAAGGGCGACCAACTATCCGAACACGGGGGCGGCTGGGCGATCTCCGTGCTGCAAGAAGCGGGCGCCACCCGCGAGTGCGAGGAGCACGGCTGGATGCAGGACATCGACCCGCACGTCCGCGATCGCGCTCTTCAGAGCGCCTGCGAAGGCACGCGGCCTGGTTGCTCCCCGCAAGCCGCCGCGGTCGCGATCGCGGAGGTGCTGGATGCGATCGGCGACACCCGCCCGGCGACACTTGCCCGGAGTGCCCGCCCCGACCCGACCAAATCGCCGGAACGTCGCCAGGCCCGAGCCGGCCGCGCGCCCTACCCGCCCGGATGCGTGTCAATCGGCGTTCGACTGGGACCCCCTATCGGCATCCAAAAGGGACCCCTTTGATCGGCGTGCTCTGCTGGGAGCGCTCGGGTCGTCGGAGCTGGTC